>NZ_SSXE01000068.1 GCF_021699195.1 Nonomuraea sp. MG754425 | reverse complement strand
GGTGGGGGCTTGGCTGCCCCAGCGGCCGAGGTGGAGGAGGAGGGGTTCCAGGGCGCGGCCCCAGTCGGTGAGTTCGTAGAGGCGGATGCGGGCCGGGGGCGGCAGGTCGCGGCGTTGGACGACGCCGTGCTCGGTCAGGTCGCGTAGCCGCTGGGTGAGCACGTTCGGGCTGACGCCGGGCAGGCCGGCGTGCAGGTCGTTGAAGCGTTTAGGGCCCAGCAGCAGGTCGCGTACCACCAGCAGGGCCCAGCGTTCGCCGATGACGTCCAGGCCGCGGGCCACACCGCACGGGTCTCCATAGCTGCGCATACCGCTCATGGCCGTCAGGCTACCTCGACGATCCTAATTTAGGAGCATTACTTGTTATTTAGGAGTTAGCTTCCTAGCATAAGCCTCATGAACCTCTCCGACACCCGGGCGGCAAGCCTCCCGCAGGGCGACGTGCGACTGCTGGCCACTCCCACCGCGCAGCGTCTGCTCAATGACTCGACTCTGGTGGCGCGGCTGGCCTACACCGGCAAGGACGGGACGCCACGGCTGATCCCGGTCAACTTCCTGTGGAACGGCGACGAGGTCGTCATCGCCGCGTTCGCTGGCACCTTCAAGGTCCGTGACCTGCACGCCCGCCCCGAGGTGGCGGTCACCATCGACACCGCCGACGGTCCCCCGCAGGTGCTGATGCTGCGCGGAACGGTCACCCTGGCCGAGGTCGAGGGCGTCCTGCCCGAGTACGCCGTCATGCAGCGCGCCGGACTAGGCGAACGGGCGGGTGACGCCTATGTGGCGGCGATCGACAAGCCCGGCCTGCGGATGGTCCGGATCGCGCTGCGCCCGGCCTGGGTCGGGGTCCTGGACTTCCAGGAACGGTTCCCGGGGCTGACGCCCGAACCCGTCCTGGCAGCAATGGGCGCCGGCCAGTAGCTGGGTACCCTTCGCCTGGCCCAGAGCGCCCGGGAGTCGGTACGCCACCCGGGCAAGAGGCCAAGTTCAACGGACCATGATGGAGTGGAAGATGCGCAAGATCGTTGTGTCGATGTGGACGACGCTCGATGGATTTGTCGCCGGCCCGCGAGACGAGATGGACTGGCTACTGATCGACGATCAGATGCTGAAATATGAGCGGGAGCTGGTGGAAGGCTCCGGCAGTCTGTTGCTGGGGCGGATCACGCACACCGATTTCGCCGGCCACTGGCCGCGGGCCGCCCACGACCCTGGCGAGACCGACGGGGTGCGCGAGTACGCCCGCCGGGTCGACACCATGGAGAAGATTGTCGTCTCCGCCTCGGGGAATATCGCCGCATGGCAGAACACCCGCAAACTCGAAGACGTCGACCCGGACGAGATCACCGGACTCAAACGCGGCCCCGGCGGGGACATCGTGGTCTACGGCAGTCTCGCAGTGATCCGCTCGCTCGTTGAACTCAGGCTCGTCGAGGAGTTCCATCTGCTGGTGCACCCGGTGGCCCTACGCGACGGCAAGGCTCTGTTCGAGAACGGCCGGCCACCGCAACGACTGGAACTGGTCTCGGCCGAGCCGTTCACCTCAGGAGTCGTCCTGATGAAATACCAGCCGGCCGACCGCGTCCCCGCCACCTCCTGAACCCCGGCGCGACCGCGGTACGGCAGCTTGCCGGGGCGGTCGGTTGTTGTTTCATGAGCCCTCCCACCGAGCTCAACCCAGCCCAAAGTGGCGGGTGCCCGAGCTCTCCATCGGCGAACGGCCCCTCTCACAGATGCCAGAGTCGGGTGGCGCGGAGCTTGAGGGCTTCCTGCAGATAACGGTCCTTACTCTGCAGCGTCGTGGATCACGACTCCGGCCTGGCCTGCGGACCGGTCTCCAGGGCGGCTACATGAAGCGAGCCCTCTATCTGTGGGCAAGCGCGCTGGGAGAGGTGGGCGGCGGTGCCGGCCGTGATCAACCTGCGTTCCGGCGAGGCTCATCAGGGCGGGACGGTGAGGGCGGCGGCAGGGCGGGACGGTGAGGGCGGCGGCCGACGCCTTCCTCGACTCGCCGGCGTGCGCCAACCTCAACACTCGCCGCCCCTACACCACCACCCTGGACAAGATTGCCGCCGACTCGGCGCGGGCCGGCTGCTGGGCGGCATGCAGGATGAGGAGATCGGCCAGGCCCTGGAGTTGTTGTGGGGCGAGGCGTCGGTGGCGAAGCAGTACCAACAGCCTGCCCGCGTAGGACGATCATTCTGCCGCCGATCAGCACGATGGTGACCACTCTGAACGAAGGGCGCACATCATGGACATCACCGCTACCCGTCGCCAAGCGAAGATTCCGACTGTGTGGACCCGGCGACTGCAGGTCCTCACCTTCATCAGCTCCGTCGTCTTCGCTATCGGCACCCTGCTGCACGGCTGGGTCATCATCAACCCCGGCACCTTGGAACTGATGATGACGCTGAGCGGCAAGACACCGGCGGAAGCGGCCACGGAGGTCCCAGGATTCCTGGCTGGCTTCCGCACCGTCGGCGCCGTCTACGTCATCGGCAACGCCCTGGGAATGCTGGCACTGCGCGGCTGGAAGTGGACATTCTGGGTCGCGCTCGCAGTCAACGTGACCCAGGCCGCCGGCCCGTTCGGCATGATTCCGCCGGTCATGTGGAAAGCCTGCGCCCAGCTGTATGGCACTGTCGGCCTGCTGCCCTCCATTGTCACCGATGGCGGCGCGCTCATCTTGAGCATCGTGCTCATCGTCAGCCTCGCCCGGTTCCGCTCCACCTGGGCCCACCGCCGGGCCTGACCCGCCGCCAGCGGATCATCCAGGAACAGAGGCCTGTATCGGACCGTCTTGATCTGGACGGGTGCCTTGTGCCCCACTGTAAGTTCAGCGCTCGCGACGCCATGTCGGCCGCACGAGCGGCGATGACATCGGTCAAAGGCATGACTGCGCCATCACCGTCGAGGCCGCCAACCCACTCGATCCTTCGCACGGAGTTCGACACGACGGCCCAAGCCGCCGACGGGTGCATCACCAACGTTGCCAGCATCGACAGGGTTGGCCCGCAGACGGTCCAGTCCGAGAACACCAACCTCCCCACCAGATGATCGCTGATCTCGAAGCCCGGCTCACCGAACCGGCGGCAGGCTGACTCCGGCCGCCATCGTGCCCCGTGCCCAACCGTCCTCGGACGGACCACAACCCCAACGACCGGTCAGGACCTTCATCATGGCCACGCTCGAACGCACCCTCGCCGACGTTCTCACAGAGATCGTGGCTTGTCGTCAACGAAGTCAATGCCGCCGAATAGATCAGCCGCTACTTTGCGGATCATGATCGTCCGGTGCGGGAACAGGATGTGAATGTGGAAGCGCTGGAAGCACTGTTGCGAGCAGGCTTGCCCACCAGGCATGAGCAGGTACGCCTGGAGCTCGCCGAGCCTGGCCCCGTTCTCGCAAGCGACGGATCCCTCGACCTGAGGTTGTGCCTGCATAACGAAAACACCGGCGAACGCGCAGAACAGACAGTCCAGCTGGTCCCGGCAGGGCAGACTCTCGAGCGAACTCACGCCTACATCCAGGCGTGGGTTCAGTCGCTGCCGTCCCTGCTGGCCTGCGTCGTCGACCGGACAGGCGGGCTGCTCATGACGCCCAGCATGCTGGAGTTCTCCCAGGTTGCATTCAAAGACGAACACGCACAGACCACGCTTCAGTTTCTTGAGCGGTTCACCGATCCCCACATGCTGCAGACCTGGGCCGCGACGGTCGATGCCGCCAACGACGAGCACTGGATCCGGGCTGTGTGCCAGGACCTCAGGCTCGGCCAGCACGCGGACAGCCTGGTGGCATTGCGCCGCGCCGGGATAGGTCTGGTTTCCCGCGGCAAGGGCATGACCGCCGGTCGAACCCACCTGGGCGGCATCCCCGAACTGCCGCTGGGCGTACCCTGGCCGCACCGCCGAAACCACCCCATGACCCTCTTGGCGCAGATTGATCTGGCCGAGACGAGTCGCTGCGATGACGAGCGATTGCTGCCCCCCGCCGGACTGCTACAGATCTTCGCCGACCTGGGCAGCGGTATCGCTTGGGATGACATGACATACGATTCCGGAGTCTTGGTCATGACGCAGCCATCGCAGGCCCGCAACCTGATCGTCGCAAAACCGCCTCCAGGAGCGGAGATACTTCCGCACCGCGCGATGATCCCAGCAGTGGATCCCACACTGCCCCCGCTGGACAGCCCCTTCTACCACGACCTCACAGGCCTGGACCTTACTGGCGATGATCCGGCCCGCCCGAGCGAGGAATTCGCGGCGTTCATCGGATTCCTCAACGAGTTTCATCCCCCGCTATCCGACGATGACCGACCCAGGCACCGCCTGCTCGGCTACGCCGACCCCCTTCAGGACGATCCGTGGCAACACTGCGCAACCGCCGAACCGACCACGTCACCCACTCAATGGCAACTCCTGGCCCAGATCGACTCCGAACCGGGCGCACAACTCGGCGACAACGGCCTGGTCTACATCTTCATCCCACGGGACGCGCTGATGGCGGCCGACTTCGCCCGAGCCCACGGTGTATGGCAGATGCATTGATCCAGGCATCTACGAAGATCGACCGTCTGTCGGGTCTGTCCAGTGAACGGCTCTGGCACGAATCCGGTGGTGACGGTGAGCTAGGAGAGTAGGATCATCTGTCTGAGCGGGTGTGGCTGTTCGGATGGCCCAGGTTCAAGTTCCGGTAGAAGACGACGAATGCGGTCGGCATGCGTTGTGTTCCCAGTCGGGTGTAGACCACCGGTGCCGCGGCCGGTGCGCCCGCGGGCGACGTCATCGGCGGAGGGTGAAGAACGTGCGGAGGTCGTCGGCGAGGAGTTGGGGTTCCTCTTGCGCGGCATGGTGTCCGCCTTTGTCGTAGGCGTTCCAGTGGATGATGGCGCTGTGGTCGCGTTCGGCGAGCGGGCGGATGGAGGGGAAGAAGTCGTCGGCGAAGCAGGCAAGGCCCAGCGGGATCGATGACGGTCCGGCAGGTGGCCTGTTGCCGTGATAGCCGATCATGGCCGAGCTACCGGCGGTGTCGGTCAGCCAGTAGATGGTGGCGTTGGTGAGGATGTAGTCGTCGCTCACCGCGTCGCCGAACATCTGCAGGTTCCAGGCCAGCTGGCCGACCGGGGAGTCGGCGAGCGCGTGCGCCAGGGTCTGCGGCTGGGTGGACTGGAGGGCGAGGTAGGCGCTCCGGCCGGCCATGAAGCGTTCCAGGGTGGCCAGCTTCGCCCGATCGTCCGGGCCCAGCAGGGCGCGCTCCGCCGGATCACCGGAGGGCAGGGAGAAGATCTGGGTGACGTGCACTCCGACGACGCGGTGCGGATCCAGGCGTCCGAGCTCGATGGAGATCAAAGAGCCGACGTCGTTGCCGTGCGCGCCGTAACGTTCGTAACCGAGCCGGCGCATCAACTCCGCCCACGCCGCGGCGGCGCGGCGACGGTTCCAGCCCGGCTCACGCGGTACGCCGGAGAACCCGAAGCCGGGCACTGAGGGGATGACGAGGTGGAAGGCGTCGCTCAGCCGGTCGATCAGCGGACGGAACTCTACGACCGACATGGGCCAGCCGTGGGTGAGGATGAGCGGCAGGGCGTCCGGCCGGGCTGAACGGATGTGCAGGAAGTGCACGTCAAGCCCGTCGATCTCGGTAATGAACTGCGGATGGACGTTGATCCGCCGCTCCCAGGCGCGCCAGTCATAGCCGTCGCGCCAGTATTCGACCAGGTGCCGGACGCGGTCGGCGGGCACGCCGAGCCCATGGCCGGGCAGCGGGCGGGTGAAGCGGGTCGCGGCCAGCCGGGCGACCAGGTCATCCAGGGTCTCGTGCGGAATCTTCACCCGGTACGGCCGCATCATGACCGGGCCACCTCGTCCAGCACCCGGGCCAGCAGCTCCGGTTCGGTGATCATCGGCCAGTGCCCGGAGTCCAGCGTGATCACCTCCAAGCCCGGCATGCTCGGCGGGCCGCCCGGGTCGCCCGCGCAGGCGATGTAGGTACAGGGCAGCCCCTGCGCCGCGCGCAGGTCGGCCGGCGCCGGGTCCTGGTAGGTGCTGATGGGCTGGTCGACGCCGCGTGCCCGCAGCCATACCCGGTCCTCGGGGGTGAGCCCGTGCTCGCCGAAGTTGGCGTCGATGATCTCGTCGCTCATCACCGGGATCCGTCCGTTGTGGACGGTTTCCATGATCGCTTCGACGACGGGCGCAGGCGTGCTGTCGAACAGGCTCTTGCCCGGTTCGGGCAGAAGCGCGGCGAGGTAGACCACGCGGGCGATCCGCTCGGGAATCGTGGTGGCGGCGATCGTGGCCGGGGCTCCGCCGTAGGAGTGCGCCACCAGCACCACCTCGCTCAGTCCGGCGTACTCGATCGCGGCCGTGATGTCGCGGGCATGCGTGGTGAGTGTCGTGTCCGTCGAGCTCAGGTGCGCGCGGTCGCCGAAACCGGTGAGTGTCAGCGGGTGCACCTGGTGGCCGTACGCGGTCAGCAGCGGCGTGACGCGCTCCCAGGCCCATGCGCCGAGGAACGAACCGCCGACAAGAACGATGGTCGACACCGGGGTCGACTCCTTTCGATCGATCTCTTACGGCGCCAATCTAGAGTGGATTGTGGACGCTTTCTGCCCTCATTAGGATCGTGATCGTGTCCCGTCCCGCGACGCGCGTCCTGGCGCTGCTGGAGATCCTGCAAGACCGCGGTCTGGTGCCCGCCGACGAACTGGCCCGGCGTCTGGACGTCGACGCCCGCGCCGTTCGCCGCTACATCACCGCCCTGCGCGACATGGACATCCCCGTCGAGTCCGTCCGCGGACGCTACGGCGGCTACCGGCTGGCCCGCGGCGTACACCTGCCGCCCCTGATGCTCGCCGACGACGAAGCGATCGCCGTCGCGGTCGCGCTGGCCACCGGCAAGCAGCACGAACAGGTGGGAGAACCCGGCCCGACCGACCGGGCGCTGGTCAAACTCAACCGCGTCCTGCCCGCGCCGCTGCGCCGGCGCGTCACCGCGCTCATCGCCACCACCTCCGCGACAACAGGCCCGCTGACCCCCGAACCCCACCTGGCGCTGACGCTGGCCGCGGCCGTCCACGCGCGGCACACCGTTCGGATCGAGCACACCCGCGGCGCACGCGAGGTCGACCCGTACGGGCTCGTCGTGCACGCACGCCGCTGGTACCTCGTTGGACACGACCACCTTCGCGGCGCCATCCGCATGTACCGCCTGGACCGGATCAGCGGCGCCGCCGAACTCCCCGGGACGTTCACCCCGCCCGACGGTTTCGACCCCGTCACCCAGGTGCTGCACACGTTGACGCTCGGCGCCTGGACCCACCGCACCGAGGTATGGCTCGACACCGACCTCGACACCGCCCGCGACCATTTGTCGGTCACCTTCGGCGACCTGCACGCCTGCCCTGACGGCGGCGTGCTCCTGGTCAGCGGCGCGGAGAACCTGCCCGCCATGGCGCGCATCCTCACCGGCCTGCCCTGGCCCTTCACCGTCCGTAATCCGCCCGCACTGGTCGCTGAGCTCGCCGAGCACGTCACCGCGCTCACCCTGGCCGTCGCCCGCTCCCATCCCGCACCGTAGCCGTCGGTGCCTCTCACCTGCTGCGCGGCAGCGTCATCGTCGCCGCCGCTATCGCCCACGAAACAGCGATCTTCCCGCTGAGGGCGCGTCGGTTTCAGCAGGCGCAATGTCCGGGCATCGGCCCGACGTCTGCACGTTGTGGCGAGTCAGTCGGAGATGTAGCGCAACAGCACCATCGCCCTCTTGACGCGGCCCAGCTCACGGAAGGCGCGGTAGATCTTGTTGCGTTTGGAGTCGGGCCGCAGCCGCCGCAGCAGGGTGATCGACAACAGCTCCCCTTCGCGGATGCTTGTGGGACTCCGAAGCGGGTGGAGCTTGCCACGGAGCTGATCGTCCGGGAGAGCACGGCCGTACGAGTGGTAGGGGGCCGCGACCCAGTGCCCGGCAAGGCGTCGGGTCAGGATCGGTGGAACGCCTCGACGACCGCGAGGCTGTCCTCGTACATGTGGTGCCGGGTGATCAGGCCGTCCTCGACGGTCAGGCGCAGCGCGAACGTCATGGCGAAACGCCTTCCTGTCGCCTTCACCGCCTGCGAGCTCGTACCGATCAGCACCGCGTCCGTGCCGTCGACCGTCATATGGTCGATCGACACCCGGGCCTCGTCCGGCGGGCAGTGTTCGTTGAAGGTGCGGTGATGGTCGGCGACGTCGGCGCGGGTGGATCGGGGGCGGATCCAGGGCACGTGAGGGTGACGCTCGACCGGCCAGCTCACCCGCCAGTCGACCTTTGCCGCGTACATCTCGGCGATCCGCTCGGGGTCGCCCTGCGCGCAGCGACGCAGGTACTCCCGCACCACGGCCCGGGTCCCGGGCGCGTTCCCGGTGACCACCCCTGCGGGTGGTGGGTCGCCGAACTGGTGGTCGCGCAGGATGCGCCCGTGCTCGTCCAACTGGACGAAAACGGACCCGGTCCAGGCGATCTCACCGCCGTTCGCCGGGAGCATGTAGGTGGTGAAACGGATCCCGCCGTGGTGTCCGACGGCGTCCCCGGCCGCGCGGAACACGAACCCGCCCCCTCGACCAACTGCTCATGAGCCAGGGTGATCCGCTCGTACAGGGCCGGATGGCCGTGGTACTCGGCGGAGTCGGTGAACTCCACGCCGTCCCGCGCCCACAGCCCCGCGATTGCGGAGCGACGCCGCCTGGGGTCCGGCTCGTTCCACACCTCGACGTAGCGGTCGACGAATTCTTCGAGGTAAACAGTCATGAAGCGGACGCTAGCGACGATCCACTGACAGGGAGTGTCAGTGGACTCGGAGAACTTGGGCGAGGGCAAGAGCGTCGACCGGCGCGGCGTGTGGCACGTGCGCGAAGACGCCATGACGCTGGCCGGGCAGCGCAAGAAGGACCCGATCGTGACGCTACGGCGCATCTTCGTGCACTCCTGCTCACGCTCGTCTACACGCTGTGACGAATTAGGGCGCCTGACTCCATGGCGACCCAGATCGCTTCGTCCGGGCCGATGGCGAGCCCGTGGGGTTCGGCGCCTCCCAGTGGGAACTCCTGGATCTTCCCTTCGGTCGTGAAGCGGGCCAGTCTGCCGGCGCCCCACTCGGTGAGCCAGAGCGCGCCGTCCGGCCCCGCCACGATGGCGTGCGGTCGGGCGGCAGGGTCGGGCAGCGGGAATTCGGTGATCTCGCCCGAGGTGTCGATCCGGCCGACCTGGCCGGCGCCTATCTCCACGAACCACAGCGCCTCGTCCGGCCCGGCGCAGATGCCAACCGGTGCCGCGCCCGGTGTGGGCAGCGGGTATGTCGACACCTTGCCGTCGGCGGTGATGCGGCCGATCGCGTTGCCCTGGTTGAGCGTGAACCACATGGCGCCGTCCGGTCCCGCCGCGATCGCCGAGGGCATCGCGCCCGCGGCGGGCAGCGGGTGCGCGGACACCTCGCCATCCAGGGTGATGCGTCCGATTCGGTCCTCCTGTAGTTGGGTGAACCACATGGCGCCGTCGGGACCCGCGGCGATGCCGTACGGCGAGGCCACCTCGAACGCGGTGACAGCGCCGTCCACGGTGATCCGCCCGATCCGGCCGCCGGCGAACTCGGTGAACCACAGCGCGCCGTCCGGCCCCTCGGTGATGATGGTTGGCTGGCCGTCGGCCGGGTCGAGAGGGAAGAGCGTGGGCTCTTCGCCTGGCACGACCCGCGCGATGCGGCCCTGGTGGACGAGGGTGAGCCACAGCGCGCCGTCGGGGCCGCAGGTGATGCCGTACGGTGAACCGTCGATCAACATGGAAGCGAGATCTCCTTACCGGTGAAGCGGCGCCGTAGCGCCCGGTCGTGCGTGACCACCACGAGCGTGCCCTGGTAATCGCGCAGTGCCTGCTCGAGCTCCTCGACCAGGGCGAGCGAGAGATGGTTGGTGGGTTCGTCCAGCAGCAGCAGGTCGTGTTCGCCCGCCAGCAGTCTGGCCAGCGCGAGCCGCCGCCGTTGGCCTTCGGACAGGGCGCCGACCTTGAGGTGCAGCGCCTCGGGGCGGAACAGGCCCGTCGCCAGCAGGGCGTCGGGGTCGCCGCCGTAGGTGTCCAGGACCGTGCGGTCGGGGTCGAAGGCGACCTCCTGTGCGAGGTACCCGGCCTGCTGACCGGCCCGGGCGGCGATCGCGGCCAGCAGCGTCGACTTGCCCGCGCCGTTGGGCCCGGTGATCAGCAGTTGGTCGCCCGGCTCGAGCCGTAGTTCTCCGTGGTCGAGGGTCGTGCCGGTGCCGGAGAACGTGCCGCTGAAGCGCATGGGCTTGGGCGGGCGCGGCACCGGGTCGGCCTCCAGGCGGCGCAGGCGCTCTTGTGCCTGCCGTACCCGCGAGGCGACTGAGCTTTGCACGCGGCCGGCGTTGCGGTCGTAGGCCATCTTGTTGTTGTCCTTCATCTCACGGCCCGGCGCGATGCGGCGCGCGGTGGTCGCGGCGAACTCCTTGACCTGATCGATCTCCTCCCGCCAGGCGGCGTAGGCCTGCTCCCAGCGCTGTCGGGCAGCCGCCTTATCGGTCAGGAAGCCGCTGTAGCCGCTGCCGAATCGGGTGGTCGTGCCGCCGTCGATCTCGATGATCGTTGTGGCTACCCGGTCGAGGAAGGTCCGGTCGTGGGAGATCGCCACCACTGTGCCCTTGTGGGCGCGCAGCCGGTTCTCCAGCCAGGTCAGCGCAGCCTCGTCCAGGTGGTTGGTGGGCTCATCCAGCAGCAGGATCTCCGGTGAGGCGGCCAGCACGCAGGCCAGGCCGAGTCGGGCCTGCTCGCCGCCCGACAGGGTCGACAGCCGACGTGGGCGCTCGATCCCGGCCAGGCCGAGCCCGTGCATGGCCTTGTCGACGCGGGCGTCGGCCTCGTATCCGTCGCGGGCCTCGAACGCCGTGAGCAGCTCGCCGTACAGCGTCAGGTCCTGCTCCTCGGCGGCGCGCCGCATGCCGCGCTCAAGTGCGCGCAGCTCAGCCAGCACGGCGTCGATGGCCTGCTGGACGGTGGGGTCGCCGGGCAGGTCGAGGGTCTGGCCCAGGTAGCCGATACCGCCGGCGGCCGACACCGTCACCTCGCCGTCGTCCGGCAGGTCCACCCCGGCGATGATCCTGAGCAGCGTGGACTTGCCGGAACCGTTCTCGCCCACGATCCCGGCACGCTCGCCCGGCCGGATGCTGAAGGTGAGCTGGTCCAGGACGCGGCGCTCGCCGTAGGACTTCGAAACTCCCCGGAGGGAAAGTTGTGTAGTCAGAACAACCCCAATCGCAACTAATGTGGCTTTAAGTTAGCATCAGGGTACCGACTAACGCAACTGGAGTAGACTTTGGATAAACGTCCCGGCGGTCGCAGCGCCCGCGTGCGCGACGCCGTACGGCAGGCGACCCTCGCCGAACTGGCCGAGCACGGCTACGGCAGGTTGACGGTGGAGAATGTGGCGATCCGCTCTGGAGTGCACAAAACCACCGTGTACCGGCGATGGGGCAGCCCGGAGGGCCTGATCGCCGACGCGCTCGAACTAGCCAGACAGGAGCAGTGGCCGATGCCCGACACCGGCTCGCTCCGCGACGACCTGCGGGAGATCGCCGAGCTGGTGCGAGGCGGGTTCGCCGATCCAATCGCCGGGCCGATCTCAGCGGCGTTCGTGTCGGCCGCCGTACAGGGCGAGGGGCCCGCGCGGGCGCTGCACGCTTTCTACGCCACCCGCCACGAGCAGGCCGCAGAGGTCGTACGGCGGGCCGTCGTACGCGGCGAGCTACCGGCAGACACCGACGTGGCCGACGTGATCAGGACAGCCGTCGCGCCGATCTACTACCGGCTGTTCATCACCCACGAGCCGGTCACAGAACGCGATGCCGAACGCGCGGCCGACGCCGCCCTCGCCGCAGCCAGAGCCGGCGTCCTGAGCTCCTGACCCCAATGGCGAGGCAGGTAGCGAAACCTACAGGAGGAGGGAGACGGAGAAGCCCGGCCATCGACGGCGAACGAGCCGGCGCCCGCGATCCATGGCAGCGTCTCCAGGTCACTCAAGACTGCCACCACCGCACACGTCCGGCGTCGTCGGGCTGCACCTACGCAAGTAGGTGCAGCCCGACGATGCCGGAACCCTCGCATCAGAAGGTGCCGGACCTGATCCGGCGGGACTTCATCGCGCCCGCCCCGAACCGGCGCTACGTCGGCGACATCACGTGCTGGACCTGGGCTCACGTCGGCTGGCGGGCTGGTCGATCGCCGATCACATGCGCACCGAGCTGGTGACCGACGCGGCTGCGCGGCCGCCGCGACACGGGGCAGACTGCACGGGGGGATCTTCCATGCCGATCACGGGGCCTAGGAATGTCCTGAAGATCTTGGTGGGTGGGTCGGCATGAGCTGGCTCATTCTCTTGTTATGCGGTGATCGGTTGGAGAGTCCAGGTGCCGCTTGTGTGGGTGAGTCCGAGGTTGATCAGGCGGCGGAGGTTGAGGGCGGCGGCGCGGTGGTGGAGCCAGCGGTCGTTGGCGTGGGAGCCGCGGTAGCGCAGGCGGCGGTTGCCGCGGGCGACGAGCCAGGCCACGGCACGTTCGACCATGGGCCGCCAGCGCCGGTAGTCGTGCTGCCAGGCGGGGTCGGTGGCGGCCTGGTGGCGGGCGGCGGCCTGCAGATCGTGGTGCGGGCGGATGGTCACGACGCGGCCGGTCTTGGCGGTGGTGCACCGATCACGCAAAGGGCAGGTGGTGCACAGGCCGGTGAAGGTGGCTCGGCGTTGCTGGTAGCGGCCGCCTGGCGCGGTGAGGGGGACGGTGTGGCCGGCGGGCCAGGTGACCGTGCCGGCGCTGGTGTCGATGGCGAAGTCGTCCAGGGTGAACCCGCCCGGCACGGCGGGCTTGAGTGCGGGCGGTCTGATCAGCAGCCGGTGTCCGGCTGCGGCCAGGCCGGCGCGCAATTCAGCGGCGGCGTAGGCGGCATCGGCCAGGATCTGCAGCTCACCGTCCTCATCGGCGAGCAGGTCGGGGGCGACGGCAGCCTCGTGGTGATCGGCACCCGCGCCGATCCGCAGAGCAACCTCGGTGAACAGGCCGATCTCCGGTTCGATGGCCACGTGGGCCTTGTCGGCGTCGTCGCGCTGGTGCGCACTTTTGTGGATGTGGCGGGCCTCGGGATCAACGGTGGAGATGATCCGGTCGGGCGCGGTGCGGCGGGCGATCCGCCAGCGTCCGTCGGTGCCGTCGGAGTCCTCGGCGGGTTCGACGTCCTGGCCCGCGATCAGCGCCAGCAGACCGACCGCGTGCCCGGCCGGCTCGTCCAGATCCTGGCCGGTCAGCTGGCCCAGCAGGGTGAGCGCGTCGGTGACCAGCCCGCCCACCAGCGTGTTCTTAGCTTCCTCATCGTCCCAGGCGATCTTCGGTTTGCCGGGGACGTCATAGTTGTGGGCATGGCAGTGCGCCGCCACCAGCGCGGCCGGCCCCGGGCACCAGGCGGGCCACCCGGCGGATCGCGGCGATCAGCTGGGTGATGGTGTCCTGAGTGGCGACCGCATCCAGCAGCACCGCCGAATCCAGCACCCGCCGATTCCGGCCGGCCAGCACTCCGGTCTGCTCGATCACTTCCCGGACGATCTCAAAGACCCGGTCCGGACGCGCGGAGCGGGCCAGCCGACGCCGGAAGTAGGTCAGCAGCGACGGATCGAACCCCTGGTCATACAGACCAACCCCGCACGCGGCCTTCCACCGCAGATCGAACCGCAGCGCTGCCACCGCCTCCTCATCGGATAATCCATGCAGCGCCTGCAACACCACCACCGTCGCCAGCAGACCCGGCGGCACCGATGGACGCCCGTTGACCGGCGCATACATGTCCGCGAACGCCTGCGACGGAAACAACACCCGCCGATGCTCGTCTCTGGGTTGTCGCTGGTAGGCGAGTTGCTGAAGCCGTGTGCGGGCATCGGGGCCGAGGACTCCAGGCCGGGCGATGAGCCGTAGACCGATGGCGGGACGTGTCTCGTTGAGGGTTCCCCAAACGGACACACTCCCGAAGATCGCCGGGCGGCCGTCGTACACACGAACACCGCGCGCTGGTCAATCCATCCTGGTGGCCAGCTCAAGCCGTTCGTGCCCGGTCGGCTGGGTCACCTGTGGGAAGTCGAAGGTGACCTCGTGGATCGTGCCGGTGAAGGGGAACAGGCCCTGGTCGGCGTAGTCGTCGCAGACGGGTGAGACGCAGTCCATGCCGACGTCCATGCACTCGGTGCCGCATCTTTGGGGGATCTGCTCGGGTAGATGCACCTCGCCCGCGGGCGTTCCGTCGATGGACATGGTGACGTTCGCGGGGCCTCCCGGCCGGGCGGTCTGGGGCGTGATCGTCACCGCGATCGTGTGGCGGCCGGACTGAAGCGTGCCGGGCGAGAGCAGGTCGTGGCGGCGGATGCCGAAGAAGTTGTAGTGGAAGCGGGCCTTGCCCTGCCAGCCGAACAGTGACCATCCGGCGGCGTCGCCGCCGACGGCGAAGATCACGCCTTCGGCGCCGGAATCCGGGATGTCGACCGTGGCCGTGAGGGTGAGCGGGACGCTGACGAGCTTGGGGCCGCTGCCTTCCGGCAGGCGGATCATGCCCTCGTGGAAGGTGACGCGATGACGGCCGGCGAAGTGGCTGGGGCGCAGGGTCACGTCGAGTCGTTCGGCGAAGCGGTCATCCAGCGGCAGGACGTTGTAGCGGGCCGCTTCGGCCATGAACAGGTCCTGCAGTGCCCGTAGGCGTTCCGGTTCTTGCTGGGCGAGATCGACGGCCTGGCTGAAGTCGTCGGCGAGGTTGTACAGCTCCCACACGTCGTCGTCCCAGCTGAAGGTGCCCGCGGTTTCCCAGGGCAGGCGGCCGTGCCGGCAGGAGGCGATCCAGCCATCGGCGTACATTGCCCGGTTGCCCATCATCTCGAAGTACTGCTGCGTGCGGCGGCTGGGCGCGTCGGCGTTCGCGGCGTCGAAGGTGTAGGCGAAGCTGGTTCCCTCGATCGGTTTCTGGATGTAGCCGTTCACTTCCGTCGGGTGGGTCATACCGACGATTTCGAGCAGCGTCGGCGTCACGTCGATGACGTGGTGGAACTGCGAGCGCACCGTGCCGACGTCGGCGATGCGGGCCGGCCATGACACGATCATGCTGTTGCGGGTGCCGCCGAAGTGCGAGGCCACCTGCTTGGTCCACTGGAACGGCGTGTCACCGGCATGAGCCCAGCCGACGGCGTAGTGCGGTGAGGTGCCCGGCAGCCCCCAGGAGTCGAGGAATCCCATCGCCTCCTCGATGGAGGGCTGGCGTCCGTTCAGGCTCATGACCTCGTTGGGAGTACCGATCAAGGAGCCTTCGCCGCTGGAGCCGTTGTCACCGATGATGTAGATCACCAGCGTGTTGTCCAGCTCGCCCAGTTGCTCGATCGCCTCCACGACCCGGCCCACCTCGTGATCGGTGTGCTCCAGGAAGTCGGCGAAGTTCTCCGCCTGACGCGCGAACAGCCGGCGATGCTCGGCGGGCTGGCTGTCCCAGGACGGGATCTGCTCCGGCCGCTCGGTGAGCCGGGTGCCCGCCGGGATGATGTCGCGATCGAGCTGCTGCTGGTGCACGATCCGGCGGTAGTCATCCCAGCCCATGTCGAAGCGGCCCTCGTTACGGCCGCGCCAGTCCAGCGGCGGCTGGTGCGGGGCGTGCGCCGCACCAGGCGAGAAGTAGGCCAGGAACGGGCGGCCGGGCGCGATCGTTTTCTGCTTGACGATCCAGCCCATGCATTCGTCGGCCAGGTCGCGGGTGAGCTGGTAGCCGTCCTGCGGCCGGGCCGGCGGCTCGACCGGCTGGGTGTCGCGGTACAGCGAGGGGAAGAACTGGTCGGTCTCGCCCCCGATGAACCCATAGAAGTAGTCGAAGCCCTGGTGGGTGGGCCAGTTGTCGAACGGGCCCGCCGGGCTGGTCTGATTGTCGGGCACGTTGTGGTTCTTGCCGAACCAGGCCGAGGTGTAGCCGGCGTGCTTGAGCAACTCGGCGAAGGTCGCGGTGCCTTTGGGGATGATGCCGCTGTATCCCGGGTAGCCGGTGGCCATCTCCTGGATCACCCCGGTCGCCACCGTGTGGTGATTGCGCCCGGTCAGCAGCGCCGCCCGCGACGGCGAGCACAGCGCCGTGGTGTGGAACTGGTTGTACAACAGCCCGTTGCCGGCCAACCGCTCGGCCGTCGGCATCCTGACCAGGCCGCCGTTCACGCTCGGCCAACCGAAGCCCACGTCATCGAGCAGCACCAGCAGGATGTTCGGCGCCCCCTCCGGCGCCTGTTGCGGCATCGGGAAGTCCGGGGTCGACTCGGTCGCGTACCTGCCGATCTTCGCGCCCGCGTAGTCCCACTCCGGCTCGGGCAGGTGCTTCCTGTCCAGGTGGACGGGAAATCGCGGTGACCTGTCACGCATCAACCAAGCTCCGATCGGCAGGGGCCACGGCGGCGGCGGGTTGCCCCCCGATACAGGTCTTTCCGCCGGTACCGCGTCACCAACAGCGACAGGTACGCATTTGACGAGGTCAGAAGACAGGCTTGGCACAAAGACCGTCCAGCTTGCGCAGAAGGGACGGTGAGGGCGGCCGACTGGCCTGCTCCTGGAAGCGAGCGGCCTCACGTTCGGACGCGGGCGTCCTCGCCGGCGTAGACGCCCCCACTGATACCCCTCGTGGCGAACTCACTGACGTTCGACGGCAGACCCACTGACACTCTCGTGGCAGCCTGCCCGGACGGCTTCGGCGACCACCGCAGGCACAACCCGCCAGCGCGTGGGGCGGTTCAGCGGACAAGTAACGGCGAAAGAGGCAATCTCCTGGTCGCAGCAGGTGTGCGCGCGAGGGTTACGGCTCGAACGTCAGGGGATAAGTCCGGCGCGATAACGATCACTGGGCCGTTTCCGCAGGTCGGAACTGGCAGGGACGGGGAGTTGAGGAGCCGGGAACAGCAGCACGCAATGCGGCTGGAGGTCATTTCCGGCCGGGTCAGCGCCAGTTCAGGCACCGGCCTCGAGCACGGCGAGGTCGCGCACCGCATAACGGTGATGCTCGGCCTCTTCCTTCAGCACCACCTTGAGGCAGCGGCGCACGACGTACTCCTGGTCGGGATACGGGTCCGCCGGCTTGCGACCGCACACCCGATCGAGCTCGGCCTCGGTGAGCCCGTCGACGACACGCCGCATCGTGGCCATCCGGGCGAGCCGCGGCGCGAGCACCTCCTCCAGCGTCGGGGTGGCTTCGAGAGTGAGACCGAGCTTCGCCGTCGCGTCGGGCGGCATCCCGCCGTAAGGGAAACCCAACAGGTGGTACGGCGCTTCCTCCTCCAGCACGGCATTGCCCAGCCAGGCATCGCCGGCGAACAGCAGGTGCCGTTGGGTCTCGACCAACGACCACTCGCCGTTGACCTGCTCGTGCAGCTTGGCCTCGGGCAACAGCCGGGCGCGGTCGAGCGTCGCCGCCCACAGCGTCTCGATGGCATCCCAAGCAGCCCGGTAGTCGCCGGGGGACGCGGCATCACGCGCCAGCACCCGCGTGGGGTGCTGGCGGTCGAGCTCGGCCTCGACGTAGGCGGTCACGTCGACGTCGTTGACGACGAGACGCTCGAAGTCGCCACCGAGGTAAACGTCGCTCCCATAGCAGTCGACGATCTTCAGACCGCTGACCTCGCAATCGCGGATCTCCAGACCGGCAAGGTCGCACAGGTGGATGCGGGCGCCACGGAACTGGTCACTCTGGGCGTACTCAGCAGTCATCGAGGCAGTCTTCCGCACCCGTCCCGCACCCGTCCACCACGAAGGCAAACCCCTCGACGACGCCGCGGCTTCGGAGTTGGTGGCCCGTGTGCGGGCGTCGGCGAGCCGGGCGGGATCTGGGGCACCGCACGGCGTGCTTCTCAGGGAGCCTGTGGGGCCCAAAAATGGGATGGGGTGTTTGACCTGCGCGTTCTCGGGTGGTGTCAGCCGGCCACCTGATCAGCCGGCGATCCGGTTTCGGCTTGCGCTGGGGACAATTGGCCGATGCTGCGGTGGGGTCGGGCGGTGTTGTAGTGCTGCAGGTAGCGGGTGAGGGTTTGGCGTAGGTGTTGCTCGTTGAGGTAAGTGAGGCTTTTGCATCCCTCGGCCATCGCCGTCCTTCAGAATCACCGAGTTGCGCAGGCAGCGTGAGGATGAAAAGCATTCACGGCACGATGGATGCCACAAAAGCAACGCGCCGGGGACCGCGCCTGCGGCGCGGGCCCCGGCTACGTGGTGCGCAGTGTCAGGCGGGAACGATGTTCTCGGCCTGCGGGCCCTTCTGGCCCTGCGTGACGTCGAAGGCCACCTTCTGGCCCTCGCGCAGCTCACGGTAGCCGCCGTTGGCGACGATGTTGGAGTAGTGCGCAAAGACGTCGGGGCCGCCGCCGTCCTGCTCGATGAAGCCGAAGCCCTTTTCCGCGTTGAACCACTTCACGGTGCCAGAAGCCATGTTGATCTCCTTAGATGGGTGCAAAGCCGGAATCCGCATCGAACGGATTCCGCGTCGCCGTGATAGGACCACACACCCGGAGATGACCGGAGAACAAAAAATGCACCTGAGGCTACATACCGTCAGGTGCACACAAGTCTTTTATGGGTACCACAACTGCAACTGAGCCCAGTTTAGCACATGTGCCGTCGTGCTGCGCACGCCCCCTCAACGCCGACATCATCCGCGCGTCACTGCCGCCTTGACCTGCGAGTTCCAGGTTCGGCTGTCGTAAGTTCGAGCGCCAACAGCAAGCTCGCAAATCGAACGTGAATCAGGAGCGGTCGAAGGATACTATCCGCCCCGCGGTTGCTCGCCGGATGCTCATCGGCACCTGATACGACATGGCATCGGGTGGCATTCTTGGACATTTTCGATAACGGCACTCTTCACCCCTTCCGACCTGGACATTCTCGATTTCAGGGTGTCGGCCTGTACCGATTCGACATTCATCACGTGGGCCTTGAGCTGGAAGTTCTCCAGAGTGGCTACGCGGCTCGGTGGTACTTGTTGATCAGCCCGCCGAGCACTCTGCGGCGTTCGATCCGGCCTTCCAGCGATACGACGGTCTGCTCATCGTGATCGGGTGGCCGCTGCGCGCGGGACCGGTGCCGTTCGTTGTAGATCAGCATGCGGTCGGTGCATTCGGTCCGTACCGTGCGCACCCACCGCTCGGCACAGCAGTTGGCCTGCGGCCGAGGATGTGCACGTGCCGGGTGCGCAGGAACGTTCGCCAGGAGGTGCCGACGTCCCGGGGCGCCGGGCCGACAAGAACCCCTCTTGCCCGTACCGCCGCATCAGGCCGATCCGCAGGTCAAGCGCCCTGCGATGACTTTTGAAGCGGTACACGCCGGCGGATGGCGGTTCTGGCCCGCTCGTAGGCGTTCGGGTCGTCGTGCAGCAGGGAGACGGCGTTGGCCGTCTCCATGAACGCGATGAGCTCGAACGCGAGCTGGTCGGGATCCGTGTCGACGGCGAGTTCGCCGAGCTGGCGGGCGTCGTCGACGGCGCGCGCCACGAAGCGGGTCCAGTCGAGGCTCGCCGCGACGGCGGCGTCCCGCACCCGGCCCGGGCGGGCGTCGAACTCCGCGTTGACGGCGAAGAAGAAGCAGCCGCCCGGGAAGACCCGCCGCTGCGAGTAGCTCAGCCAGTTCTCGCACAGCCGGTGCACCCTGCCCAGGCCCGGCGGCACGCTCAGCGCGGGTTGGACGACCTCCTCGACGTACACGGCCGTCGCGGCGCGGATCGTGGCGAGCTGCAGCTCTTCCTTGGAGCCGAAGTAACCGAACAGGCCGCTCTTGCTCACGCCGAGGTCCGTGGCCAGCCGACCGATCGACAGCCCTTCCAGCCCGTCCAGCGAGGCGATGTCCGCCGCCCTGCGCAGGATCACGCTGCGTGTCCGTTCGTCCCGCGGTCTTCCCGGCATCTCCACCCCTCCGTGCACGAACGTTCGGTTCACGATAGCCGCTTGACCTTTGACTCAGCACACTCCTATTCTCAGCACGAACGTTCGTACTTAGAAGGGTGGATGATGACTGGACTCCCAGCCGTGGACCTCCGGAACCTGCATCGGCGCGCGCTGGACCTCGCCGGAGGAGCGATCGCCCAGGTCACCGCCGTGGACCTCGACCGGCCCACGCCGTGCACGGAATGGAACCTGGACGACCTGCTGCGGCACATGGCGGACGAGAACCACGGCTTCGCCGCCGCCGCGAACCCGCCGGCGCAGCGGTCCGTCCGGGACGGCGACGACCCGTTCGGCGCCTTCCACGACTCCGCGGCCGCGGTCACGAAGGCGTTCGCCGCCCCTGACTTCTACGACCGCCAGGTCGAGATCGGCGAGTTCGGCGTCTTCCCCGGGCGGGTCGCGATCAGCATGCACCTGGTCGACTGCCTCGTGCACGGATGGGACGTCGCCACGAGCATCGACACCTTCTACCGGCCCGACCCCGAACTGGTCGCGTCCGCGCTGGCGATGGCCTCCCGGTGGCCGGACACGCCGAAGAGCCGCGGTCCAGGCGCCGCGTTCGACACCAGGGTTCCGGTGCCCGACGACGCCCCTGACTTCCAGCGACTGCTCGGCCTGCTGGGCCGCGACCCGTCGTGGGCGGCGCCATGCTGACGAGCCGCTGGACACCTGGGGAGGCGGCCGGCACCCCCGGGTCGGTGCTGGTCAGCATCACCGACTTCCAAGCCGACCGGCTGCGCGACCTGCCCGGCGTCTACCGGGCCGGACTCGCCCTGCGCCGGGCCTGGCCCGAACTGCCCGGCGCGGTCGGCATGTGGCTCTGGACGGAGCCGCTGCGCGGCAGGTGCGGCTCGGTGTCGATCTGGCTGGACGAGCAGGCCCTGCGCCGGTTCGTCGGCTGGCCGGAGCACGTCGCCATCGTGCGGCGCTACCGCGGGCGGGGCCGGCTCAGGTCCACCACGTGGATGACCACCCAGTCCGACCGCGGCATCTGGGCCGAGGCCCGGGCCTACCTGTCCGAAGAGACCAAGACACCGTGACCGGCGGGCACGAGGTGCTGCGCGTCCTGGCCGACCGGGTCAGCCGCGGGAGCCGCCCCGGGCAGCGGCAGGACGGCCGCCGGGTAGCCCTGGTCATCGAGGTCGGCAGGGGCCAGCACCGGGGCCTGGCTGCTCAGCGGCGCTCCCGAGCACCTGACCGGCTGGGCCGAACCCGGCTCGAATATGTTTAGTTCGACTGGTGAAACGGGTCGCGCGGGTTCTGTGTTCACCCGACGTTGTTATCGACCTTGAAGCGGTAATTGACCTGGTTGCCGTTGACCGAGGCGGCAGTGACGGTGACACCGAGGGTGTCGCTGCCGGCAGTGAGCTCGCAACGGATCGTGGCGCCGACCCGGGCCGGGAGGTGCTGAGGACAGGTGACCCTGTCGGGACGCTTGCCGGAGTTCGCGGCGAGCTTGTCGGAGATCGTCTGCGCGACTCGGGCCTTGTGGACGGCCCCGTCCTCGCTGGCGCCCGTGCTCCCGGGCTCTGCGGGGTCGTCGCCGACCGGCCCCTCCTCGGCTCTCGGCTGCTTCTCGGCCGGGTTTTCCTCGACAGCGGTTGCTTCCTCGCTGGCCGTCGCCTCATTCTTCTTCTTCACGTCGCCGATGCTGAAGGAGCATCCGGCGGCGAGAAGCACCGTCAGTGCGCCCAGCGCCGCCGCGGCCGCAATCCTCGTGTTACGCCCCGTATACGACATTATTTCCCCCTGTTTGTGGGTGATGAGAAAGGATCAGAATGCGCAATCGACTGAATCAGTTCCGCGCATGAGCAGTTTGAGCTGGACTCTTACATGATCGACGCCTTCTGCTCCGCCGAGCGAGCCCCTGTCGGCCCCACGTGGACATCCAGGGATGACGGGCCGTCCGTGGATCAAGGCTCAACGATCAAGGACTACAGCCGCCGCGTCCACGCAACCGATCATGAAAACCCACAGGCTTGAGCAGTGACGACACCGGGACCAACGAGGCTGCGACTCGGCATGCCCTGGAACGAGCTCCTCGTGATCCACCGTGACGACGCTCGGCCACGGCCGCCACGAAGCTCTCCCTTCTCTGACCTCGTCAGTAGACCTTAGGGTTATCGTGGGTTTCGGACTTTGTCAGTCATGCTGGGAACTTTGTCAGTGGTGCACAGCTCAGACGCCGTATCAGGCGACGGCCCTGTGTGCCGTCGAACCCGGCCGTGTCGAGCGGGGGTTTTGTGGGGGAACGGGCCGAGGTGCTGCCAGGCCGGCTCTGTGACCGACGCGGACGAAGGTCCACCTCATGAGCCCGGTCCTGGACACCGCTTTCATACCGCCGCGGGACCGGGAGGAAGTGGTCCGGAACGCGGTGTGGGAAGGCATGGTGGCAGTCGACATCGACCACGGTCCGCCGACTGAGGACATCGCCGTTCGCATGGGGTTCGGCGCCGTCGGGCCCCTCAGGATCTGTTCGGCGCGGGCGACCGCGGTCACGCTCCGCCGGACGGAGCGGCACCTCCGGGAGGATGAGGAGTCGGCCGTCACTCTAGGTGTTCAGATGGCGGGCAGCAGCATGGTGGTGCAGAACGGTCGTGAGTGCCTGCTGAGGCCGGGAGACTGCGCCGTCTTCGAGTCGGTCGCTCCCTACACACTTCTCTTCGACGAGGGAGTCGACCACCGCTTCATCCGTTTCCCCCGCGCGGCACTCGCGCTCCCCGACCGATTGCTGCGAGACATCACCGCGGTCCCTCTGGGATCCGACAACCCCATCGCGCGTCTCGCCTTCACCTACTTCTCCCAACTGGCCGTCGCCGACGAATTGCACCAGGGTGTGCACGCCGACGCCGCCGTGCAACCCAGCGTCGAACTCCTCCGTGCCGTTCTGACGTCCCAGCACGGCGACTCCGGCCTGGCCAAGGCGCCCTTGGAGGCGACGCTCAGCCTGCGGGTCACTCGTTACATCCGTGAGCATCTGGCTGATCGGGATCTGTCGGCGGCGCGGATAGCCGCGGCGCACGACATCTCCGTACGCCATCTCTACGCTGTGCTGTCCCGCTCGGGAATCAGCCTCGGAGACTGGATCCGTACGCGCCGTCTGGCCGAATGCAGGCGGGAGTTGGCCGGCCCGAACGGGCGACTGCGGACCATCGCGGCGATAGGGCGGAGCTGGGGCTTCGCGGACGCGACCCACTTCAGCAAGGTGTTCAAACAGACGTACGGCATCTCACCGCGGGCCTGGCGCGAACAGAACCATCCCCGCGCCTCCGCGTGATGGTCTCCGCGCGGCCGTATTTCGCGTTCGCGGAGCGGTTCGTGGGAACGCCACGCCGGGTGATCACGGAGTTGCGACGCTCTGTGATCGCCGGGAGACCTGTACCTGCACTGCCATCACGGCTGACCGGCCCCCCGGGGGGACCGATTCGTGGTGCTGCCACAGGGCACGATCTACGATCCGACCCATCCGCTTCTATCGTCGAACCGTCGCGGCGACGTCGACGGAGACCTTTTCGGCCCCGATCCGCCGCATGCGTTCGGTGCCCCACGGCCCCAAGAGGGCGAGGGCAGCGTTGAGCGAGACGCCGTGCTCCGTCAGGGAGTACTCCACCTTCGGCGGCACCTCGCGGTACACCTCCCGATGCACGAGCCCGTCTTCTTCCATCTCCCGCAGATGTTGAATCAGCATCTTCTCGCTGACGCCCGGCAGGCCGCGCCGGAGCTCGCCGAACCGGCGGGTCCCGTAGTTGTGCAGTTCCCAGAGGATCAGGCACTTCCACTTCCCGGCGACCACGTCCATCGCGGCATCGATGCCGCAGAAGTAGGGGCCACGTCGTGCTGACGTTGCCATCCCGCCCTCCCATGCCTACTTACCTTCAGGTGGGTACCTGACAAATTAGTCGGTACTGGTCAAACCTACCGGCAGTGGAGAGGATCTCCCCGAACGACGAACACGAGGGGAGCCCCTAAACATGACAACCAACGACAGCGTTCAGGTGAGCGTTCTCGGACTGGGCGCGATGGGCAACGCTCTCGCAGCCGCCTTGGTGGAGTCCGGACACGCGACAACGGTCTGGAACCGCTCAGCGGGAAAGGCGGGCAACCTGGTTGCGCAGGGGGCGCAGGCGGCCGCCACGGCAGGCGACGCGGTCCGGGCCGGCCGGTTGGTGATCGCATGCCTGCTGGACCACGCGTCGGTCCACGAGGTGCTCGATCCGCTCGCCGAGGAGTTGGTCGGACGAACGTTGATCAACGTGACCACGATGTCACCGGAGCAGTCGCGCGAGATCGCCGCCTGGGCCGCCGATGCTGGGGTCGCGTACCTGAACGGCGGCATCATGGCCGTCCCGGCGATGATCGGCCGGCCCGGGTCATCGATCCTCTACAGCGGATCGGCCGCCGTTTTCGACCAGTACAAGCCGCTGCTCGACCTGTGGGGAACCAGTACCTACTTCGGTAAGGATGCCGGGCTGGCGTCTCTGTACGACCTCGCCCTGCTCTCGGGCATGTACGCCATGTTCGCCGGATTCATGCACGGCGCCGCCATGGTCGCGCCGGCCGGCATCACGGCGGGCGAGTTCGCCGCCAGGGCCGCACCGTGGCAGACCGCCATGACCGGTGCGTTCCACGGGTTCGCTGCGGTCATCGACGGCGGGGACTACACCGTCGAAGGGCAGCAGAGCCTTGAGTTCTCCAACCTCGGTAACCTCCTTGCCGCCAGCTCCGACCAGGGCATCAGCACCGAGGTGGTCGCCATGGTCCAGCGGCTCATCCAGCGCCAGATCGATGCGGGCCACGGAGCGGAAGGCTTCGCCCGAATCATCGAGAGCATCAAGCAACCGGGCTGAATGCTCGCGCGACGGGCCCGAAGTCATGGTCGCCTGGTGAGGCGCCCGTCCCAGCAGTGGGTGGTCCAGGCACGGCGGAGGAGGCTACGGACGGTGATGATTGTGCCGGCCAGGTCGAAGAACGCCGCAACGAGGCGTGTACACCGTTCTCCGTGAATACACACATGCCGCTTGACCTGCATGGACGTCCTGGAAGATCAGTCGAGGTCGAGGTCGCGAAGTTCGGCGCGGGCGGAAATCCCGAGTTTGGGGAACGCCCGATACAAATGCGAGCCCACCGTCCGCGGGCTGAGGTGCATCCGGTCGCCGATCTCGCGGTTGCTCAGCCCTTTGGCCGCGAGCCGGGACACCTCCAGTTCCTGCGGGCTGAGCAGCGCGGCGACCGCCCGGCTCTTGCGGGGCACGGCGCCGCCGGCCGCGCGGAACTGGGCGACCGCGCGCCGTGCCCACGGTGCCGCTCCCAGCGCCTCGAACGTCTCGCCTGCGGCCCTCAGTATCGGCTGGGCCTCGGTCCTGCGGTGGTTGCGACGCAGCCATTCCCCATAGAGAAGTTCGGTCCGCGCCCGGTCGAAGGGGTGCTGGTCGAGTCCGCCGTCCGCGAGCGCGCTCCGGAAGTGCGACTCGGCGTGCGCGTCGTCTGCCAGGATCGCGCGGTGGCGGTGCTTCCGGGCCAGGGCGACGGGCCCGCGGATGCCACCGGTCTGAGGTTCCATGGCCGCGACGACCCGCCGGGCCGGTTCCGGATGTCCGGCGCGTACGGCGGCCTCGACCAGGTCCGGGAGCATCGCGAAGGCGACGAAGTCATTGGATCGAGGCGAACCCCGCTCCATCAGGCGCATCAACTCCGTGAACGCCTCCCCTGAAGCGTCTTCACCCAGCGCCAGCAGCCCAAGGGCACCGGTCGCGGTCGCCGCCGCGACCCGCTCGCGCAGCGGGAGCGCGATCTCCAGCGTCTGCCGGACCAGCTTGCGGCATTCCGCGGCCTCGCCGCGCACGGCGGCGAACCGGGCCGACTGGGCGAGGAAGTTGGCCGTCCATCCCCGCTGGCCGGTCTCGTAGCTCAACCGCAAGCCCTCCAGGGCGTGCGCGGCCCCCTCGGTCCAGCGCCCGAGCCGGAACTCGATGTCGGCGTGGTAGAACAGCACTTCGGTCAGGAGCGCGGGAAAGCCCGCGGCACGGACCCGGCGGCCGGTGGTTTCAGCGAGCCTGAGGGCCTGGTGGTCGTCGGGCCCCATCCAGCCGATCACGGTCGCCCACATCCACTCCCGCTCACCGCCCCCGCCCCCGGCCTGGGCCATGGCGCCCGGAAGTTCCCACAGTTCGGCCCCGGTGATGACACCCTCGTAGCCCTTGAGCAGACCTTCGGCGGCGCGAAGCGTCGCCGGGGAGCAGTCCAGGCCGGTGATGCGCCCGGTCGCCAGCATCGTCGCCGCCATGTCTCCGGCGTGCAACGCGGCCCCCGCCGCAAGGGTGAAGATCCAGGCCGCCTCCTCGGGTTCGGCGGATGCCATGAGCTCGGCGCAGCGCATCAGGTGTGCGTAGGCGATCGCGGGGTCCCCGCTGTACAGCTCGATGGTCCCATTGAGCCGGGCCAGTACCGCGGGGGGCACGGGCTCGGCCAGGACCTGGTCGGTGAGCGTCCGTGCCAGGCCGGGCCGGCCTGCGTCCAGCGCCACGAAGGCGGCGGTCACCGTCCTGCGGCAGCGGTCGGCGGGCACCTCGCTGAGCCGCGCGGCCTGCCGCAGGACGGAGATCGCCGCGGCCGCGCCACCGCGCCGCCGGGCGGCGTCGCCGCCTCGTTCCAGCGCGGCGGCGATCTTCTCATCCGGTGCGGTCGTGGCCACGGCGAGGTGCCAGGTCGCCTGGTCCTGCTCCCCAGCGGCGCCCAGGTACGCGGCGATGGCCAGATGCGCCGTACGGCGGCGGTCGAACGAGGCGTCGGTGTAGACGGCGGAGCGGACCAGGGGATGCCGGAAGCGGATCTCGGCCCCGGTGAGCTGCACCAGCCCCGAC
Organism: Nonomuraea sp. MG754425; assembly: GCF_021699195.1. Classification (GTDB taxonomy): domain Bacteria; phylum Actinomycetota; class Actinomycetes; order Streptosporangiales; family Streptosporangiaceae; genus Nonomuraea. The sequence goes on along the minus strand of NZ_SSXE01000068.1, from coordinate 18,160 downwards.
CGCTCGGCCGGGCCCAGAGCGTCGGCCGGCAGGCCCATCCGGGCGGCGGCCCCGAGGACGGTGCCGGCGTTCCCGCTCTCCTCCGCGGCGGCGACCAGCAGCGCCGCACGGCCCTCCGCGGACAGGGCTTCGACCTGCCGAAGGAACGCCGCGCGGACGCGGGCGCTCACCGGCAGGGTTCCGGTCATGGCGAGATCGGGCAGGGCCCGCTCGGGCTCGTCGAGCCGGGCCAACTCGATCAACGCCAGCGGGTTGCCACCGGTCGCCGCGACGAGGGCGTCCCGTTGAGGAGTGGGCAGCGTCCAGCCGTACGCGTCGAGCAGTAGCGCGGCATCCTCGGGGGGCAGCCCGTGCAGCACCAGTTCGGTCAGCCCGGCCGTATTGACCGGCAGCGGTTCGGGTTCGCGCACGGCGAGCAGCATCGCGACGCGCTCGCCGGCCAGCCGGCGAGCGGCGAACAGCAGCGCGGCGGCGGAGGCCCGGTCCAGCCACTGCACGTCGTCGACGGTGACCAGCAGCGGGCGGTCCGCCGCCACCGCCGCGAGAAGGGTGAGCACCGCCGCCGAGACCAGGAAGTCCGAGGCCGCCGAGTCGGTCATGCCGAGCGCGCCGCGCAGCGCCTCGGCCTGGACGCCGGGCAGCGCGTCAAGGTGATCGAGCACCGGCCGCAGCAGCCCGAGCAGCCCGCTGAACGCGTGCTCGACCTCGGATTCCACCCCCGCACACGCGAGCACCCGCATGGGCTCGGAAGCGGCCGCGCTCTCGGCGGCATGGCGTAGCAGCGAACTCTTCCCTATCCCCGCTTCCCCGCGCAGGACCAGCACCCCGCTACGTCCGCTCCGCGCGTCGGCGAGCAGCCGGGCGACGGCACCTTGTTCTCCGTGCCGACCGTGCATCACCGGTGAGTCCCGGCTCCCCGCCGGAGGTCTCCCGAATGACTGCAGTCGGTTCGACTCTGGCCCCGAATCCGCGTCCCCGCGAGGCTGGCCCCAATGGGCGGGTGACTCCCGCCTGCCCCGACGACGAGGAGACCTTCTGTGGCCACGATGCTGGGAGGACCGGGCTCGGTACCCGACGGGGGCGGGGCCGGAGCGCCGCCTCCGCAGCCGGCGGCGCGACCACAGCGACGGCGCCAGCTTCGCTGGATCGCACCGCTGTTCATCGTGATGCTCGCTTTCGTGGCGTACTTTGTGCCGCCGTACCTTACCTTCGATCCGGCGCAATCGAGGGTCGAGGTGTCCGGTTCCCCGCCATTCTTCTACCCCCTGCTTGTGGCGCACATCATGTTCGGCACAGTGGCCCTGCTGACGGGGTGCTTCCAGGTGTGGCCGTGGTTTCGCCGCTCGTTCCCCCGGGCGCACCGCTGGACGGGGCGGGCGTACTTCTTCCTCGGGGTCTTCCCGGCCGGCATCACCGTGCTCGGAGTCGCCCCGTTCGGCCACACGGGCTTCGGGGGGAACACCGGGAACACCATGCTGGGCCTGGTGTGGCTGATCACCGGTATCGCCGGATGGCGGATGGCGCGGCAGCGGCGCTTCCCGGAGCACCGCAGGTGGATGATCCGCAGCTTCGCGCTGACCACGTCCATCGTCGTGAGTCGTCTGTGGGCCGGGATACTGCTTCTCATCCAGCTTCCGCAGCTCGACTCCGTCTACGGCGGCGACGAACAGGCGATGATCGAGGCCATCGGAGCCGCCGGCGTCTGGCTGAGCTGGGTCGTCAACCTGCTGATCGCCGAGTGGTGGCTGGAGTACACGGACCATACCGGCAAGCCCAAATCCCGCAGACGCCCGCGAACAGGAGCCGATCGCAGTCGTTCCAGCAGCACAGCGGCGGAGCGGCGGCCGGACTAGCCGTCTGGCCGAGGACAAGTTCGCGCGGTCGGCGGCACCTGGCCGGTCCGGGTATCAGGGGATCACCGGTCCTCGGCGGCCATTGCCGTGAAGTTCAGCAGCAGTTCGCCGACCGTCTCCGGCGCTTCCAGCATGGGCAGGTGCCCGACGCCGGGCAGCAGTTCGACCCGCGCCTGCGGCACCGCGTCGTACCGGTGTGCCGACGACGGCTCCCAGCGGGGGTCGGCAGCGCCGAAGATCACCTGCACGGGGACGTCGAGGACGGCCAGGCGCTCGGGCAGGCTCCGCTCGGCGATGTAGGCGGTGTTGCGGCGCAGCACCGTCCGCATCACCCGGTAGGAGATGCCCCGTACGTCGGCGACCACGTCGTCCGGGAGGTCCACCGGGCGAACGGCCGTCGCGCTGATCCCCTTGCGGATCATGGCGTCCGAACGCCTCGGCCACAGCAGCGGGCCCAACGGCGGGGCCAGCAGGGCCCGGAGGATGAACGGCTGCCGGAGGAGCGCATCCGGACTCGGGCCACTACTGATCAACGCGAGCGCACCCACGAGGTCGGGACGTTGCTCGGCAAGCGCGGTGGCGACATAGCCGCCGCTGGAGTGCCCGGCCACGGCGACGTGACGCAGCCCGAGGTCGTCCAGCAGCGCCGCCACCTGGCCCGCCTGCGCGGGCACGTCATACGACGGCGCGGGCGGGGACTGACCGCAACCCGGCAGGTCGACGCGGATGACGTGATGGTGGCCGGCCAGCGCCGGGACCACCGGGCCCCAGAAGCCACCCGAGGCCCCCGACCCGTGGATGAGCAACAACGGCGGCGCCTGCCGCGGGCCGTCATGGACCACGTGCATCCCATGCGGGTACTCAATGTCGTATTCACTCATGCGGAGACTGTGCACGGACGGCCGAGCGTCAGTCTTGGACGAATGTTCCCGCGGAGCTGAAGACCGGCGGCCGTCACCATAACGGCTGTACCGATGTCCGAAGGCCGGAACACGGGCCTGGCGGGCTCATTCCCGCGCGGCGGGAGCCAGGGAGACGTTCCAGAAGTCGGCGTAACGGCCGCCGTGGTCGAGCAGTTCGTCGTGGCTGCCTGCCTCCACGATCCGGCCGCCGTCCAGAAAGACGATCTGGTCGGCGCGCCGGACCGTCCGCATGCGATGCGCCACCATCACCACCGTCCGGCCTGCCATCAGGCGCTCGATGCCCTCGTGGACGGCCGCCTCGTTGACCGGGTCCAGCGCCGAGGTCACCTCGTCCAGCAGCACGATGGGCGCGTTCTTCAGCAGCGCCCGCGCGATCGAGACACGCTGGCGCTCACCGCCTGACAGCAGTGCGCCGCCCTCGCCGACCTTCGCCGCCCATCCTCCGGGCAGTCGCTCGATCACCTCGTCCAGCCGGGCCGCGGTCGCCGCCGCCCGCACCTCGGCAACGCCCGCGTCGGGACGGCCCAGGCGCACGTTCTCCTCGATCGTGCCGTCGAAGAGATGGACGTCCTGGAAGACGATGGCGATCCGCGCCATCAACGCCTCGGTGCTGATCGCGCGCACGTCCACGCCTCCCACGCGCACCGCGCCGGCGTCCACGTCATAGAAGCGCGCCAGCAGTTGCAACAGCGTGCTCTTGCCCGCGCCGGACGGCCCGACGACCGCGAGCCGCTGTCCCTCGGGGACGGTGAGCGACACCTCGTCGAACACCGTACGCTCGCCGTGCCGGAAGGCGACGGCGTCGAACTCCAGGCCGTGGTGCGCCGGCCGGCTCGGCTCGCGGGGTTCCCGCAGCGGCTCCGTGCGCAGCACCGTCTCGAGTCTGGCCAGCTCCGAACGCGCGCCACGGAGCTTGCCGCCGATGTCCGACAGCGACAGCAGCGGGTCGGCGCAGCGGGCGGCCAGCACCAGGATCGCCAGGATCTCCGCCGCGCCGACGTTCCCGCCGAGCGCGAGGTAGGCGCCCAGGACCAGCAGCCCGGTGAAGACCGCCTGCACGGTGAGCGTCAGTCCCACGGCGCCGGGCAGCGTGGCCAGCACGGTACGGCGGGAGGCGCGCTGGGCATCCAGCAGCGAGTCGTCGAGCCGCTGGAAGCGTTCGCCGGTCCGGCCGCCGGCCCGCAGCACCGGCTGGGCCTGGAGGAACTCGATCACACGCGCGCCGGCCTCCTGGTCGCGTTCGTGACGGTCGGAGTCGGCGGCGGCCGTCGCGCGTGCCGTCCGGGCCTGGATCGCCGCCACGCCGGGTGCGGCGAGCAACGCGGCCAGCCCCATCCGCCAGTTGAAGGCGGTCATCACGGCCACGATGGTCAGCGGCGTGACCAGGGCGGAGATGAACGGTGCCAGCAGATGCGCGGCCACACCCATGGCCTGCAGGAGGCCGCGGCCGGCCAGGACGGACACCTCGCCGATGCGACCGGCGTTGTACCAGCCGAGAGGGAGGCGGGCCAGATGCTCGCCGAGCCGGTGATACATGCCGCGCAACATGGTGGTCCCGACCCGCATGCCGGACAGGTCGCTGATGTAGCGCAGCACGGCGTAGAGGGCGACCGCGGCCCCGAACGCGACCAGCCACGGCACGGCGTCCGCGGGCGTGTTGCCGAGCAGCGCCCGCAGCACCGGGACCAGCAGCGCGTAGGACGAACCCTCGGCCACCGCGGTGACCGTCATCAGGATCACGGTGCGGCGCATCGCCCGGGCGTACTCGTCTCCGAGCACGCGCAGCAGCATACGGATCATCGGGGCTCGTCTCCTCGCAGCACGCCATCGTGGGTTTCGATGGGGGATCGCCAGAACGCGGCGAAGCTTCCGCCTCGTGTCAGCAGGTCGGCGGGCCTGCCGCGTTCGACGATCACTCCGTCCTCCAGCACCACGACGGTGTCGGCGCCGGCGACCGTCTCCAGCCGGTGGGCGATGACGACGATCGTGCGGTCGCCGCCCAGCGTCGCCAGGGCCCGGCGGACCGCCTGTTCGGTCTGCGGGTCGGCGAAGGAGGTGGCCTCGTCCAGCACCAGAACGGGCGCGTCGGCCAGCAGCGCGCGGGCGATCGAGATCCGCTGCGCCTCGCCTCCGGACAGCTTGGTCTCTTCACCGAGCACCGTGTCGTATCCGCGCGGCAGTTGGAGGATGCGGTCGTGGATGCCGGCCAGCCGGGCGGCGCGGACCACGTCGTCGCGGCCGGCCCGCGGCACCGCCAGCGCGATGTTGTCGGCGACCGAGACCCGCAGCAGACGGACGTCCTGGAAGACGAAGGCCACCTGCCGATGCAACTCCCGGCTGCCGATCTCGCGCAGATCGACGCCGCCGAGAAGGACCGAGCCGTGGGTGGGGTCGAAGAACCGCGGCAACAACTGGACCAGCGTGGACTTCCCGCTTCCCGACGGCCCGACGACCGCGGTGACCGTCCCCGGCTCCAGCACCAGGTCGATGCCGCGCAGCACCTCGTGGCCGGCGTCGTAGGCGAAGCGGACGTCACGCAGTTCCACCCGGTGCCCCCGCGGCGGACGCGGGTGGGCGGGCTCGGGCAGCGGCCGGACCGCGAGCACCTCTTTGATCCGGCCGACCGCGCGGCCGGCGGCCTGCAGGTCGTCGAAGCCGTGGCCGAGCGCCGCCACCGGAGCGGTCAGTCCCAGCCCGAGCAGCAGGAACGGCAGCAGGTCCGTCGGCGCCAGGCCGCCGGAGGTGATCAGAGCCGTGCCTCCGACCAGCACGACCAGCAGCACGAACGGCGGCGACAGCGCCAACTGCATCCCGGCGGCGATCACGGACATGCCGCGCACCCAGCGGGAGAAGATGCTGACGAAGTCGTCGGCGGCCGTCAGGAACGTGCGGTGGGCGCGCTCGCCGCCGCCGAACGCCTTGACCACCGAGATGCCTTGCACGAACTCGACGACGGAACTGGCGATCCGTCCCATGGCCGCGTCGTAGGCCTCCTGCTCGCGCGTCCTGGCGGGCAGCATCAGCAGCGGAACCAGCGCTGTCGCCAGCGCCACCGGGATCAGCGTGATCAACGTGAGCCGCCAGTCGACGGTGAACAGGTAGATCAGCGACACCAGCGGCACCACGAACGCGGCGACGAGTTCGCCGGGGGCGTGGGCGAGGAACGGGTGCACGGCGCTCACGTCCTCGCCCACCACCTTGGCCAGCTCGCCGGTGCGCCGCCGGGAGAACCAGCCGAGCGGGACGCGTCCCAGCGACGCGGCGAGTTGCCGGCGGAACGTCAGTTGCACCCGGCTGTCGAGAACGTGCCCGATTCCCGACGACGCGGCGGTGCACAGCAGCCGGACGAACAGGCCGGCCGCACCCGCGATCACCACCGTCCAGACGTGAACGTGGTCGATCGGGCCGGGCGACAGCAGGGCACGGCCCAGTTCGACGAGCGCCAGCAGCGGGGCCAAGCCCGCGAGCGCGCCGATGACCTGCAGGATCACCACGGCCGCGAAACTCCGCAGATGCGGGCGCAACAGCCGTGTCATGCTCTGTCCCGCCGCGGAATCGGCATGCGCTTGCTCGGTCGGCCGAGCGGGGTCGCTGGTGGTGGTCATCGTTCTCCGGTTTCGTCGATCTCGTCACGACCCGGCCCGTGACCGAGCCGATGAGGGGTGAGGGGTGGCGTATGAGGGGGCGAGGGGCCGGTCGAGCCGGCCTGGCAGGCCGGCACCGGTGCGGGCAACGCCCTGCCCATCGCCCTGCCCATCGCCCTAGACGTCACCCGCACGGATGCCGGACGTGGCTGACCGGGTCTGCCTGCGGCACGCCCTACCGCCCTCGCCCCCGTCTACGAACCCCCCTCCAGCCGGCGGCTCTCCCTCTACCGTGCGGCCTTCACCACGCGGCGCGAGGCCGCCGGGAGCGACACCATCCGCTTCGTCGTCATCCTCGCCCTGCTCCCGTGCCTATCCGAGGACGGAGACCGTCATTTGATCCCGGCGTCGTCGCCGGCCAGGGCGCCCGCGAAGGTGCCGCTGCCGCCGTGGCCGCCGACAAGACCCTGGGCCGCCCCACCGCCCTGGACCCCGCCATCGCGGCGGCCTACCGCCGGGGCGCCTGCCGCGGGCCGTCATGGACCACGTGCGTCCCAAGCGAATGCTCGATGTCGTACTCATTCATGCGGAGACTATGCACGGGCAGCCGACCAGCAGTCTTGGACAAATGTTCCCGCGGAGTCATAGCGGTGACCGTATGGAACATGCACCCACCCCGGCCGGCGCGGCGCTGCTTCGAGGCCCGTCGGGTGAATCCGAGTGGCGGGCCTGGTTCGCGCGCTATCGCCGGCGGGCTGTAATCAGGTAATTCCATGAAAATGGTCGGATGTCGAAAGCCGTTCTGGTGTCTTACGCCCGAGGAATCGGATGACCCTCATGGAAGTTGAAAGCCCCCTTGACGTGGACGGACTCAGAAAGAAGGTAGCCGAAGCGTGCGGTTTCCCGGTCGAAAGGCTGGCTTGATACGTCCGCAATGCTTTGACACCATCCGCGTGACATCCGATCAACTTCTGTCGGAGGGTTCTTCATGCACCAGAGGTTAACCATGGTGGCGCGTCCCGGCCTCGCGGCCCTGCTCGCCCTCACGGTGGCGGTCGCGATCGCGACGGTGGCCCTGTCCGTCCGTCCGGCCAGGGCCGCCGTCGCGCCCGTCGCCGGAAGCACCTACACCGTGGTCTCCGCCGCCAGCGGCAAGTGCCTCGACGTGGCCTCCTCCTCCACCAGCGACAAAGCCCTCCTCATACAGTTGGCGTGCGCCGCCGGCGCCACCCACCAGCAGTTCAAGGTCGTCTCGCAAGGCGGCGGCTTCGCGCTCACCAACGCCAACAGCGGCAGGTGCGTCGAGGCGCCCGACGCCACGGCCGGCACCCAACTCCACCAGAACGCCTGCTCGGCCGCCGCCAACCAGACCTGGACGTTCACCGCATCCACCGCGGCGTCCGGAAAGTACCTGGCCAGGAACGCGTCGTCCGGCCTGTGCCTCACCGACAAGGACGCCGGCACCGCCGGCAACAACCCGATCGTGCAGCAGACCTGCTCCGACGTCTCCCAGACGCAGTGGTCCTTCAACTTCGTCTCCGGCCCCGGCTCGGTGGCGGCCTTCCCGGGTGCCGCGGGCCCGGCCAGGTACGCGACCGGCGGCCGGGGCGGCGACGTCTACCACGTCACCAACCTCACCGACAACGCCACCAGCCCGCAGGCGGGGTCGCTGCGCCACGGGATCAGCACCGCGCCCGCCACCGGACGGACGATCGTGTTCGACGTGGCCGGCACCATCAGGCTCTCCCCTCCAGGGCGGCAGGGCTGGCTGACGATCGGCGCGAAGAACCTGACCATAGCCGGCCAGACCGCGCCCAAGCCGGGCGTCACGATCATGGGCCAGGCGACCAAGATCACGGGCAGCGACATCATCGTCCGTCACCTGAAGTTCCGTCCGGGGCAGGACCAGGCCAATCCCGGTACGGCGACCAACGACGGAATCTGGATCACCGGCGACGACGTCATCGTCGATCATGTCTCGGTCAGTTGGGCCGACGACGAAGGCATCAGCACCAGTGACGGCGCCGGCCAGGTCTCGGTGCAGTACGCGATCGTGTCCGAAGGGCTGAACTACAACGGACACAGCTACGGCGCACTGGTCGGCAGCGACGTGAGCGGCTCGAACATCGCCTACGACCACAACCTGTTCGCGCACAACCTGAGCCGCCTGCCCCGCCTGGGCAACGAGACCGGCGCGGTGAACTACGTCGAGTGGAGCAACAACGTCGTCTTCGAGGGCAAGGGCTACAGCGGCACGGACCAGCTCGCCAACGCCAACTTCGTCGGCAACACGTACCTGCGGCACAATTCCAGCAACGCAGAGGTGTACGTCGGGGCGACCGGGACGAGCGCCTACCAGTCGGGCAACAAGGTCGACTACGACGGGGACTCCGATCTGACCAACGGCACGGACGCCACCTGGAACCAGTTCACCGCGATTCCGACCCACAGGTCCACCCGCTTCGACGTCCCCAACGTCACCAACGAGCCCGCGTCCACGGCGCTGAGCAAGGTCCTGGACCGGGCCGGCGCGTTCTGGTGGGCGCGTGACGCCGTCGACACCAGGATCGTCAGCCAGACGCGCACCACCACCGGAACACTGATCAACTATCCCAACTCCACCGAATGGAACAACCTGTGGAACGCCGCACAGGTGAACAGCCCCAGCGGATGGGACACCGACCGCGACGGCATGCCCGACACCTGGGAGACCGCCAACGGACTCAACCCGAACGCTGACGACCACAACGGCGACAGCGATGGCGACGGCTACCTCAACATCGAGGAATACCTCGACCGCGCCGCCCAGGGCGGCTGAAACGTTTCTTCCTGTACGTCAGACGCGGCGACAGCCGCCTCGTGCAAGCGCCTTCAGGTAGTCGCCCTCAACTCTTTTGCCATAACCCACGGGGATTACAAGCTGGACAGCGGTGCCGCCTCCCCCGGAAGCGCCTGCGAAGACGGGGCCCTGCCAGTGGAACTGGGGCCGCGTAGCGCGATGGGGGAAGCTCCAGGATGGTCCGGTGCGTTGCGATGGGGGGATTCGGGCGAAGTACTGGCACCGCATACGCTCCCATGGCGACTGACCTCGATATTGAGCGCGGCCAGTGAGGCGACGTCCCCGGGCGATCAGGAGACCTTGCTCGAAGCCATCCCTTCCAACACGCCTGTTCAGGTCTTCGTCCTCTTAACCAAGCCGCTCAGGGAAAGGGAGGTGAACGCCCTGTGGCGGAGTCCGAGCAGCGTGATGGTGGCACCCGGGCAGCCATTGATCTGGGAGCCGATGGCGTCCTGTGACTACCGAGGATTCGACACGTGCCGGTTCGACGCGCACCCAGAGCCGCTCACCGCACAATTCAGGGCATGGGTGAGCCTGCTGCAGGAAGATGATGCGCAGGTCCTCGATCAATTCAATCTCAAGCTTGAGCACCTGCAAAAGTACGCGAGAGACGGTCTCATCTACGGATTCTCCACCCGGAATCTTCCTGGCCCCGTCCGGGCCATCGCCGATGACCCACGTATCCGGACCGTTTACGTCGTGGATACCGACGTGCCCGACATCCGGTTGCCGATGGGCGACCAGCAGAAGAAGTATTGACCTCTGATGCGTGATGTCCGGGAAATGCCCTGTCGCTGACCTGGCCCGACTATTCGGCGGCCGATAAGTTGAGGGCGCAACAGCAGGGGGCAGAACTCAACAAGGGGGCAACGTTCACATGTCTGTGAATAGATCCGTCATCGCGACCCTTGCGGCGGCCGTAATGGTGGTGACCATGACGCCGACATCGGCGGATGCGGCGCTCGCACGGCAGAGGTGTAACAACATCTCCGGCTCACCTCTCTGCATCGTGGTCGGCGGGGTGGATCAGACCACATTCATCAGGACCTCCTATCACAAGAGAAGCGGTCCGAAGCGTTACGTCGGTCTGTACGTCGCACTCTGCGACACCGCCGGCCGAAGGGTCTACGCGGGAAATGTCAGTGCCGGCCAGGTCGTGACCGGCGGACTGCGACGGTGGGTCAGCAAGGGTGGCTGCTATATCGGCTTCATGCGGATCGGCAACACGCAGTACAACACGGGGCGGCTGACCGTGCGCTAGACGAAGTAGGTCCTCAGTCGGATCGGGCGGCCAGGAGGGCAGGTCTGAGGCTCTGGGGGTGGTGGAAGAGGTCGTGCGGGTCGTAGCGGGTCTTGATCGCGCGGAGCCGGTCGAGGTGCTCGCCGTAGTAGGCGGCGGCCCAGTCCGGACGGCGTGGGGAGATGTTGTTCTGGTACGACTGCCCGGACGCCCAGGGCCGCAGTTCCTGCCACAGGGAGACGACCCGGTTCCTGGCCTCGATGACGCGGCCGACGCCCGCCGCGGGTGCGACCTCGCTCCAGAACCACATCGCGAAGGGGCAGCCGCGGTGCGCCCAGGCCGTGGTGGGGTCTTTGCCCAGAGCGCCGCCCTGACGTTCGAGGAGCAGGATGGTGTCGGGACGGGCGGCGAGCCGCCGCGCGAGGAGCGCCGTGGCGTTCGGCGGCAGCGGGGCCGCGAGCAGGTGGTCTTCCTGAAAGGTGTAGACGGGCTCCGGAGAGGGCCGTAGCACCTCCCAGAGGTGCGTGATCGCGTCCGGATAGCCGGACGTGTGCGTGCCGGCGGCAGCAGGTTCGCCGAGCGCGGCGACGAGCCGGGCGACGAGGGGGTCACCGGCGCCGGGCGCTCCGCACCACCAGGCGATCACCAAGGTCTGGGATGCGCCGCCGCGTACACAGAGCTGGGTGCTCATCGGCTCGGGCAGCGTCATGGACCAGCGCTGCCAGGCGGTGATGGTCTCGGCCGTGCGGTGGCCGGGCCAGCCGAGGAAGAACGTGCGCACCTCGGGGGCGGGATAGGTGTCGAAGGTCAGGGCGGTGACGACGCCGAAGGCGCCCGCGCCCGCGCCGCGCAGGGCGAAGTAGAGGTCGGGGTGGGCGGAGGGGCCGCAGGTGACGGCACTGCCGTCGGCCAGGACGATGTCGGCCTCCCGCAGGTTGTCCATGGTCAGGCCGTAGGCACGGCCGACCATGCCGATGCCGCCGCCCAGGGTCAGGCCCGCGATGCCGACCTCCGGGCAGGTGCCGACCGGCAGGAGCCTGCCGTGTTCGGCCAGGACCCGGGTGACCCGTCCGCTCCTGTTGCCGGCGCCGATCCGGGCTCGGGCGTCGTCGATGCGGATCGCGTCGAGCGGGGAGACGTCGATGACCAGGCCGGGGCCGGTGGAGTAGCCGGCGAAGCTGTGGCCGCCCGAGCGGGGGTGCGGGGTGAGACGGTGGCGGCGGGCGAAGTCGACCGCGGCGCGGACGTCGTCCTCCGTCGAGCAGCGCGCGATGGCACGGGGTCGTGCCTGATGGAAGCGGGGGTCGGCGATCCGCCGGGCCGTCGCGTAGCCGGGGTCGCCGGGGAGGATGACCTCGCCGCGCATCCGCCGGCGCAGGGCCGTCCAGTCCGCTGCGGTGGGGCGGCGGGTCATCCGGCGGGGAAGTACGGAAGGTCGCGATGGCGCCCGGTGGCGCAGACCGCCGCGGGCGGAGGTGGGGCGGCTGGGGGACTCATCGCGGCTCCTCGGGACAGAAATCCTTGCACCGAGAGTAGCCGGATGATAACTCTATGCAAAGAGCAAGGGCTGGCTGTCCTCGTTCATGACATACGGCGATGTCGGTTGACCGGTAAGGGCTGGCGACATTGTCATTCCGATGACCAGACCCTGCTGCCCTCGCGAACGTCCCGGCCGAGCGCCCGGTTTCGGAGAGCGCGTCGGAGGAAGCGGCGCGGACGGCGGACCGGGCGTCACGATCGAGCCTAAGGATGTGCAGCCCATGTCCACCGAAACGCCAACCGTCCACCGCCCGGCAGACGAGCCCGGCCCGGCGGCAGTTCTCACGGGAAGCGACATCATGGCCCGGGTCCGCGGCGCGCTGGCCCACGTCGAACAGTTCGCCCAGCAGGCCGAGGAGCAGCGGCACCTGCCGCGGGACCTGGTGGAGGTGCTTCGGACGTGCGGGGTGTTCCGGGCGGCGATGCCGGCCGACTGGGGCGGGCCCGAGATGACCTCGATGGAGCAGGTCGCCCTCGTCGAGGAGGTGTCGGTCGCCGACGCCTCGACCGGCTGGTGCGTCATGATCGGCATGGACTCCGGGATCTACGCGGGCCACCTGGGGCCCGACGCGGCTCGCCGGATGTATCCCGAGCTGGACATGATCACCGCAGGTCAGGTGGCCACCGTCGGACGCGCGCACGAGACCGACGGCGGTTTCCGGATCGAGGGCCGCTGGGCGTTCGGCAGCGGTTGCACCCACGCCGACCGCATCACCGGCGGTTGCGTCGTCCACCGTGACGGCCGGCCGGTGCTGGACGAGCGGGAACGTCCGCAGGTCCTGATGTTCCTCGCCGAGCCCGCCGACGTCATCCTCGACGACACCTGGCACACCACGGGCCTGGCGGGCACCGGCAGCCGCCACTACACGGTCGAGAACCTGTTCGTCCCGTACGAGCACACCTTCCGGCTCGGCGCCCCGCACCGCCGCGGCCCGCTGTACCATCCGGACGCGCTCCTGCGGAAGATGTCCGGCATCCCGCTCGGCATCGCCCGCTCATCCCTCGACTACGTCTACGCCCTCGGCCAGGAGCAGACGCCCCGCCGCGGCGCCTCCTGGCGGCAGTCCTCGCGGGTCCGGAGCACCGTCGCCGAGTGCGAGATGCTCCTGGCCGCCGCACGCGCCGGCGTGTACGCCTCGCTGGAGCGCCAGTGGCTCCAACTGGCGGCCGAGGTGCCGCTGACCGCACGTGACCAGGCGCTGCCCGTACTGGCCCGGTACCACGCCTTCCACACCGCCCGCCAGATTGTCCAGACGCTCTACGACCTGGTCGGCGGGGAGGCGGTCTATCGCGGCAGGACCCCGCTGGAGCGGCGGCTGCGCGACGCGATCACCGCGTGCCAGCACATCGCCGCCCAGCATCGGGTCGTGGAGAAGGTCGGCGGCATCCTGTTCGGCGACCCCGTGGCGGACGTTCTCGTCTGACCGACCGGTGGCACTCCCCCACACCGACGAACCCGAGGAGCCGTCCGTGCCCGAGCCGCCAAGCATGCGGGAACTGGCCGATCTGACCAGGCCCCTGGCCATCCGCACCGCCGCCACCCTGCGACTGGCCGACCACGTGGCGGCCGGCGCCGACGGTGCGGACTCGCTGGCCCGGGCCGCGGACGCGGACGTCGGCGCGCTGCGCCGGTTGATGAACTACCTGATCGCCGTCGGCGTCTTCGCCGAGGGTCCGGACGGCCGTTACCGTCTGACCGAACTGGGTGACTGTCTGCGGGACGAGCATCCCGATCAGACCCGCCGCGCCCTGGACATGGACGGCGGCCACGGCCGCGCGGACCTGTGCTTCGTGGACCTCGCTCGGGCCGTGCGCACCGGCAGGGCCACCTACGCCGAACGCTACGGCCGTCCGCTGTGGCAGGATCTGTCCGCCAACCCGGCCTGGTCGGGCTCCTTCGACGCCGACATGGCGCTCAAGACCTCCCACGCGGCAGCCGCCCTCGCCGCAGGCTACGACTGGTCGCGCCTGCGCCACTTCATCGACGTCGGCGGCGGCACCGGCGAACTCCTGATCGCCCTGCTGAACGCCCACCCCACGCTCACCGCGACCCTGCTCGAACAGCCCCTCCCGGCCGCGGCGGCCACCGAACGCCTCGCCCGCGCCGGACTGGCCGGCCGGGCCGAGGTCGTCGCGGGCAGCTTCTTCGACCCGCTGCCCGCCGCCGGCGGCTACCTGCTGTACGACATCCTGCACAACTGGGACGACGAGGACGCCACCCGCATCCTGCGCCGCTGCGCCGAGGCCGCGGGAGAGACCGGCTCGGTCCTGGTGATCGAGCCCACCGATCTGACCGATCCGTTCATCGCCATGGTGGACCTGCGGATGCTCGTCTTCTTCGGCGGACGCCAGCGCAGCGTCGGGCAGATCGCCGATCTGGCGGCCCCCACCGGCCTGACCGTCACCTCGGTCCGTCAGGTGGGCCGGCTGTCCGTCATCGAGTTCCGCCACGGCGGCGGAGCACGACATGAGTGAGGCGGACGGGTGGTTGCGCCGGTGGGAGCACACGCTCGTGACGGAGCCTCAGGTCTGGTGCAGGCGCAGGAAGCCGTCGCGGATGACCGGATCGTGGTCGAAGGCGCCTTTCAGGTGAAGCGTGGTCATCCTGGCTCCGGCCGCCTTGACCCCGCGCAGCGTCATGCAGAAGTGCTCGGCCGTCACGTGGCAGGCGGCTCCCAGGCAGTCGGCCCGCGTCGACAGGCTTTCGACGATCTGCTCGCCCAGGCGCTCCTGCACCTGCGGCCGGGCGGCGAACCCCTGCGCCATCCGGGCCAGCTTGGACAGGCCGACGATGGGTGCGCCGGGCGCGGGCAGGTAGGCGACCGTCATGGTGCCGACGAAGGGCAGCAGGTGATGCTCGCACAGGGAGATGAACGGCATGTCGGTGACCGCGATGATGCCGGGCTTGGCGGCTTCCGGGGGGAAGGTGACCTCCAGATGCCGTCCCGGGTCTTCGCGCAGTCCGGCGGTCAGCTCGCGTAGCGCCGCCACGAGCCGGGCGGGGGTGTCGGCGAGCCCCGGCGTGTCCAGCGGGAGGCCCAGCGCGGCCATCATCCGCCGCGCGTGCAGCGAAGCCTGATCGGCGACGACGGCGGAGACCACCTCTTCCGGTAGGTCCTCGACGGTCACGGCGCCACCCCGGAGGCCAGTGGGACGCCGCTCGGCGCCTGCTCCTCGCCCGGCGAGCCGGACCGGGGCACGAACTCGGCCGCGTTGACGTGCGTCTCGGTCACCTCGACCCGGCTGACCGTCGCGCCGGCGGCGCGCGGCTGGTCGTCCAGGATGACCTGGGCGACCCTGGCCAGCAGCACCGCCACCGCCTCGACCGTCGGGTAGGGCAGATCGCGGGCGTACGGCGGCTCGCCGAAGAGGTAGACCTTGCTGCCGTGCGCGGCGAGCAGCGGGGCGAGCGGATCGCCGGCGCCCAGCATCGCGCCATGGTCGAGATGCTCGTCGATGAACGCCCGCAGCGCCTTCTTGAACGCTCCGAACTCGACGACCGTCTGGTCCTCGCTCAGCCGGCCCGCCCGCACGGTGACCTCGGCCCACCACGAGTGGCCGTGCAGGTTGACGCATTTGCCGGCCAGGTGCGGCAGGCGGTGCGCGGTCTCGAAGTTATGCCGGACGCGGATCTGATGGGTCATCGATGGCCTCGCTGTCGTAGACGGTCGGATCGGGCGCCGCGCCGAGGGCGAAGGCGCTCCTGCGGGTCAGGCAGGCCAGGCAGGTGCCGCAGTGGACCGGGCCGTCGAGGTAGCAGGTCCAGCTCCTGTCCATCGGCGCGTCCAGTCGCACGCCGTAGGCGACGATCTCCTCCTTCTGCATGCCGACGAACGGGACCTCCACCCGGGGCGTGTGGAAGCCGCGGGAGGCCAGGCGCACCATCTCCTGGTAGGCCGCGAAGAAGTCGGGCCGGCCGTCGGGCATCGGATATCCCTCTCGCGTGTGGTGCACCCCGAGCGCCACCACCTCGGCGTGGCGCGCCATCGCGATGGCCACCGCCATGTCGGTGATGAAGGCGTTGCGGTTGGGGATGGTGATCGACCTCAGGGCCTCCTCGGAAGGCACCAGGCTCGGTACGGTCTGGCTGCGGTCGGTCAGCGAGCACCCGGTGAGGAGGGGGCCGAGACCGCTCACCGTCACCGTGTGGTGCTCGGCGGCCAGGTGCGCGGCCACCTCCCGGCCGGCCGCCAGTTCGCGTGGCCCGTGCCGCTGGCCGTAGTCGAAGGAGAGCAGCAGCAGCCGGTGGGTCCGGCGATAGTGGGCGGCCAGCACCGTGGAGTCGAGCCCGCCGGAGAAGAGCACGACGGCCAGCGGGGTGTCCGCGCCGTCGGCCGTCATCCGGCCGGTCCTCGGCCGGTCCGTACGAGGTCGGCGACCGCGCAGACCGCGGCCGACTGCCGACTGCTCGTGACCGGTTCGTGGATCCGAGCGGCCGAGCTGGACAGTGAAACCGGCATGACCTCCCCTTCCGTGGGCGATCCACCAGCGAGCGGCGCCGTGCCGAAACAACCGCCGCCGCCGGATCATGGCCTCTACCTGGGGACACTACATTGCGTAATCAGCCAATGGCAATATGTAGTTTTGCCATTCGAGACGAGGCCCCGCCATGGGCTTCGAACCCATTTGTGCGACCAGGCATCTCCGATCTCCGGAGCATTTGTCGAAACACGCCGAAAATATCCTTTTGGCGAGGGCAGCAATCTTGAAAGCCCCCGGTCAGGGCATTGACATGAATTAATGATCTTGTCAAGATAAAGACCACTTGATGCGCCGACACCGCTGGAGCCGATTCCATGGAAAGCCGTTTCGATATGGACTCCGGCGTCGCAGGGTCTGCTCAACTCGAATACGACACGAGCAATGTCAATTTCATTCCGGACGAAGTCGAGAATGAAATGGCACCGGTATGAGTGCCGTGCCGGAGGTCGTCCTGCTCAGCGGGTCGCTCACCAGCGGCTCCAAGTCCGACCGCGTCGCCACGTGGTGCGCGGCCCGGTGCGTCGGCGAAGGCGTACGGGCGAGAGTGTTCCGAGGGGTCGAGCTGCAGTTCCCCTTCTACCGCCCGGCCGCCGACGTTCCCCCCTCCGTACGCGAGTACCTGGACGTCATGGAACGTGCCGACGGCGTGGTCCTGGTGTCCCCCTCCTACCACGGCGCGGTGACCGGCCTGCTGAAGAACGCTCTCGACTACGTCAACGAGCTCGCCGACCCCGACCGGCCCCTGCTGGACGGCCGCCCGATCGGCTGCGTGGCGCTGGCCCAGGGAGAGCAGGGCGCCACCACCACCCTGGCCATGCTCAGGACGATCGGGCACGCGTTGCGCGGCTGGCCCACGCCGCTGGGGGTCACGCTGTCCGGCGACCGTGCGCTGATCGACGAGACCGGCTCCCCGGCGGAGGAACCGGCCCGAGCCCGGCTCCAGGTGATGCTCAGTCAGGTAATCTCCCTGTCCAGGACGCACGCCCGCCGCCGCGCGGCGCTGCAACGCGCCTGATCGCTCGTCCTTCGGTCACCCCGGCCCGCAGCACGAAACCGGGTCATGTCGCAGCCTGAGGACTCGCGGGTGACTATCGCGATCCCGGGCGCCGACCGATGCACCGACCAGCAGGAGTTGCCGTAGGTTCGGGCCTGCTCCTGGCGGTGTCGTATGCGCGACCGGCGGGCGGGACACCTCAGGCGCTCTCATGCGGCCCGAACGCCACAATTTCGGACAAGATAGGTTCTCCCCCATGGCTCACCGGATTTTGGCCCTGACGACCGTGCTCGCGCTGGCCACGACCGGGTGCGGGATGCTGCCGACGAAGGCCGCCGCACCCCCGCCCGCCACCACCGCGCCGGCGTCGAGCGCCCCGGCCACCAGCGCTCCACCCCCCACCACCGCCGAGGCATCGGGTCAGGACACCCGGCCGGCCCTGGCCGAAACCCGCAGCACCATGACCGAAAACCTCAAGGTCGAGGTCGTCGGACTCAACCGCGTCAAGGGCAAGCACCTCGTCGTCCAGATCCGGCTGTCCAACACCGGCACCGACAAACACCTGTCCTGGGCCGGCGAGATGGGCGACCTCACCCGCCCCCTCGGCGAGATCAAATGGGCCTCCGGCATCGGCGTCCTCGACGCGCAGGCCCGCACCTGGCTGCTGCCGTACCAGCCCGCCGGCTCCCCCTGCCTGTGCAGCGAC
>NZ_SSXE01000067.1 GCF_021699195.1 Nonomuraea sp. MG754425 | reverse complement strand
ATCCATCAAGAAAACAATCTTGACGAGGTGTTGCATGAAAAATCATGCACTGGCTTTTAACACACTGTTGAGTTCTCAAGAAACGGACGCGTACATCCGGCTCGAATTCACTTTCATGAACTCTAGCGCGGAGGCGCTATCTCGCTCATCTCTATCTTATCCGATCCTCCCGCTCCCTGTCAAGTTCGAAGCTTGACTTGAAGCGATCCGATCGTCCAAGATGTGCCCCGGTCCGGAGCAGCTCCCGAAACTTACCGTGACACCCGAGTCATGTCGAATCAACCGATTTTCCGGTGACTTCGGCACGCCCAGGAGCCGCCCAAGCTGAAGCACGCCGAAGCGGCTCTGCCGGGTTGGCTCGTTTGTTTCAAGGGGCTTGCCCTGGGGGCCCGTCCGCCTGACCGGCGTCCGGCTCACTCCCGGGGCGAAGTGAAACATTAGGTCGCGATCCGCTGAACGTCAAATCGCCACGCACGGCGGGTCGCGATGTGATCGCGCCCCAGGTGCCCTGCCTCGATCCCGCAGCCTCAACGAGATCCAGCTCAGACGCGGTTCGGGTGACGGTTTGGACGGCAGCCGGGGTCCCTGCACGGTTCTCCGTGCGGAACCCGACCGTGACCGACTTCAGGCCACCGCGCGAGGGTGTCCGCCCCACCCCTACGGACCGACCGGAACCCCGTGGTGGATGGTCGGAGGTCTCAGTGCCTCATAACGATCACATTCGCCATGAACCCCGCCCCACGCCACGTATCCTGCCCCGGTGACCACTGCCGCCACGCTGGCTCCCCCGACTCCCCCGGCCACCGGGCGTCATCGCACCTCACCCCCGTGGTGGATGGGCCTGATCGCCGGGCTCGCCGCGTTCTCGGGCAACGGCTCGTCGACCCTGAACGGCGACGAGCTGGCCACCATCAGCGCCGCCGGCCGTTCGCTGTCCGGGCTGGTGGAGCTGGCGCGGCACATCGACGGCCATTTCCTGCCCTACTACCTGTTCATGCACTTCTGGGTAAAGGTCGGCACGGCGGAGCTGTGGTTGCGGCTGCCGTCGGCGGTGGCGATCGGGGTGGCGGCCTGGTTGCTGGTCGATCTGGGCCGGCGGCTGCACAGCACCCGGGCCGGGGTGATCGCCGCAGCGGTCTTCGCGATCCTGCCCTCGGTGTCCTACTACGGGGCTTTCGCCAGGTCGTACGCGTTCGCGGCGGCCGCGGTCGTCTTCTCGTTCTGGGCGTTGCACCGGGGCGTCGAGCGCCCGGGCGCCGTGCGGCGGTGGGTGGTGTACGGCGTGGCGGTGGCGCTCGTGTGCTCCACGCACCTGTTCGCGGTGCTGGTCCTGCCCGCGCAACTCCTGCTGGCACGTCGCACGACCGCGGTCAAGATGCTGGCCGCGCTGGCGGTGGGGTGCGTGCCGGCCGCCGTCCTGGGGCTGATCGGGTACGGGGAGCGGCACGCCATCAGTTGGATCCCCCAGCGCGGTCCGGAAGTGTGGCTGAAGTTCCCCAAGATGGCGGCGGGCAGCACCACGCTCGGGGTCGCGCTGTTCGCGACGGCCCTGGCGGGAGCGGTGTTGTTGTGGCGGACGCGTGCGCGCGGCGCGGCCACCGTGACGGCCGGGCGGAGCTGGCCGCTGGCTCTGACCGGCTGGCTGGTGCTGCCGCCGGTGCTGCTGCTCGTGGTGTCGTGGCTGGTGACGCCGGTGTACGTGGACCGCTACCTGTTCGTGACGGCCCCGGCGCTGGCGTTGCTGGCGGGCCTCGCGGTCGCCGCGCTCCCCCGGTTCCACGTGGTGGCGGGGCTGGCGGTGGTGGCACTGGGGTGCGCGCTGGCCGTTCCCGACCATGTCGAGATACGGGAGGAGGACGGCCGGTTCGAGAACATCCCGTGGGCGTTGCGGGTGGTCAAGGCCGAGCCGCAGGACGCCATCGTGTACGGGCAGAGCCAGGTGCGCACGGGGTTCGACTACTACGCGGACTCGCTGATGCCGGTCGACGTGCTGCGGTCGGGGGACGCGCCCGACGCCGACGGGTTCGGGTATCCGGAGCGCTCCGATGTCTCGGCGGCGCTGGAGGGACGCCGGCGGGTTTGGGTCGTGTGGCGGGGCACGAAGCAGTCGGGGCTGACGGGCGGCTCCATCGCCCGGGTGGGTGCGGTGGAGCGGGCCGGGTTCGAGCTCAGCATGGCCAAGCATTCCGGCGATCTGCCGGGGTTGACGGTGGCGTTGTTCACCCGCCACTAGCGCGGCGGCGTCGGGACGTACGACGGAAAGCGGGCCCTTCGCCGTGCGAGAGGCCCGCTTCGTGCGTGACGGAGGTCAGCCGACCTCGACGCCGCCGATCGACTTCTTGCCGCGCCGGAGCACGATGAACCGGCCGGACAGCAGGTCGTCGGCGACCGGCACGTACGCCTCGTCGGTGATCTTGCGGTTGTTGAGGTACGCGCCGCCCTCCTTGACCGCGCGCCGCGCCGCCGACTTCGACTCGACCAGGCCGCTGTCGGTCAGCAGGTCGACGAAGGTGGCCCCGAGCGCGGGCACGGCGGCCTTGGGCACCTCGGCCAGCGCCGCCGCCAGGGTGGCGGCGGGCAGTTCCTCCAGGGCGCCCTGGCCGAACAGGGCCTTGGAGGCGGCCTGGACCGCGTCCAGTTCCTGCCTGCCGTGCAGCAGTTCGGTGAGGTCCTCGGCCAGGGTGCGCTGGGCCTCGCGGGCGAAGGGGCGTTCGGCGACCGCCTTCTCCAGCGCCTCGATCTCCTCACGCTCGCGGAAGGTGAACACCTTGAGGTAGTGGATCACGTCGCGGTCGTCGGAGTTGATGAAGTACTGGTAGAAGGCGTACGGCGAGGTCATGGCGGGGTCGAGCCAGAGCGCGCCGCCCGCCGTCTTGCCGAACTTGGTGCCGTCGGCCTTGGTGATGAGCGGCATGGTGAGCGCGTGCACGTGCCCGCCCTCGACGCGGCGGATCAGGTCGGCGCCCGCGGTGATGTTGCCCCACTGGTCGCTGCCGCCGATCTGCAGCGTGCAGTCGTAGCGGCGGTGGAGCTCCAGGTAGTCGTTGGACTGGAGGAGCTGGTAGCTGAACTCGGTGTAGCTCAGCCCTTCGCCGGTCAGGCGCGCGGAGACGGCCTCCCTGGCGAGCATGCGGTTGACCGGGAAGTGCTTGCCGATGTCGCGCAGGAAGTCGATGGCGCTCAGCTCGCCGGTCCAGTCGAGGTTGCTGACCAGGCGGGCCGGGTTCGCCCCGGCGTCGAAGTCGAGGAACTTGCCGACCTGGCCGCGCAGGCGTTCCACCCATTCGGCGACGATCTCGCTGGAGTTCAGCGAGCGCTCGGTGTTACGGCCGCTCGGGTCGCCGATCAGGCCGGTGGCGCCGCCGACGAGCCCGATCGGGTGATGCCCGGCGAGCTGGAGCCGGCGCAGCGTCAGCAGCGGCACGAAGTGGCCGATGTGCAGGGACGGCGCGGTGGGGTCGAAGCCGGAATAGACCGTGATCGGAGCCTTGGCCATGGACGCCCGCAGGGCGTCGAGGTCGGTGGACTGGGCGATCAGGCCTCGCCATGCGAGGTCGTCGATGATGTCGGTCACGGTTCTCTGGCTTTCCTGTCGGATGCGGATGCCTTCAAGCCTGCCCGATCGGTGCGCATGCGCGCCACTTGGATACGCTGGGTGCCCATGTGGAGGGTCCGTCGCGAGCTGGCCGTTTTCAAGATCTTAGGGGCTCTGGTGTGCGCCGGTCTCGGCGTTTACTGGTGGTTCGAGGGAGATTTCCGGGGTGTGATGCTGGCCGTGCCCGCTGCCTTGCTGGTGGGCGCGATGGGGCTGCGTGACGTGCTCGTGCCCGAACGGCTGGCGGCCGACGCGAGCGGCATCACCGTCGTGCACGGGTTCGCGGGCAAGCTGCACGTGCCGTGGGAGGCCGTCTGGGACGTCAAGGTGGACGTCCGCAGGCGGTGGGGGCTGCGCAGCGAGATGCTGGAGATCGACACCGGCGACAACCTGCACCTCTTCAGCCCTCACGAGCTGGGCACCTCCCCCACGGAGGTGGCCGCGGCGCTGCGGCGGCGTGGCACGTGAGCCCGGTACGGCGAGACGGTGGGGTCGTCGTCGATCCAGAACCGCCAGGGCGTGTCCTTGGCCGTCGAGATGCCGGTGCGCGGGCCTGACCTGATCCGGTCGGGGAAGGCGGGCCGGCCTTCGACGCCCGGCTCGCGGTGGCGCTCGGCCTGGTACGCGAGCACAACGGACTCGACGCCGCCCGTGACCACCTCGCCCGCCCGCAGCAGCACGGCCGCGCCGTGGCCGGCGGGCAGGCAGACGAGGTTCGCGCAGAAGTGCATGCCGTAGGTGAAGTACACGTACAGGTGGCCGGGCGGGCCGAACATGACCGCGTTGCGCGGTGTCCTGCCCCGGTAGGTGTGCGCCGCCGGGTCTTCGCCGGGGCCGCCGTACGCCTCGACCTCGGTCAGGCGCACGGCGACGGAGCCGTGCACGAGCACGCGCCCGAGCAGGTCGGGCGCCACCTCGTGCGAGGGCCGGTCGAAGAAGCCGCGCGGCAGCGGCGCGGCGCTCAGCCCCCCGCCGCCGCCGTCGGCGAAGCTCAGCTCCCCGCGGCCCATGCCGCCTGCGTGTCGACCGCCTCGCGCAGCTCGATGAGCTGGTCGCGGACGCGGTCGGGCGCGGTGCCGCCGTGGGCGCGCCGGGCGGCCAGGGCGCCGGGCACGCTGAGCACGTCGCGGACGTCGGGCGTCAGGTGCGGCGAGACCTTGGCCAGCTCGTCGTCGGTGAGGTCGCCGAGGTCCTTGTCGTTGACCTGGCACCACACGACCAGGTGCCCGACGGCCTCGTGCGCGTCGCGGAACGGCACCCCGCGGCGGACGAGCAGCTCGGCCAGGTCGGTGGCCAGCGCGAAGCCGTCGGGGGCCGAGGACTCCATGCGGGCGGTGTTGACCCGCATGGTGGCGACCAGCCCGGCCATGGCGGGCAGGACGAGCAGCAGCGTGTCGACCGAGTCGAAGACCGGCTCCTTGTCCTCCTGCAGGTCGCGGTTGTAGGTCAGCGGCAGGCCCTTGAGCGTGGTGAGCATCGCCATCAGGTTGCCGATCAGGCGTCCGGACTTGCCGCGGGCCAGCTCGGCCACGTCGGGGTTCTTCTTCTGCGGCATGATCGACGAGCCGGTGGAGTAGGCGTCGTCCATCTCGATCCAGCGGAACTCCTGCGAGGCCCACAGGACGATCTCCTCGCCCAGCCGCGACAGGTGCACGCCGATCAGGGCCGCGTCGAACAGGAACTCGGCCGCGAAGTCGCGGTCGGCCACGGCGTCCATCGAGTTGGGCGCGGCGGCGGCGAAGCCCAGCTCCTGCGCGACGGCCTGCGGGTCGAGCGGCAGCGAGGAGCCCGCCAGGGCGCCGGAGCCGAGCGGGGAGACCGCCGCGCGCCTGTCCCAGTCGGTGATCCGGTCGATGTCGCGGGCGAAGGCGTGCACGTGGGCGAGCAACTGGTGGCCGAACGAGACCGGCTGCGCGTGTTGCAGGTGCGTCATGCCGGGCGCGGCCGTCTCGGCGTGCTGCTCGGCCTGGGCCATCAGCGCGGTCTCCAGTTCGACGAGCCGGGAGACGACCGTGCGGGCGTGATCGCGGAGATACAGGCGCAGGTCGGTGGCGATCTGGTCGTTGCGCGAGCGGCCGGCGCGGAGCTTGCCGCCGAGCGAGCCGAGCCGCTCCAGCAGGCCGCGCTCCAGCGCGGTGTGCACGTCCTCGTCGGCGACCGTCGGCCGGAACTCGCCCTCCTTGCAGGCCCGCTCCAGGTCGTCGAGGG
This sequence comes from Nonomuraea sp. MG754425, assembly GCF_021699195.1. GTDB lineage: Bacteria > Actinomycetota > Actinomycetes > Streptosporangiales > Streptosporangiaceae > Nonomuraea. Next base: position 89,767 of record NZ_SSXE01000067.1, on the reverse strand, counting down.
CGCCGATCATGCGCTCGAGCTCCCCGTCGTCCAGCAGCCCCGCTCTGTGCAGCACCCGGGCGTGCGCCCTGGACGCCGCCAGGTCGTACGGCACCAGCCGCCAGTCGAAGTGCACGCTCACCGACAGCCGGGCCAGCGCGTCGGACGGGCCGCTCTCGAAGCGTCCGCCCCACAGCCGCATCGGCTTGCCATCACTCACCGTCATCTCCTTCGTGTCCCCCGAGACCATAGTGCAACTCAGTCCTTCCTCGTGTCCCGCGCCGCCGCGATCTTAGCGGGCAGCGAGAAGAGCTGGACGAAGCCCTTGGCCAGGGACTGGTCGAAGGTGTCGCCGGTGTCGTACGTGGCGAGCGAGAAGTCGTACAGGGAGTCGGTGGAACGACGGCCTGTCACGGTCGCGCCGCCGCCGTGCAGGGTCATCCTGATGTCGCCGTTGACGTGCTTCTGGACGTCGGCGATGAGCGTGTCGAGCGCGTTCTTGAGCGGCGAGAACCACAGGCCGTCGTAGACGAGTTCGCTCCAGCGCTGGTCCACGCCGCGCTTGAAGCGGGCCAGGTCGCGCTCGACGGTGACGTTCTCCAGCTCCATGTGGGCGGCGATGAGGGCGATGGCGCCCGGCGCCTCGTACACCTCGCGCGACTTGATGCCCACCAGGCGGTCCTCGACCATGTCGATGCGGCCCACGCCCTGGGCGCCCGCGCGCCGGTTGAGCTCGTCGATGATCTGGTACGGCGTGAGCGCCCGCCCGTCGATCCGCACCGGGACGCCGCTCTCGAACGTGATCACGAGCTCGTCGGGCTCGCGCGGCCGGGTCGGGTCGGCGGTGTAGGAGTAGACCTCTTCGGTGGGGCCGTTCCAGATGTCCTCCAGGAAGCCGGTCTCGACGGCGCGGCCCCAGAGGTTCTGGTCGATGGAGAACGGGTTCTTCTTGGAGGTCTCGATGGGCAGGCCCTTGGCCTCGGCGTACTCGATGGCCTTGTCGCGCGTCCAGGCGAAGTCCCTGGCGGGGGCGATGACCTGCAGGTCGGGGTCGAGGGCGGCGAGGCCGGCCTCGAAGCGGACCTGGTCGTTGCCCTTGCCGGTGCAGCCGTGGGAGACGACGGTGCCGCCGAACCGCTTGGCGGCCGAGACCAGGTGCTTGACGATCAGCGGGCGCGACAGCGCGGAGACCAGCGGGTAGCGGTCCATGTAGAGGGCGTTGGCCTGCAGGGCCGGCACGCAGAAGTCGGCGGCGAACTCCTCCTTGGCGTCCACCACGACAGATTCGACGGCGCCGCAGTCGACGGCGCGCTTCTGGATGACGTCCATCTCCTCGCCGCCCTGGCCGAGGTCCACGGCGACGGCGACGACCTCGGCGTTCATCTTCTCGGCGAGGTACGGGATGGCGACCGAGGTGTCGAGGCCGCCCGAATAGGCGAGCACTACTCTGTCGGGCATTTCACATTCTCCAAAGGTCTACTAGCTTCGCCGGTCGGCGACCTTCAGCAGCGCCTCGGCGACGACCTGCCCGCCCGCGGGATCACGGCTGATCACGAGGATGGTGTCGTCGCCCGCGACCGTGCCGAGGATGGACTCCCAGTCGGCGTGGTCGATGGCTGAGGCGAGGAACTGGGCCGCGCCCGGCGGGGTTCGTACGATGACCAGATTGGCCGAGGCCTCCGCGCCGACGAGCAGCTCCTCCGCGATGCGGTTGAGGCGGGCGGCGGGGCTCTCGCCGGTGCCCAGCCGGGTCAGCGGGATCCGGCCGCCGCCCTCGCCGGGCAGCGCGTACACGAGCGAGCCGTCGTCGGCGCGCAGCTTGAGCGCGCCCAGCTCGTCGAGGTCACGCGAGAGCGTGGCCTGGGTGACCTCGACGCCGCTCTCGGCGAGCAGCTTGGCCAGCTCGGGCTGGGAGCGCACGGCCTGCCGCTGCAGCAGGTCGGTGATCCTCGCCTGCCGCGCGGCCTTGGTCATCGGAATCATCATGTGCGAGACATTAGCCAGTGCAACAGGGCTTTCTGGGCATGCAGCCGATTCTCCGCCTGATCCCACACCGCGCTGCGCGGCCCGTCGAGCACCTCGGCGGTGATCTCGTAGTCGCGGTAGGCGGGCAGGCAGTGCAGGACGATCGCGTCGGGCGCGACATACCCGAGCAGCTCGGAGTTGACCTGGTACGGCATGAGCGCGGCCACCCGCTCGTCCTTGCCGTCCTGTCCCATGGACACCCACGTGTCGGTGGCGATCACGTGCGCGCCCTGGGCGGCGGCCACCGGGTCCGACAGCGCGACCACCGAGCCGCCGGTCCCGGCGGCGATGGCGGCGGCGCGGTCGAGGATGACCGCGTCGGGCTGGTAGCCGGGCGGCGCGGCGATGCGGACGTGCATGCCGGCCGTGGCTCCGCCGAGCAGGTAGGAGTGGGCCATGTTGTTGGCGCCGTCGCCGAGGTAGGTGAAGGTGAGCCCGGCCGTGCGGCCCAGCCGTTCGCGGACGGTCTGCAGGTCGGCCAGGATCTGGCAGGGGTGGAACTCGTCGGTGAGCGCGTTGACGACCGGCACCCGGGAGTGCGCGGCCATCTCGTCGATCAGTTCCTGCCCGGTGGTGCGCCAGACGATGGCGGCCACCTGCCGGTCGAGCACGCGGGCGAGGTCGGCGGGCGGCTCGCCGCGGCCCATGAGGACCGAGACGTTGTCCACGATCAGCGGCAGGCCGCCGAGTTCGCCGATGCCGGTGTGGAAGGAGACGCGGGTCCTGGCCGACGGCTTGTCGAACAGGACGGCGACGCTCTGCGGGCCCTCGAAGGGGCGGTAGCCGAAGCGGTCCTTCTTCATGGCGGCGGCCAGGTCGAGCACCTCGGCCTGCTCGTCCGGGGTGAGGTCGTCGTCCCGCAGGAAGTGCCTGACGGTCATTTCGCGGCCTCCGCCAGGATCGCGGGGAACGCGGCCACGAACGAGTCGACCTCGGCGGCCGTCACGACGAGCGGGGGCGCGATGCGGACGGCGTCCGGCTGCAGGGCGTTGACCAGGAAGCCGGCGTCGGCGGCGGCCTGCTGCACCTCGGCGGAGCGCGGCTCGGCCAGCACGGCGGCCAGCCACAGGCCGCGTCCGCGCACGCCCTTGAGCAGCGGCTCGCGGATGGCCTCCAGCCCGCCGCGCAGCCGCGCGCCGACCGCCTCGACGTGGGCGAGGTCGACGTTGTCGAGCACGGCCAGCGCCGCGGCGCACGAGACCGGGTTGCCGCCGAACGTCGAGCCGTGGTCGCCCTTGTCGAACAGCTTGCCGACGTCGCCGAAGCCGACGCAGGCGCCGATCGGCAGGCCGCCGCCCAGGCCCTTGGCCAGGGTGACGATGTCGGGGGTGACGCCGTCGGCCTGGTGGGCGAACCAGTGGCCGCTGCGGCCGATGGCCGACTGGATCTCGTCGGCGACCAGCAGCGCGCCGGTCGAGTCGCAGATCTCGCGGGCGGCCTCGAAGTAGCCCTCGGGCGGCGGCACCACGCCGGCCTCGCCCTGGGTGGGCTCCAGGAAGAGCGCGATGCAGTCGCCGGTGACGGCCTCCTTGAGCGCGTCGGCGTCACCGTACGGGACGAACCGGACGGGCACCGGGAACGGGCCGAACTGGTCGCGGATGGCCTTCTTGCCCGTCAGGGACAGGGCGCCGATCGTGCGGCCGTGGAAACCGTTCTCGGCGGCGACGAAGTAGGAGCGGCCCTCGCGGCGGCCGTACTTGAGCGCGAGCTTGTAGGCGGCCTCGTTCGCCTCGGTGCCGGAGTTGGCGAGGAAGACCCGGGCGGGGGCGTTCAGCAGGTCGCGCAGCCGCTCGGCGAGCAGCACCTCCGGCTCGTGCAGGAACAGGTTGCTGGTGTGCGCGATGGTGGCCACCTGCTTGGAGACGGCCTCGACCAGGGCGGGGTGGGCGTGACCGAGCGAGCTGGTCGCGATGCCGGCGATGAGGTCGAGGTACTCCTTGCCGTCTACGTCCCACACGCGGGAGCCCTCGCCGCGCGCCAGGGCCACCGGAGGGAGGCCGTAGTTGGGCATGAAGGCGTTCTCGAACCTTTCGAACAGGCTCATCCGGGCATCACCATCGTTCCGATTCCTTCATTGGTGAAGATCTCCAGCAGCAGGGAGTGCGGCACGCGGCCGTCGAGGACGTGGGCCTGCGGGACCCCGCCCTGCACGGCCGTCAGGCACGCCTCCATCTTCGGCACCATGCCGCTGGCCAGCGTGGGCAGCAGGGTCTCCAGCTCGCCGGCGGTGAGCAGGTCGATGACCTCGCTCTCGTCGGGCCAGTTGGCGTACAGGCCCTCGACGTCGGTCAGCACGATCAGCTTGTGCGCCTGGAGGGCGACCGCCAGCGCCGCGGCGGCGGTGTCGGCGTTGACGTTGTAGATCTCGCCGTCGTCGCTCCTGGCCACGCTGGAGATGACCGGGATGCGGCCGTTGTCGAGCAGGGCGTGCACGGCTCCCGCGTCGACCTTGATGATCTCGCCGACCTGGCCGATGTCGACCGGCTCGCCGTCCACGACGGCGTGCTTGCGCACGGCGGTGAACAGGTGGGCGTCCTCGCCGGACATGCCGACGGCGAACGGGCCGTGCCGGTTGACCAGGCCCACGATGTCGCGGTTGACCTGGCCGGTGAGGACCATCCTGACGACCTGCATGGCCTCGGGCGTGGTGACCCGCAGCCCGGCCGTGAACGTGGACTCGATGCCCAGCCGGTCGAGGGCGGTGCTGATCTGGGGGCCGCCGCCGTGCACGACGACCGGGCGCAGGCCGGCCTGGTGCAGGAAGACGACGTCCTCGGCGAAGCCGCCCTTGAGCGCCTGGTCGGTCATGGCGTTGCCGCCGTACTTGATGACGACGGTGGCGCCGTGGAAGCGGGTCAGCCAGGGCAGCGCCTCGATGAGGGCCTCGGCCTTGGTCTGCGCGGTCATCAGTCTCATGAGGAGTAGGCCGAGTTCTCGTGGACGTAGTCGGCCGTCAGGTCGGTGGTGTGCACGGTCGCGGTGTGCGGGCCGGCCGACAGGTCGACGGTGATCGTCACGTCGCGGGGGCGCATGTCCACCTTGGAGCGGTCGTCGCCGACCGCGCCCGCCCGGCAGATCCAGATGCCGTTGATGGCCACGTTGAGCCGGTCGGGCTCGAAGACCGCGTCGGTGGTGCCGACGGCGGAAAGGACGCGGCCCCAGTTGGGGTCCTCGCCGTGGATGGCGCACTTGAGCAGGTTGGAGCGGGCCACCGAGCGGCCCACCTTGACGGCGTCGTCCTCGGAGGCGGCGCCGACCACCTCGATGGCGATGGCCTTGCTGGCGCCCTCGGCGTCGACCAGGAGCTGACGGGCCAGGTCGGCGCAGACCTCGGTGACCCGCTGCTCGAACTCGGCCAGGTCGGGCCGGACGCCGGCGGCGCCGCTGGCCAGCAGCAGCACGGTGTCGTTGGTGGACATGCAGCCGTCGGTGTCGAGCCGGTCGAAGGTCACCGAGGTGGCCCGGCGCAGCGCGGCGTCGAGTTCCTCGCTGGTCAGGTCGGCGTCGGTGGTGATCACGCAGAGCATGGTGGCCAGGGCGGGCGCGAGCATGCCGGCGCCCTTGGCCATGCCGCCGACCATGTAGCCGGTGCCGCGCTTGAAGGAGATCTTGGAGACGGTGTCGGTGGTGCGGATGGCGTCGGCGGCGGCCAGGCCGCCGTCGCGGGAGAGCTGGCCCGTGGCGCTCTCGACACCGGACAGCAACTCGTCCATCGGCAGCCGTTCGCCGATCAGGCCGGTGGAGCAGACCGCGATCTCGCCCGCGGAGTCGGCCAGCGCCTCGGCGAGCTTCTCGGCGGTGGCGTGGGTGTCCTGGAAACCCTCGGGGCCGGTGCAGGCGTTCGCGCCGCCGGAGTTGAGCACCACCGCTCGCAGCCGCCCGCCCGCGAGGACCTGCTGCGACCACAGGACGGGGGCGGCCTTCACCCGGTTGGCGGTGAAGACGCCCGCGGCGGCGCGGCGGGGCCCGTCGTTGACGACGAGGGCCAGGTCACGGGCGCCGCCGGATTTGATCCCGGCGGCGACGCCCGTGGCCCGGAAGCCCAAGGGGGCGGTAACACTCATGGAGCAACTCCTGTCGTGGGGAGGCCAAGCTCTTCGTGCAGGCCGAGGGCGAGGTTCACACTCTGCAGGGCGCCCCCGGCCGTGCCCTTGGTGAGGTTGTCGATGGCGATGACGGCCACGACGCGGTTCGCGCGCTCGTCGAGTGTCACCTGCAGCGCGGCGGTGTTGGCGCCGTAGGTCATGGAGGTCGCCGGCCAGTGGCCCTCGGGCAGCAGCCGGACGAACGGCTCGTCCTTCAGTGCGACCTCGTACGCGCCGCGCAGCGACTCCTTGGTGAGGCCGGGAGCGGCGGGGGCGGTGCAGGTGGCGAGGATGCCGCGGCTCATGGGGGCCAGCGTGGGGGTGAACGACACCCGGACGGGCGTGCCCGCGACGGCCGACAGCCCCTGCTCCATCTCGGGGGTGTGCCGGTGGACGCCGCCGACGCCGTACGCGCTGACGGAGCCCATGACCTCGCTGCCGAGCAGGTTGGGCTTGAGCGACTTGCCCGCGCCGCTGGTGCCGCTGGCGGCGACGACGACCACGTCGGGCGCGGCCAGGCCGGCGGCGAAGGCGGGGCTCAGGGCGAGCAGCACGGAGGTCGGGTAGCAGCCGGGGACGGCGATGCGCCGGGCGCTCCTGAGCAGTTCGCGCTGGCCGGGCAGTTCGGGCAGGCCGTAGGGCCAGGTGCCGGCGTGCTCGCCGCCGTAGAACTCCTGCCAGGCGGCCGGGTCGGCGAGCCGGTGGTCGGCTCCGCAGTCGACGACGATCGCCTCGTCGCCGAGGTCGGCGAGCTGGGCGGCGACGGCGGCCGAGTGGCCGTGGGGCAGGGCCAGGAAGACGACGTCGTGGCCGGCGAGCGTGCCCGGCGTGGTCTCCTCGATGACGCGGTCGGCGAGCCGCGCCAGGTGGGGCTGGTGGGCGCCGAGGCGGCTGCCGGCGCTGGAGGCGGCTGTCAGCGCGCCGATCTCGAACTCGGGGTGGCCGAGGAGGAGGCGGAGCAGCTCCCCTCCCGCGTAGCCGCTGGCTCCCGCGACCGCTGCCCTCAATGCGACCCCTCCTGCATGATTATGCATCAAACCTCATGACCTTGCTAGTGAAGATGATGCACTCTAGAGGATGAACATGCAAGCCGAAGCAGCACTGATGTCCGGATCGTGAGACTTGTCACCGGCAACTGCGCTCCAGAACACGGGCATCGAGTGGGAGGCCATGCCCGAGTTCTTGTCCGATTTAACACGGCGTACACGTGGCAAACCGGCCAGGGCTGTTATGCGGGGCCGTGCTCGCGCCCGCCGGAGTGCGGCGTTCCGGCCCTGCCGCAGACGCCGGAGCCGCCGCGGCCGGAGAGGTTCCCGGCCACGGCGGCCCAAGGTGTTACCGCAGGTCAGCGACCCGATGGCCGCCTGCTCAGCAGCGCGGGCGCGCGGGGTGCCCGGTCAGCGCAGGAACGCGGCGGCCACCCCCGCGTCCACCGGGATGTGCAGGCCCGTGGTGTGAGTCAGCTCACCGCCGGTGAGGGCGAAGACGGCGTTGGCCACGTGCTCGGGCAGGACCTCGCGCTTGAGCAGCGTCCGCTGTGCGTAGAACTCGCCGAGCTTGTCCTCCTCGACCCCGTACACGGCCGCGCGGTTGGCGCCCCAGCCGGAGGCGAAGATGCCGGAGCCGCGGACGACGCCGTCGGGGTTGACGCCGTTCACCCGGACGCCGTGCGCGCCCAGCTCGGCCGCCAGCAGGCGCACCTGGTGGGCCTGGTCGGCCTTGGCCGCGCCGTAGGCGACGTTGTTCGGCCCGGCGAAGACCGAGTTCTTGGAGGAGATGTAGACGATGTCGCCGCCCATCGCCTGGTCGATCATCACCTTGGCCGTCTCGCGGGAGACGAGGAACGAGCCGCGCGCCATGACGTCGTGCTGCAGGTCCCAGTCGGCCAGCGTGGTGTCCAGCAGCGAGCGCGACAACGACAGGCCGGCGTTGTTGACGACCAGGTCGACGCCGCCGAAGGCGAGCACGCCCGCGCGGACGGCGGCGGCGATCTGCTCCTCGGAGGTGACGTCCACCCCGACCGCCACGGCGACGTCCGAGACCCGGTGGGCGTTCGCGCCGAGTTCGGCGGCCACCTTCTCGGCCGCGCCCAGGTCGCGGTCGGCCACGATCACGCACGCGCCCTCGGCGGCGAGCTTGCGGGCGGTGGCCGCGCCGATGCCCGAGCCGCCGCCGGTCACCAGCGCGACCCTGGTGGCCAGGGGCTTCGGCCTGGGCATGCGGCGGAGCTTGGCCTCCTCCAGCTCCCAGTACTCGATGCGGAACTTCTCCGACTCGGGGATCGGGGCGTAGGAGGAGACGGACTCGGCGCCGCGCATGACGTTGATCGCGTTGACGTAGAACTCGCCGGCCACGCGGGCGGTCTGCTTGTCCTTGCCGAAGGAGAACATGCCGACGCCCGGCACCAGCACGATCGCCGGGTCCGCGCCGCGGATGGCCGGCGAGTCGGGAGTGGCGTGCCGCTGGTAGTAGGCGGTGTACTCGGCGCGGTAGGCCGCGTGCAGCTCGCGCAGCCGCTCGGCGGCCCGCTCCAGCGGCGCGTCCGGCGGCAGGTCCAGCACCAGCGGCGCGACCTTGGTGCGCAGGAAGTGGTCGGGGCAGGACGTGCCCAGCGCCGCCAGCCTCGGGTGCTCGGCGCGCGCGACGAAGTCCAGCACCTCGGGCGTGTCGGTGTAGTGGCCGACCACCCGCACGTCGGTGGCGGCCAGGCCGCGCACCAGCGGGAACAGCGCGGCGGCCCGCGCGTGCCGCTCGGCCTCGGGCAGCGTGTCGTACACGACCGCGCCGAACGGGTCGGGACGCCCGTGCTCGGCCAGGTACGCCTCGGCCGTGCGGATGATCTCCAGCGAGCGCGCCTCGCACTCCTCGGAGGTCGAGCCCCACGCGGTGATGCCGTGGCCGCCCAGGACGCAGCCGATGGCCTGCGGGTTGGCCTCCTTGATGGCGGCGATGTCCAGCCCGAGCTGGAAGCCGGGCCGCCGCCACGGCACCCACACGACCCGGTCGCCGAAGACGCGCCCGGTCAGCTCCTCGCCGTCGGCGGCGGTGGCCAGCGCGATGCCCGCGTCGGGGTGCAGGTGGTCGACGTGGTCGGCCTCGACCAGGCCGTGCATGGCGGTGTCGATCGACGGCGCGGCGCCGCCCTTGCCGTGCAGGCAGTAGTCGAAGGCGGCGACCATCTCGTCCTCGCGCTCGACGCCCGGGTAGACGTCCTTGAGCGCGCGCAGCCGGTCGAGGCGCAGCACGGCCAGGCCGGACTCCTTCAGGGTGCCGAGGTCGCCGCCCGAGCCCTTGACCCAGAGCAGGTCCACCTCCTCACCGGTGACCGGGTCGGGCCGCGCGCCCTTGGCCGAGGTGTTGCCGCCCGCGAAGTTGGTGTTGCGCGGGTCGGCGCCCAGGCGGCGGGAGCGGTCGAGCAGTTCGTTCACGACGTCAGACATGGTGGTTCAGGCCCCCCAGCCGGCCTGCTGGCCGCCGACACGCTCGGCGGCGATCTTCTCGAAGTATCCGGACTTGGCGTAGGCGGCCATCGGGTCGGGCGCCAGGCCCGACTCCTCGCGCAGCTCGGCGAGCAGCGGCCGCACGTCGGTGTTGTAGGCGTCCATGAACACGGCGTTGGCGCCCAGCACGTCGCCCTCGGCCTGGGCGGCGCTCAGCGCGTCGCGGTCCACGAGCAGCGCCTTGGCGGTGGCCTCCTGCACGTTCATGACCGAGCGGATCTGGCCCGGGATCTTGGGCTCGATGTTGTGGCACTGGTCGAGCATGAAGGCGACGTCGTCGGTGAACCCGCCGCCCCTGATGACCTCGTACATGATGCGGAAGAGCTGGAACGGGTCGGCCGCGCCGACCATGAGGTCGTCGTCGGCGTAGAAGCGGGAGTTGAAGTCGAAGCCGCCGAGCTTGCCCTCACGCAGCAGGAACGCCACGATGAACTCGATGTTGGTGCCCGGGGCGTGGTGGCCGGTGTCCACGACGACCTGCGCCTTGGGGCCGAGCTTGACGCAGTGGGCGTAGGCGGTGCCCCAGTCGGGCACGTCGGTGGCGTAGAAGGCGGGCTCGAACAGCTTGTACTCCAGCAGGAAGCGCTGGCCGTCACCGAGCCGGGCGTAGACCTCGGCCAGCGACTCGGCCAGGCGGTCCTGGCGGGCGCGCAGGTCGTCCTGGCCCGGGTAGTTGATGCCGTCGGAGAACCACAGCTTGAGCGTGTCGGAGCCGGTGGCGTCCATGATGTCCACGCATTCGAGCAGGTGGTCGGTGGCCTTGCGGCGGACCCCGGCGTCCGGGTTGGTGACGCTGCCCAGCTTGTAGTCGTCGTCCTGGAACACGTTGGAGTTGATCGCGCCGATCCGCACGCCCAGCTCGCCGGCGTGCCTGGCCAGGTCGGCGTAGTCGGCCACCTTGTCCCACGGGATGTGCAGCGCGACCGTGGGGGCGATGCCGGTGTAGGCGTGCACCTGGGCGGCGTCGGCCAGCTTCTCGTACGGGTCGCGCGGCACGCCCTGCTGGGCGAACACCTTGAACCGGGTGCCGCTGTTGCCGTAGGCCCAGGACGGCGTCTCGATGCGCTGCGTGCGCAGCGCGGCCTTGATGTCTGTCATTACTCCCCGATCAATCCAGGTGGAACACTTCGGTCAGCGGTGCCATGCCCTCGTCGGGGCGTCCGTCGAGGTCCTCGAAGAACGGCGCCATCTCGGCCTGCCAGCGGGCGTTGACGCCGGTCTCGGCCATGGCCTTCTTGGCGGCCTCGAAGTCCTCGGTCTCCAGGTAGCCGACGAGCAGGCCGTCGTCCCGGAGGAAGAGCGAGTAGTTGTGCCAGCCGGTGCGTGACAGCGCCTCTCGCATCTCCGGCCAGACGTCGCGGTGACGCTCCCGGTACTCCGCCAGCCGCTCGGGGCGGACTTTCAGCAGGAAGCAGACGCGTCGCACTGACACTCCTTTCAAAAACGTTTTAATCCTTCGTGCAGGAAACTATGATTCCAGGTGCTCGCTGTCAATGGATCCGCCGCCCCCGATGCGGTGTCGGCACCGGATCGAGGGGATGACACGTTTTAATCGGCTCAGCCGGGGACGACCACGACGTCACCGGCCGCGACGGTGACGCTCCCGCCGCCCGCGACCATGACGGCGGCCTCCCGCTCCGTGTGGTTGATCGCGAACAGGAAGGAGCGCCCGTCGGGGTGCGCGCGCCGCACCACCTCGACGCCCGGCACGGTCGTGGCCGCGGGCGCCACCCCGGCCTCGCGGCAGGCGGCGGCGAGGACCCGCGCGAGCGCGGCGTCGTCGAACAGGGTGGTCAGGTAGTGCGCCGCGCCGTCGCCGAACTCGTTGCGGGTCCAGGCCGGCTCGCCGGACGCGTACGTGTCGAGCACCTTGGCGGTGGTGACCCGCACGGCCTCGCTCCACCCGCTCCCCGACGCGCCCGAGGCCAGCCGGATCGGCTCGGCGAGGGGCAGGAACTCCTCGGCGCGCACGCCCAGCAGGTCCCGCCAGGCGCCGGGGTAGCCGCCCAGCCGCACCCGGTCGTGCTCGTCCACGATCCCGCTGTACGGGCCGACGGCCACGACCCCGCCCCGGCGCGCGAACTCCTCCAGGTTGGCCGCCCCCGCGTCGCTCACCAGGTAGAGCTGGGGCACCACGACCAGGCGGTACCCGCTCAGGTCGCCTTCCGGATGGGCCAGGTCGCAGGTGACGCCGGCCCGCCACAGCGCGGCGTGCCAGCGCTTGGCCTCCTCCACCGGGTCCAGCTCGGTGGTGGGCTGGGCGGGATGGTCCTGCGCCCATACGCTGGAGTGATCGACGAGCAGGGCGACGTCGGCGCTGACCGTGCTGCCCGCCACGGCCGACAGCCCGGCCAGCTCGGCCCCCAGCGCCGTCACCTCGCGCCAGATCCTGGTGTCGGTGCCGGCGTGCGGGAGCATCGCCGAGTGCCACTTCTCGGCGCCCGCCCTGGACTGGCGCCACTGGAAGAACATGATCCCGTCCGCGCCCCTCGCCAGGTGGGCCAGCGAGTTACGGCGCAGCTCGCCGGGGGTCTTGGCGAGGTTGCGCGGCTGCCAGTTGACCGCGCTGGTGGAGTGCTCCATGAGCAGCCACGGCCGGCCGCCGTTGAGCGAGCGGGCGTAGTCGGCGGCGAAGGCGAGGTCGATGTGCCGCTCGCGGCGGGCGCCGATCAGGTAGTGGTCGGTGGAGACCACGTCCAGTTCGGCGGCGAAGGCCCAGCAGTCCATGTCCCAGTGCGCGCCGGCCATCAGGTTGGTGGTGGCGGGCACGTCCGGGGTGAGCCGCTTGAGCAGGTCGCGTTCGGCGACGTACAGCTCGACCAGCGCGTCGGAGCTGAACCTGCGGAAGTCGAGTTGCTGGCCCGGGTTGGGGAAGCTGGGGGTGGCGCGGGGCGGCAGGATCTGCGCCCACTCGCTGTAGCGCTGCGACCAGAACGCGGTGCCCCACGCGTCGTTGAGCGCCTCCAGCGAGGAGTGGTGCGCGCGCAGCCAGGCGCGGAAGGCGGCGGCCGAGGTGTCGCAGTAGCAGCGGGCGTTGTGGCAGCCGTACTCGTTGTGCACGTGCCACATGACCAGCGCCGGGTGGTCGCGGTAGCGCAGCGCCACCTGCTCGGCGATGCGCAGCGCCTTCTCCCGGTAGATCGGCGAGCTGGGGCAGAAGCCCTGCCTGCTGCCGTGGTGGAGGCGGCGTCCGTCGGCGTCCACGGGCAGCGCCTCGGGGTAGGCGTCGGCGAACCACGGCGGGGGCGCGGCGGTGGGGGTGGCCAGGTTGGCGCCGATCCCGTTCTCGGCGAGCAGGTCCATCACCCGGTCGAACCAGCCGAAGTCGAAGACGCCCTCGGCGGGCTCCAGCGACGACCAGGAGAAGATCCCGACGCTGACCCGGTTGACGCCCGCCTCGCGCATCAGCGCGACGTCCTGCTGCCACGTCTCCTCGGGCCACTGCTCGGGGTTCCAGTCGCCGCCGTACGCGATGACATCCGGCATGAAGCCTGCCTTTCGAGATTCTCGGGAGGGCTGTGAGCGCTCACAGCGTGTTACACCTGCGTTTACCGGGGATTAAAACGTTCTGGCCGTGCCGCGCACAAGACCCGCACCTCCCTGTCGAACCGTTCGCACAGCTCAGACGGGGTAGTTCCGCAACAGGACAGCCGGGTTACCGAGGGGCTGGAGCCGCTCGCGCCGGACCGGACATGAAGAACGTTTCAACTCCACCGCGCGGCGAACCGGCCCCGAACCAGTGCGGCGGGCACGCGGCCGAGCACGCTGAGCACCGGAAGAATGGCTCCCGGCTATAGAAACGTTTTACTTCCAAGCCCGGACGCCCGGCGTCGTGTTACGGCCATGTCAACGCCGATCCACGGTCCTACCGGTGCCGCGACTGGCGCAGTGTCCGTTTGTACGTTTTAATTCATCTTCATGGCCATGGTCAGCATCAAGGACGTCGCCGCGCACGCCGGCGTCTCCCCCGGCACGGTCTCCAACGTACTGAACCGGCCCGGCAAGGTCGCACCCGCGACGCGGGAGCGCGTGGAGGCCGCCATCAACGAGCTGGGGTTCGTCCGCCACGGCTCGGCCTCGACGCTGCGCGCCGGGCACAGCAGGACGATCGGCCTGAGCGTCATCGACATCGGCAACCCGTTCTTCACCGAGGTCGCGGCCGGCGTCGAGGACGTCGCCAGCGAACTGGGCTACGCGGTGATCCTGGGCAACTCGGCGGGCTCCCCCGACAAGGAGGACCGCAACCTGCGGGTGCTGGCCGAGCACCGGGTGCGCGGCGTGCTGATCACCCCGTCGGGCGAGGACCCGGCACGGCTCGACCGGCTGCGCGAGCACGGCATCAGCGTGGTGCTGGTCGACCATCCCGCGCACCGGCCCGACCAGTGCGCGGTCGCCGTGGACGACGTCGCGGGCGGCCGGGCCGCCGTGGCGCACCTGCTGGCCAGGGGCGCGCGCAGCGTCGCGTACGTGACGGGCCCGATGACCATCCGCCAGTGCGTGGAGCGGCGCGAGGGCGCCAAGGCGGCGGTGCGCGCGGCCGGGCTGGACCCCGGCGACCTGCGGGTGACCGAGGCCGCGACCATGACGGCCCGCGCGGGCGAGAAGGCCGCCGCCGACCTGATCGCCGCCGGCCTGCCCGAGGCGATCTTCTGCGCCAACGACCTGCTCGCGCTCGGCGTGCTGCGCGCCCTGCTGCGCTCCGGGGTGCGGGTGCCCGAGGACGTCGCGCTGATCGGCTACGACGACATCGACTTCGCCGCCGCCTCGACCGTCTCGCTCAGCTCGATGCGCCAGCCGACCTACCAGCTCGGCCGCATCGCCACCGAACTGCTGCTGGACGAGTGCGACAACCCCGACACGCACGCCCACCAGCACATCATGTTCCAGCCCGAGCTCATCGCCAGGGAGTCAACGCATTGAGCAGTCGTTTCGCCGCCGTCGATCTGGGCGCCTCCAGCGGCCGGGTGATGCTGGCCGACCTGTCCGGCGGGCTGAACCTGACCGAGGCGCATCGGTTCCCGAACGGCCCGGTGCGCGTGTCCGGCCGCCTGCACTGGGACATCCTGGGCCTGTACCGCGAGATCCTCACGGGCCTGCGCGCGGCCGGCCCGGTCGCCTCCGTCGGCGTCGACTCGTGGGCCGTGGACTACGCGCTGCTCGACGAGTCGGGCACCATGCTCGGCAACCCGGTGCACTACCGCGACGAGCGCACGGCCGGGGTGGCCGAGCGGGTGGCCGGCTCCCTCGGCGCGGACACCCTGTACGAGGTGTCGGGGCTGCAGGTGCTGCCGTTCAACACGATCTACCAGCTTCTGTGCGAGCCGCGCCTGGGCGAGGCGGCCACCATGCTGCTGGTCCCCGACCTGATCGGCTACTGGCTGACCGGCGAGATGGGCGCCGAGGTGACCAACGCCTCGACGACGGGCCTGCTCGACGTACGCACCCGCGAGTGGTCGTCAGCGCTGATCAAGCAGCTCGGCCTGCCGGCCGGCCTGTTCCCGCCACTGCTGCAACCCGGCGCCGAGCTCGGCGGCCTGCGCGCGGACGTCGCCGCGGAGATCGGCTGGTCGGCGCCGGTCCGCGCGGTCGGCTCGCACGACACCGCCTCGGCGGTGGCCGCGGTGCCCGCCACCGGCCCCGCCTTCGCCTACATCTCGTGCGGCACCTGGTCGCTGGCCGGGGTGGAGCTGCCCGGCCCGGTGCTCACCCCCGAGAGCCGCGCCGCGAACTTCACCAACGAGGCCGGCATCGACGGCACCGTCCGCTACCTGCGCAACGTCATGGGCCTGTGGCTGCTGCAGGAGTGCCTGCGCGCCTGGCCCGGCTCCGACCTGGGCGACCTGCTCAAGGCCGCGGCGGACGAGCGGCCGTTCGCCGCCGTGGTGAACCCGGACGAGCCGGTGTTCCTGCCGCCGGGCGACATGCCGGCCAGGATCGCGGCCGAGTGCCGCCGCACCGGCCAGCTCCCGCCCGGCTCCCCCGCCGCGTACGTGCGGTGCGTGCTGGAGAGCCTGGCGCTCGGGCATCGGCGGGCCGTGCGGCAGGCGATGGAGCTGTCGGGCCGCGACGTCGAGGTGGTCCACCTGGTGGGCGGCGGGTCGCGGAACGAGCTGCTGTGCCGGCTCACCGCCGACGCGTGCGGGCTGCCGGTGGTGGCGGGTCCCGGGGAGGCGACCACGTTCGGCAACGTGCTGGTGCAGGCGCGGGCGGCCGGGCTGGTCTCCGATCTGGCGGAGATGCGCGCGCTGGTCGCCTCCTCGCAGCCGCTGCGCCGTTACGAGCCCTCCGGCGACCGCGCCGCCTGGGACGAGGCGGCGTCCCGAGTGTTCTGACCTGCCGGTTTTCCCCCAGCCTGTCCCGGGCAGGACTCGGGCCGGGGACATCGGGGGGTGTCATGGAGTTCGGGTGGCCGCTGCTGCGGCAGATCGCGGGCGCGGATCGCACGGCCCGCGGCCAGGCGGCGAAGTCGGCGCGGACGGCCGCGCTGCGGGCGCGCACCGAGACGGCCGACCGGGTGGTCAGGTCGGTGTGCCCGTACTGCGCGGTGGGCTGCGGCCAGAACGTGTACGTGCGCGACGAGCGGGTCGTGCAGATCGAGGGCGACCCCGACTCCCCCATCAGCCGCGGCCGGCTGTGCCCGAAGGGCTCGGCCAGCCTCCAGCTCACCACCGGCTCCGGCCGTAAGTACCAGGTGCTCTACCGCGCGCCGGGCGCGGCCGACTGGGAGCGGCTCGACCTGGCCACGGCCATGGACATGATCGCCGACCGGATCCTCGCGACCCGGCGCGAGACGTGGGAGCAGGAGCACGACGGCCGGCGCACCGCCCGCACCATGGGCATCGCGAGCCTGGGGGGCGCCACGCTGGACAACGAGGAGAACTACCTCATCAAGAAGCTGCTGACGGCGCTGGGCGTGGTGCAGATCGAGAACCAGGCGCGCGTCTGCCACAGCTCGACCGTGGTGGGGCTGGGCGCGTCGTTCGGGCGGGGCGGCGCGACCACGTTCATGCAGGACCTGCAGCACTCCGACTGCGTGGTCATCCAGGGCTCCAACTTCGCCGAGGCCCACCCGGTGGGCTTCCAGTGGGTGATGGAGGCCAAGGCGCGCGGCGCGGTGATCATCCACGTGGATCCGCGCTTCACCCGGACGAGCGCGGTGGCCGACCTGCACGTGCCCATCCGCGCCGGTTCCGACGTGGCCTTCCTCGGCGCGATCATCAACCACGTGCTGGAGAACGAGCTGTACTTCCACGAGTACGTGCTCAACTACACCAACGCGGCCTCGATCCTGCGCGAGGACTACCGCGACGCCGAGGACCTCGACGGCCTCTTCTCCGGCTTCGACCAGGAGGAGCGCACCTACGACCGGGAGACCTGGCAGTACGAGGGCATGACGGCGGTGCCCACGTCGGGCGATCGCGACCAGTGCCACGAGGGGCACTGGCCGCGCGACATGCCGCCCGGCCGCGGCGAGGTGCACGGCGGCACCGGCGCCCCGCTCGACGGCCGGCCGGAGCGGGACGAGACGCTGCGCCACCCCCGCTGCGTGCTGCAGGTGCTGCGCCGCCACTTCGCGCGCTACACGCCGGAGATGGTCGAGCGGGTGTGCGGGGTGCCGCGGCACCTGTTCGAGGAGGTCTGCCGCCACCTGACGGACAACTCCGGGCCCGACAGGACCGCGGAGTTCGTGTACGCGGTCGGCTGGACCCAGCACAGCGACGGCTCCCAGTTCGTCCGCGCGGCGAGCATCCTGCAACTGCTGCTGGGCAACATCGGCCGCCCCGGCGGCGGCATCCAGGCGTTGCGCGGGCACGCCAGCATCCAGGGCTCCAGTGACATCCCGACGCTGTTCAACCTGCTGCCCGGCTACATCCCGATGCCGTACGCGCACGAGAACGAGCGGCTGCGCGACTTCCTGCTGTGCGACGCGCCGCACAAGGGCTACTGGTCCAACATGCCCGCCTACCTGGTCAGCATGCTCAAGGCGTGGTGGGGCGAGGCGGCGCAGCCGGACAACGACTACCGCTTCGGCTGGCTGCCCCGGCTGACGGGCTCGCACAGCACGTACGACACGGTGCTGGCGCAGCTCGACGGCACCTGCAAGGGCTACCTGCTGCTCGGCGAGAACCCGGCGGTCGGCTCGGCCAACGCCAGGATGCAGCGGCTCGGCATGGCCAACCTCGACTGGCTGGTGGTGCGCGACTTCAACCTGATCGAGAGCGCCACCTGGTGGAAGGACGGCCCGGAGATCGAGACCGGCGAGCTGCGCACCGCCGACATCCGCACCGAGGTGTTCTTCCTGCCCGCGGCCAGCCACACGGAGAAGAACGGCAGCTTCACCAACACCAACCGGCTGCTGCAGTGGCACCACCAGGCGGTCGAGCCGAGCGGCGACGCCCGCAGCGACCTGTGGTTCATGTACCACCTGGGCCGCATCGTCCGCGCGAAGCTGGCCGGCTCGCAGGACCCGGCCGACGCGCCCGTGCTCAACCTGACCTGGGACTATCCGGTGAGCGGCGAGACGGCCGAGCCGTCGGCCGAGGCGGTGCTGGCCGAGATCAACGGCTGGGACGCGCAGGGCCGCCCGATGTCCGGCTACCAGTCGCTCAAGGCCGACGGCTCCACGACCTGCGGCTGCTGGATCTACTGCGGCGTGCGCGCCGACGGCGTCAACCAGGCCGCCCGCCGCAAGCCCGCCTCCGAGCAGGACTGGATCGCCGCCGAGTGGGCGTGGGCGTGGCCGGCGAACCGGCGCATCCTGTACAACCGGGCCTCGGCCCGGCCCGACGGCACCCCGTGGAGCGAACGCAAGCGGCTGGTCTGGTGGGACGCCGACAACGAGCGGTGGACGGGCCACGACGTGCCCGACTTCGAGGCCGGCAAGAGCCCCGGCTACCGCCCCGACCCCGACGCGCAGGGCATGGACGCGCTGTCGGGCATCGACCCGTTCATCATGCAGGCCGACGGCAAGGGCTGGCTGTTCGCCCCCGCCGGGGTGGTGGACGGCCCGCTGCCCACGCACTACGAGCCGCAGGACTCACCGGTGGCCAACCCGCTGTACGGGCGGCAGCGCAACCCGGCGCGCAAGGTGTATCCGCACGAGGACAACCGCTACCAGCCGAGCGGGGACGAGCCGGGCGCGTCGGTCTACCCGTACGTGGTGACGACGTACCGGCTGACGGAGCACTTCACGGCGGGCGGGATGAGCCGGTTCACGCCGTACCTGGCCGAGTTGCAGCCGGAGCTGTTCTGCGAGGTATCGCCGGAGCTGGCGGCCGAGCGGGGGCTGGTGCACGGCGGCTGGGCCACGATCGTCACCGCGCGCAACGCCATCGAGGCCAGGGTGCTGGTCACCGACCGGATGCCGTCGCTGCATCTCGACGGGCGGGTGCTGCACCAGATCGGGCTGCCGTTCCACTTCGGCCCGAACGGGCTGGCCAGGGGCGATGCGGCCAACGAGCTGTCGGCGATCTCGCTGGACCCCAACGCGCACATCCAGGAGGTCAAGGCGCTGTCGGCGGACATCCGCCCGGGACGCCGGCCGCGCGGCCCGGCGCTGCCGGAGCTGGTCAGGTCCTACCGGCGGCGCGCCGGGGTGGGCGCCGACACCGGAATGGAGCCGTGATGGCCTTCGACCTGGACGAGCGGCTCGACGAGAGCCGCCGGGTGGGCTTCTTCACCGACACCAGCATCTGCATCGGCTGCAAGGCGTGCGAGGTGGCGTGCAAGGAGTGGAACCAGGTCCCCGAGGACGGCCTGAACTTCACCGGCTGGTCGTACGACAACACCATGTCGCTGAGCGCCGACACGTGGCGGCACGTGGCGTTCGTCGAGCAGCGCCGGCCGCTGGGTCACCAGGAGCCCGGGGTCGGCGACATGGACTTCCGCTGGCTGATGGCCTCCGACGTGTGCAAGCACTGCACGCACGCGGCCTGCCTCGACGTGTGCCCGACGGGGTCGCTGTTCCGCACCGAGTTCGGCACGGTCGTGGTGCAGCAGGACATCTGCAACGGCTGCGGCTACTGCGTGCCGGCGTGCCCGTTCGGGGTGATCGGCAAGCGGGAGTCGAGCGGCACGGCGGCCAAGTGCACGATGTGCTACGACCGGCTGGGCGCCGGGCAGGAGCCCGCGTGCGCCAAGACGTGCCCGACCGACTCCATCCAGTTCGGCGACCTGGACGAGTTGCGCGAGCGCGCCGAGCGGCGGCTGGAGCAGGTGCGCGCGGCCGGGAACGACTCCGCCCGCCTGTACGGCCACGACCCCGGCGACGGCGTGGGCGGCACCGGCGCGTTCTTCCTGCTGCTGGACGAGCCCGAGGTGTACGGCCTGCCGCCCGATCCGGTGGTGGGCGGGCGCGCTGGGCGGCTCGCTGTACGCGCTGATCCACGACCTGGGCCGGCCCGAGCGCTTCCTCAACATGTTGCGGGTGTTCAAGGTGACCTCGCCGATGAGCGTCGGCACGTGGATCCTCAGCGCGTACGGCCCGCAGGCCGTCACGGCGGCGGTCGTGGACGTGGCGGGGCTGTCGCCCGCTCTGGGCCGGGCCGCCACGCTGGGGGCCGCGCTCACCGGGCCGGCGGTGGCGACGTACACGGCGGCGCTGATCTGCGACACGGCCGTGCCGGTCTGGCACGAGGGCTATCGCGAGATGCCGTTCCTGTTCGCCGGGTCGGCGGTGGCGGCGGCGGGCGGGCTCGGCCTGCTGGCCGCGCCGCTGTCCGAGGCGGCTCCCGCGCGGCGGGCGGCGCTGCTGGGCGCGGCCGTGGAGTGCGTGGCCGCCGCCCGGATGGAGCGGCGGCTGGGGCCGCTGGCCGAGCCGCTCAGGCGCAGCCGGCTGCTGCGGCTGGGCGAGGCGCTGTCGCTGGCGGGCGCGCTGACCGGGGCCACCGTGGGGCGGCGCAGCCGGATCGCGGCCGTGGCGGCGGGCGCCGCGCTGCTGGCGGGGTCGGCGTGCACCAGGTTCGGGATCTTCCAGGCCGGGATGGAGTCGGCCGGCGATCCCCGGCACACCGTCCAGCCGCAGCGCAGGCGGCTGGCCAAGGCGAGAGCGGAGCGTGATCTCACATGAGGAAGTTCGCCGGCTACCTGCCGTTCGCCGGCATCGTGCTGTTCGTCTGCGCGACGTCCTGGGCGGCCGGGCGGACGCGTCCTGACGGACTCTGGCACACCGCTGACCTCCCGCGCCGTACGATCAGCAGATGACCGAAAAGACCGAAACCACGCCTGCTTGGCTCGCACCGGAAGAACTCGAGTCGGTGCGGGGCCGGATGCCGATCCTCTACATCGACGCCGTGCCCGTGCGCGTCGATGACACCGGCGTGGTCACCCACGTCGGGCTGCTGCTGCGCATGCTGCCTGACGGCACGGTCAGCCGGGCGCTGGTCTCGGGGCGGGTGCTCCTGCACGAGCGGGTCCGCGACGCCCTGCTGCGGCATCTGGAGAAGGATCTCGGCCCGGTGGCGCTGCCGCGCATCCCCGTCTCCCCGCAGCCTTTCACCGTCGCCGAGTACTTCCCCACGCCCGGCGTCACGCCCTATCACGACCCGCGCCAGCACGCCGTCTCGCTGGCCTACATCGTGCCGGTGGCCGGTGACTGCCGGCCCCGCCAGGACGCGCTCGACCTGGTGTGGTTCACGCCCGAGGAGGCGGCCTCGCCGATGGTGCAGGAGGAGATGTCCGGCGGGCAGGGTGCGCTGCTGAAGCAGGCGCTGGCCCACGTCGGCCGCCTGACCTGAGGGGCGCGGCCGGTCAGGGGCGTTCGGCCCCGGCGCGTACCCAGTGGTAGAGGGGGTCGCCGGGGCAGGAGGTGTCGTAGCCGTCGCGGTGCCCCTTGACCTCGTGGCCGGCGTCGCCGTGCTCGCGCAGGTACTCGATGGCGTCCACCAGGGCGTTGAGCAGGTCGTCGTTCGGCTCCGTCAGCCCGGAGCTGCCGACCAGGGCGAGCACCGCGTAGTGGCCGGAGTTGAGGCCCGCGCCGTTGGCGGCCGGCAGGGCGTGGGGGCCGCGGCCCATGAAGGTCTCGCGGTGGGGGCAGCACACCATGTTGTAGCCCACGTCGATGTACTTCTCGCCGCGGCCTCCCGCCATGTGCATGCGCTGGATGTCCTGGACCAGGTCGACGCAGCGATCGTGGTTGCCGGCGTCGGCGAGGTCGGCGGGCACCTTGCCCCCCGTGTAGTGGATCTTGATGCCTTTCGTGGACGACAGCCGGACGTATTCGCTGGTCGTGACCCCCGCCGCGCCGTCAGCCGGTGCCCGTCAGCGTGATCGGCGCCGCGCCGCCCGTGTGCTCCCGGCGGAAGACGTGCGCGCGACCACCGGAGGTGAAGTCGGCCCGCGCGACGACCCGGCCGCCGTCCGGCGCGGGGAAACCGACCGAGATGGCCATGCCCGGCTCCACGCGGGCGACCGTCCGGGCCCGCCTGCGGCGTTTGCCGTCGAGGCCGAGCTCGACCTTGGTCCAGGGTGTGGCGGAGCCGTTGTGCAGGGTCACCACGACCTGGTCGCCGCTCACCTCGGTGCGCAGCCCGTACGGGATACGGGGGTCGGTCCCGATCGAGCGGTCGAGCAACTCCACCAGTTGCCGGGTGATGGCGGGCCGGGCGGCGGCCTGGTCGCGGCGCTCGCCCGGATCGTCGGTCAGGTCGTACAGCTCGATCCGGCCCTGCGGCCCGGCGCCTGCGATGTGCGGGGAGAACCTGACCACCTTCCACCGGCCCCGGCGGATGGCCTGGGCCTTGCGCGGGCGGTTCCACACCAGGTGGTGGTGCTTGGGCGCGCCCTCACCGGTGAGCAGGCCGCGGAAGGACAGGCCGTCGAGGTTGGCGGGGACGGGCGTCTCGGCCAGGTCCGCCAGCGTGGGCAGGACGTCCCAGAACGCCACCGGCTGCCGCTCCACCCGCGGGCGCAGCCCCGGCGACCAGGCGATCAGCGGCACGCGGATGCCGCCCTCGTACACGTCGCGCTTGTCGGCCCGGTAGGGGCCGTTGGAGTCGAACAGCCAGGGCGTCACGCCCTTCTCCCGGTGGGGGCCGTTGTCGCTGGTGAACAGCACGAGGGTGTCCTTCGCCAGGCCCGCGTCGCGCAGCGTCCTGACGAGTGCGGCGACGTCGGTGTCCAGCCGGGCCACCTGGGCGGCGTGGCGGCGGTTCGGACCGGTCCAGGGCTTGTTCTCGTACTCGCCGGCGTCGCCCGCGATGACGCTGGGCGAGTGCGGCAGGTTCGTGGCGAAGTACAGCAGGAACGGCTTGTCGCTGTCGGCCTTCATGAACTCGACGGCCCGCTGCCGGAACAGGTGGGGCGCGTACTTGGTGCCGCCGAGCTGCACCTTCTGCCCGTTGTGCCACAGGTACTTGGGGAAGTACTGGTGGGCGTGCTTGTGCGAGATGTAGCCGAAGAACTCGTCGAAGCCGCGCACGTTCGGGTGGGAGGGCTGGTCGGTCCGCTCGGGGCCGAAGCCCCACTTGCCGATGCAGGCCGTCCGGTAGCCGGACAGTTGCAGCAGTTCGGCGAAGGTCAGGTCCGCCTCGGAGAGCGCGAGCTGCGGCCCGCCCTCGGGGTTGTCCCGGACGGTGCTGTGCCCGGCGTGCAGCCCGGTCAGCAGGGAGCAGCGGGAGGGCGCGCAGAGCGGCGCCCCCGAGTAGGCGGCCTTGAACTGCACCCCCTCGGCCGCCAGCCGGTCGAGGTTCGGGGTGTGGATCAACCGCTGCCCGTTGCTGCCGATCTCACCCCATCCCAGGTCGTCGGCGAGGATGAGCAGGATGTTCGGCCGCGAGGGGATGCTGCCGCGGCGCGCGGCGGCCTCGGCGCCCGCGGGCAGTGCTGACGACACTGCCGCGGGCAGGGTGAGGCCGGAGAGAGTACCGGCGAGTAAAGCCCGGCGCGAAGGCCCGTTGATCACGAACGGCAACATATCGGAGCCTCGGGCGAATGGCGGGCAAATCGCAGGCGAACTCTGTCACAGAGTCGCAACCGGCGGGGCCCGCCGCCGTCAGCGGAGATACTCCCACGTCCGGCAGATGTCGTGCAGCTCAGCGGGGATCTCCTCGGGAGAGGGCAGCGGACGGCCGGCCACGACGGTGCCGGTGCGGATCTTGTCCCGCCAGTCGCCGATGCCCTTGACGAAGCCACCGTGGTCCTTCTTGCCGTAGTCCAGCATGATCGGCTCGAACTCGATGCCCAGGAACAGGCAGATCCGGCGGAGCTGGCCCTCGGGGTCGGCGGTCAGCTCCTCGTAGCGCACGGTCAGCCCCTCCAGGTGGGTGCGCGCCTCCTCCAGGTAGGTCATGTAGCTGAGCGTGCGCGGCACGGCCTCGGTCATGGGGCGCTTGACCGGGTCGGCCTCGTGCCACGACTGCACGATCGACATCGGGTGGCGCAGCAGGAAGACGAAGCGCGCGTCCGGCCAGCAGGTCGCGATGCGCCGCCAGGCGAAGACGTTGCTGGGCGTCTTCTCGCACAGGACCGGTTTGCCGCTGCGGGTCAGCTCGCGGTGCAGCAGCCGGTCCCAGACGAGGTGCTCGATGTCGCTGTGGGTGTGGCCGAGCAGCTCCATGGCCTGGCGTACGGGGTCGGTGCCGAGGCTCACGCCCATCCGCCGGAAGTGCGTCTCGATCGGCGAGTGCACCTGGGAGTGGCTGTTGAGCATGACGCGCAGCAGCGTGGAGCCGGACCGCACGGACGACAGCAGGAAGACCGGCTCGCGCAGCAGCCGGTCGTGCTCGGGATCGACGGGCGGGCGGACCTTGTCGCCGGGCAGCCGCTGCAGCTCCAGCGGCTCCTTCGGCGGCGGAGGCGTCTTGGGCGGCTCCTTGTGCAGCTTGCGCGTCAGCGTGTATCCCGTCAGGCCCTCAAGTGTCGCGTTGGCCCGGTACCTCCAGTTCATGGGGCTCCAAGGTAGGGCCGGCCAGTGAACCGCAGGTGAATCCGGCCTGTGAAGATGGACAAGGCTAGGCGCGTTCGACCCGCCGGTCGTGCACGACCGCGTACGTGTTGCGCAGCGCCTCCATCGACGCGTCGTACGACGCCTGCGCGACCCCCGTGAACAGGCAGTCCACCACCATGAGCTGGGCGATGCGGCTGCCCAGGGCGCCCGAGCGGAACCTGGTCTCGCGCGCGGCGGTCGTGAGCGTCACGTCGGCCGCGCGGGCCAGCGGCGAGTCGCGGAAGTTCGTGATCGCCACCGTGGCCGCCTCCGACGCGCGGGCGATGGC
This sequence comes from Nonomuraea sp. MG754425, assembly GCF_021699195.1. Classification (GTDB taxonomy): domain Bacteria; phylum Actinomycetota; class Actinomycetes; order Streptosporangiales; family Streptosporangiaceae; genus Nonomuraea. The sequence continues at coordinate 64,966 of NZ_SSXE01000067.1, read as the reverse complement.
GAGGAACTCGACGGTGTCCACGGTGGCCCCGGTGTGCGAGACGGCCACCGCCACGCAGCCGGGGTCGAGGGTGGCCGCCGAGGTCCAGGCCGAGTGGCAGTCGTGCCAGTTGATCGCGGTACGGCCGATGCGGGAGAGCTTCTGCTGCAGGTCGAGCCCGACGAGCGCGCTGGCGCCCACGCCGAAGGTGTCGATCCTGCGGGCGGCCAGCAGGATCGCCACCGCCTCGCCCAGCGCGTCCATGTCCAGCGAGCGGGCGGTGTCGGCGATGGAGAGCGTCTCGTTCATCGCGACCTTGGAGACGATGCCCGCCAGGCTGTCGTGCCGGTCGATGTCGCCGGACGCCTCCGGCAGACGGGAGGCGGTCAGCTCCTCCCTGGCCACGGCCCTGGTCAGGTCGATGCGGAAGTCCTTGTACCGGGCGTAGCCCATGCGCTGGTAGAAGCGCACCACCGAGGTCGTCGAGGTGGCGCAGCGGGCGGCCAGTTCGGCGATGGACAGGTTGGCGGCGGCGGCGGGGGCGCCGACGAACATCTCGGCGATGCGGCGCTCCGACGGGCGCAGGGCGGGCATGGCGGCGCGGAGGCGGATCAGCAGGGTCTCGGGGTCCTCGCTCATGCTCACCTGTCCCTGTGACGGAAATAAAATACCCCAATGGTAAGGTCTGCGTAATTTTATGACCTACTGCCCTGAGGAGACCACATGCACCGTGGCGCCTTCTCCGCGGCCGGCATCGCCGCCGCGTTGTCCCTTGTCCTCACCGCCTGCTCGTCCTCCTCGGGCCCGTCCTCCTCCGCGCCCGCCGGGCAGAGCGGCGGTCAGGGCGGCACGCTCGTGGTCGGCGTGACCTCCGACCCCGACACGCTCTTCCCCTGGAAGGCCACCCAGTTCACCGCCGTCAACGTGCTGCAGAACCTGTACGGCACCCTCACCGAGTTCGACAAGGACCTGAACGTGGTGCCCGGCCTGGCGGAGTCGTGGGAGAGCTCCGAGGACGGCAAGAAGCTGACGCTCAAGCTCCGGCAGGGCGTCACGTTCGCCGACGGCAGCGCGTTCGACTCCCAGGACGTCAAGGCGTCCCTCGACAAGATCATGGACGAGAAGACGGCGGCCGTGGCCAGGGCCTCGCTGTCGTCGGTGAAGTCGGTCGAGGCGAGCGACCCGAACACGGTCGTGCTGGAGCTGACCGGCCCGGACGCCGCGCTGCCCGCCAACCTCGCCACGGTCAACATGGCCATGCTCTCCTCCGACGACACCGAGGAGAAGCTGACCGCCACGCCCAACGGCACGGGCCCGTTCACGCTCGGCAAGCGGGTGGCCAGCCAGTCGATCACGCTGACCAGGAACGACCGGTACTGGGGCGCGGAGAAGGCGAAGGCCGGCGCGGTCGAGTTCCGGGTGATCCCCGACGAGTCGTCCATCGTGTCGGCCATGCAGTCGGGCAACGTGCAGCTCGCGGTCTTCAACGACCCGCTGGTGGCGCAGACCGCCGAGGGCGGCGGCACCATCACCGTGGCCAAGACGCCGCAGCTCAACTACCACGCGCTCCAGCTCAACGCGCGGCGCGGCGACCTCAAGGACGTCAACGTGCGCCTGGCCGTCCAGTGCGCGATCGACCGCAAGCAGGTGCTCGACACCGCGGCGCTCGGCGAGGGCGAGGTGACCGGCCCGATCACCGCCCCGGCGTTCAAGTCCGACCCCGCGAAACGGCCGTGCCCGACCCGCGACCTGGCCAAGGCCGCCGACTACCTCGGCAAGGCGGGCAAGGCCGGCGGCGTGACCATCAAGACCATCGTGTCCCAGGGCGAGTACGCCACCTCCGTCAACGAGGCCCAGAACCTCAAGGCCCAGCTCGCCGAGGCGAAGATCAACCTGGAGCTGGAGGTGCTGGAGTCGGGCGCGTTCGTGGACCGCTGGGTGGCGGCCGACTTCGACGCGGCCGTGGCGCTCAACGGCGGACGTCCCGACCCCGACGGCTCCTACGGCCGCTACTTCACCGGCGACGGCAACCTGAACAAGGTGGCCGGCTACCAGTCCCCCGAACTGGACGAGCTGTTCGCGCAGGGCAAGGCCACCACCGACCAGGCCGCGCGCAAGGCGATCTACGACCGGGTCGGCGCCCACCTGGAGGACAACGCCGCCTGGATCTGGCTGTTCGCCGGCTACACCTACACCGCGACGACGGCGAACGTGACCGGCTTCGTGCCGATGGCCAGCGGGTCGCTGCAGTACCTGCGCACCACCTCGGCCGGATGAGACTGCCGCGCAACCGGGTGGTCCGGCGCGTCGCGGAGACGCTCGGCATCCTGTTCGGGGTGGCCGTGCTCGTCTTCGTGATGCTCAGGGCCATCCCCGGCGACCAGATCACGGCGGGGCTGGGCACCGAGGCCGCCGCGCTCACCCCCGCCCAGCGTCAGGCGCTGGAGCAGTACTACGGCCTGGACCAGCCGCTGCTCGCCCAGTTCTTCTCGTGGCTGGGCAACATGGTCACCGGCAACTTCGGCTACTCGGCCCGCTCCCAGCAGAGCGTGCTGGAGCTGACCCTGCACTCGCTGCCGGTGACGTTCGAGCTGGCCGTGCTCTCGATCCTGCTGGCGCTGCTGATCGGGGTGCCGCTCGGCGTGCTGGCCGCGTCGCGGACCGGCTCGATCCGCGACGCCGCCGGCCAGGTCGTGAGCCTGGCCGGGCTGTCGATCCCGGCGTTCCTGCTGGCCACCACACTGCTGTCGGTGTTCGCGGCGTCGTTCGGGTTCAACCCGAACGGGCAGGGCTTCGCCACCCTCTTCGAGGACCCGCTGCTCAACCTGCGGCAGATGCTGCTGCCCGCGATCGTGCTGGGCTTCGGCATCGCGGCCCCGATCCTGCGCACCACCCGCGCGGCGGTGCTGGAGGTGCGCTCGGACGACTTCGTGCGCACCGCCCGCGCCAAGGGCGTGCCGGAGCGGCGGCTGCAGATCAGGCACGTGCTCGGCAACGCGCTCGTGCCGATCGTGACCATGACCGGGCTGCAGTTCGGCTACCTGCTGGGCGGGGCGGTCGTGGTGGAGCAGATCTTCTCCGTGCCGGGCATCGGACGGCAGGTGCTGCTGGGCATCCAGCAGAAGGAATACGCGGTCGTGCAGAGCACGGTGCTGGTGATCGCGCTGGCGTTCGTGCTGGTGAACCTGCTGACCGACCTGCTCTACCGGGTCATCGACCCGCGGGTGAGGGCGTCGTGAGGCGCAGTCCCGCCGGGCTGGCGGGCATCGTGATCCTGACGCTGCTGGCGGTGGTGGCGGCGCTGTCGTACCTGGGGCTGCTGCCGTACGACCCGATCGCGCAGCATCCGCCGTCGCGGTTCCTGCCGCCGTCGGGCGGGCACCTGTTCGGCACCGACCAGTTCGGGCGGGACGTGTTCTCCCGGGTGGCGGCCGGGGTGGGCAACTCGGCGCTGATCGCGGTCGTCGCGGTGGCGTTCGCGACCGTGGTGGGCACGCTGGGCGGGCTGGTGTCCGGCTTCTACCGCGGCTTCGCCGACGGCGCGATCGGCGGGGTGACGAACGTGCTGTTCGCGTTCCCGCCGCTGCTGCTGGCGCTGTCGCTGGCATCGGTGCTGGCGCGCGACTGGTTCACCATCGCGGTGGCCATCGCCATCGTGTACGTGCCGATCTTCATCCGCGTCACCCGGGGCCCGGTGCTCTCGCTCAGGGAGATCGAGTACGTGCGGGCGGCCGTCGCCACCGGCCAGAGCCGCTGGCAGATCATGCTCCGCCACGTGCTGCCGAACATCACCTCGATCATCGTCGTCCAGGTGGCGCTGTCGTTGTCGTGGGCGGTGCTGACCGAGGCGTCGCTCAGCTTCCTGGGCCTGGGCACCCCGCCGCCCGCCCCGTCGCTCGGCTCGATGATCTACGAGGCGCGCAGCCTGGTGTTCATCGCCCCGTGGACGCTCATCGCGCCAGGCGCGGTCGTCGTGCTGCTGGTGGTGGGGCTGAACCTGCTCGGCGACGGCCTGCGTGACCTGCTCGACCCGCGGAACCGCGGCCACCGCCGCGCCGGCCTCGGGACTCGGTGACGGCGGTGACTTCGGCGAATCTCTCCGGGCCGGCGGCGGTCCCGGCGCGAGCGCCCGATCCGCGCCTGCCCGGCATCGGCACAATGATCATCGGCACAATGGTCGCGGACGGCGCACGCCCGCGGGCGGCACTGGGGGAGGATGGCTCATGAGGATTCTCGGGATGATCTCCGGCACCTCGCACGACGGCATCGACGTGGCCGTGGTGGACTTCGAGCCCGCCGGGAGCGTGCTGGAGGGCCGGGTCCGGCACACGGCGAGCACGCCGTACCCGGGGGAGCTGCGGGCGCGGCTGATCGCGGCGCTGCCGCCCGCGCCGACCACGCTGGCGGAGGTGTGCGAGCTGGACACGCTCATCGGGCAGAGCTTCGCCGAGGCCGCCGCCGCGGCGATCGCGGCCGCGGGGCCGGTCGATCTGGTCGTCTCGCACGGGCAGACCGTCTACCACTGGGTGGCGGGCACGCACGCGCTCGGCACCCTGCAGATCGGCCAGCCGGCCTGGATCGCCGAGCGCACGGGCGCGCCCGTGCTGTCCGACGTGCGGATCAGGGACATCACGGCGGGCGGCCACGGGGCCCCGCTGGTGTCGGTGCTGGACGGCCTGCTGCTCGGCGGGCACGAGGGCGGGGCGGCGGCGCTCAACCTCGGCGGCATCGCGAACATGACCGTGGTGCGCGGCGGCTCCCTGCACGCCTACGACATCGGCCCGGCCAACGCGCTGATCGACGCCGTGGTGACCAGTCGGGCCCTGAACGAACGCGGCTACGACGAGGACGGCCGGATCGCCGCGTCCGGCACGGTGTCCGCGCGGCTGCTCGACGCGCTGCTGGACGAGCCGTACTACCGGCTGCCCGCGCCGAAGAGCACCGGCAAGGAGCTGTTCCACCTGGCGTACGTGCAGGCGGCCCTGGCCCGCGCGGGTGTGACGCCCGGCGACGCCGACCTGGTGGCGACGCTGACCGAGCTGACCGTGCGCACGGTCGCCCACGACGTGCGGGCCGCCGGGGTGGGCGCGCTGGTCGTGTCGGGCGGCGGGTGCCGCAACCCCGTCGTCATGGACGGGCTGCGGGCGGCGCTGCCCGGCGTGACCGTGTCGCCCTCGGACGACTACGGCGCGCCGGCCGACGACAAGGAGGCGATCGCGTTCGCGCTGATCGGCTGGCTGAGCGCGCACGGCCTGCCCGGCACCGCGCCCGGCGGGACGGGCGCGAGCGGCCCCCGCATCCTGGGCACGCTGACCCCGGGCGCGGGCCCGCTCGTGCTGCCCGTCCCCGTCACCGACCCGCCCCGGTCGCTGGTGCTGTCGTGAGCGGCGGGCTTGCGGGCGAGGCTCCCCCGGGGCTGGTCACGGCGGCCCGCACGCCGTGGTTCGACCTCGACGAGTGCGCCGGCCACCGCGCCGTGCACTGGGCCGACGGCGAGCGCGCGGGCGTGGCCCCCATGACCATGGACACCTACCACGACCTCGCCTCGGTGACCAAGGTCGTGGCCACCACGACGATGCTGATCCGCCTGGTGTCCGACCGGCTCGTGGACCTGGACGCGCCGCTGAGCGCGTACCTGCCGAAGTCGTACGAGGCGATCACCGTACGAGACCTGCTGCTGCACCGCGGCGGCCTGTGGGAGTGGTGGCCGCTGTACGTCCAGCCGCGCCTGCCGCCGCCCCGCTACCGCCCCGGCCGCGCCCGCCACTACTCCGACCTCGGTTTCGTGCTGCTGGGCCGGATCGTCAGCGAGGTGACCGGGCTGCGCCTGGACCGGGCGCTGGCCGAACTGGTCACCCGGCCGCTGGGCCTGACCTCCACGACGTACGCCCGCCCGGCCGGCTCGCAGGTGGCCATGAGCGCCCTGGACGACCGGGTCGAGATGACCATGCTGGACACCGGCCGCCCGTACCCGGTGCCGTACCGCAGCGCCGATTTCGCCGGCTGGCGCACCGGGCCGGTGATCGGGGAGGTCGCCGACGGCAACGCCTATCACGCCCTCGACGGCGTCTCGGGGCACGCGGGCCTGTTCTCGACGGTGCCCGACCTGCTGAAGTACGCCCTGGCCCTGTCCAGGTACGAGGAGTACGACCATCTGTGGCGGCCCGAGGTGGTGCGCGAGTTCCTCGAACCCGGCCCCGACCAGCAGCAGGCGCTGGGCTTTCGCCGCTACCCGCTGGAGCTGCCGGGCGAGACCGTGACCGTGCTCGGCCACCCCGGCTACGTGGGCTGCGCGGTCGGCTTCGTGCCGGGCCGGGACGTCGCGCTGGCGCTGGCGAGCAACCGCCTGCTGGTCGAGGGCACGCCGGTGCCGACCGAGGAGCTCTGGACCGCCCTGCTGCAGGACATCGCACACCGATCGGAAACCGCATGAGCCCGCTCCTGGAGATCCGCGACCTGTCGGTCGCCTTCCGCACCCGAGGACGGGACGTCACCGTCGTCAAGGACGTCTCGCTGGAGATCCTGCCGGGTCAGACGGTCGCCGTGGTGGGCGAGTCGGGCTCCGGCAAGTCGACCACGGCCGCCGCGGTCAACCGGCTGCTGCCCGGCAACGGCCGCATCACCGGCGGGCGGGTGCTGTTCGACGGCCGCGACCTGGCCACGGCGAGCCGGCGCGAGATGACCGCGATCCGCGGCGCGGACATCGGCCTGGTGCCCCAGGACCCGATGTCGAACCTCAACCCGCTCATGCGCGTCGGCGACCAGATCGCCGAGGCGCTGGAGGTGCACGGGACGGCCACCGGCAGGGCGGCGCGGGCGCGCGTGATCGAGCTGCTGGAGATGGTCGGCATCCCCGACCCGGAGTGGCGCACGGGGCAGTACCCGCACGAGTTCTCCGGCGGCATGCGGCAGCGGGCGCTGATCGCCATGGGGCTGGCCTGCCGGCCCAGGCTGCTCATCGCCGACGAGCCGACCTCCGCCCTCGACGTCACCGTGCAGCGGCGCATCCTCGACCAGCTCGGCCGGCTCACCGCCGAGATGGGCACGGCCGTGCTGCTCATCACGCACGACCTGGCGCTGGCGGCCGAGCGGGCGGACGCGGTGGCGGTCATGTACCAGGGCGAGATCGTCGAGACCGGGCCCGCCGCCGGGATCCTGGCCGATCCGGCGCACGAGTACACCAGGCGGCTGCTGGGGGCCGTGCCGAGCCTGTCGTCGGCGCGCGTCGGCGAGCCGCCCCGCCGCCCGGAGGGCGAGGAGGCGGACCTGGTCGTGGTGGACGGGCTGCGCAAGGTGTTCCCGATCAGGGGCTCCGGGCAGGAGTTCACGGCGGTGGACGGGGTGTCGTTCACCATCCCGCGCGGCCGTACCGTCTCGATCGTGGGCGAGTCGGGCTCGGGCAAGTCCACGACCGCGAACCTGGTGCTCGGCCTGGACGCGCCGACCTCGGGCGGCATCCGCTTCGACGGCGCCGACCTGGCCGCGCTGGGCCGCAAGGAGCTGTTCGCCTTCCGCCGCCGGGTCCAGCCGGTCTTCCAGAACCCGTACGCCTCGCTCGACCCGCGCTATCCGGTCGGGAAGTCGATCGCCGAGCCGCTGCGCGTGCACGGCGTCGGCAGCGCGGCCGAGCGCGCGCGGGCGGCGGCGGAGCTGCTGGAGAAGGTGTCGCTGCCGGCCTCGACGGCCGGGCGGCTGCCGCACGAGCTGTCCGGCGGCCAGCGCCAGCGGGTGGCGATCGCCCGCGCCCTGGCCCTGTCGCCCGAGCTGGTCGTGCTGGACGAGGCCGTCTCGGCGCTGGACGTGCTGGTGCAGGCGCAGATCCTGGAGCTGCTGGCGGAGTTGCAGCGGGAGCTGGGCCTCAGCTACCTGTTCATCAGCCACGACCTGGCCGTGGTGCGGATGATCTCGCACGCGGTGCACGTCATGCGCGACGGCCGGATCGTGGAGAGCGGCACGGCGGAGGAGATCTTCGACAGCCCGTCCGACGACTACACCCGCGAGCTGCTCGCCGCGATCCCCGGCGGACCACAGTAGAGAGGTGAAGATCCTCCTGGTTCAGCCCCCGCACTGGTCCCCCGACGGCCACGCGAACTTCGACGCCGCCGAGGAACTGCTCGCCGCCCGCACCGGGGACGTGGCGCTGCTGCCCGAGCTGGTCGGCTCCAGCCTGCCCCGCGCCGACTACCTGGCCAGGGTGCGCGCCCTGGCCGAGGGCGCGGGCCTGACGGTGGTCGGGGGCTCGCACTACGACGACGCCACCGGTGACCGGGTGAACAGGGGCGCGGTGTTCGACGCGCGGGGCACGCTGCTGCTGGAGTACGACAAGGCGCACCCGTATGGGGTGGAGCTGCGCTCGGGCGTGCGTCCCGGCCGGCCGGGCGCCGGTTTCGAGCTGGACGGACGCCGCCTGCACGTGCTGCTCTGCGCCGACCTGTGGTACTCGGCGAGCCTGACCGGGCGTGAGGGGCTGGACGCGGTGCTGGTGCCGGCCTTCTCCGTCACCCGGTGGGACGGCCCCGCCCCGGCCCGCGAGCTGTGGCAGCACATGTCCGTGGCGCGCGCCTACGAGTTCATGACGTACGTGGCAGTCAGCGACTGGCATCACGAGACCACCTATCACGGCCATCCGTGCGCGGGGGTGACCGGCCTGGCCAACCCGTGCCCGCAGACGCACGCGGGCTTCTTCACCGGGCCGCCCGGCGCGCCCGTCTCGGTCCATGAGCTGGACTTCGACCGGCTCGACGCCTTCCGGCACGACCGCGCCGAGCGCGGGTTCCGGTAGGGCTGTCCCTACCCCGGGTTGGGCCGTGCGCAGGGTCGAGCGGGCCGGTGCCCGGCCCGTAGCGTTCTCGTCATGACAACCCTCCGGCACCGCCTCGCCACCGACACCCGCTACACCCTGCTCGGCCTGCCGATGGCCGTCGTGTACTTCGCCGTCGTCGTGACCGGGGTCGCGGCGGGGCTGGGCACGGCGGTCGTGTTCGTCGGGCTGCCCGTGCTGGCCGCCACCGCCGCCGTGGCCAGGAACCTGGCCGACTTCGAGCGCGCCGCGCTCCCCGAGGTGCTCGGGCGTCCCGTGGCCCGCCCGCCCTACCCGGCCGCCCCGTCGCGGGCGGGCCGGCTGCGCCGCATGCTGAACCCGCTGGCCGGCGGCCAGGCCGTGGTGGACCTGCTGTACGGCGTCATCGCCTTCCCGATCTCGCTGGCGGCCTCCGTCGTGGCCGCCGTGTGGTGGACCGGCACGCTGGCCGGCCTGACCTTCCCCCTCTACGGCTGGATCATCGCCGCCCTCCCCGGGATGGACCACACGCTGCCCGAACTGCTCGGCCTGGGTAACGACGACCTGACGTTCGTGGGCTTCAACACCGTGCTCGGCGTGCTGTTCGCGCTGACGCTGGTGCCGGTGCTGCGTGGCGCGGCCCTGGTGAAGGCGAGCCTGGCCCAGGCCATGCTCACCCGCGCCCCGGCCCGCGACCTGCTGACCCTCGCTCCGGAGCCGGTCAGCGAGCCGCGCTGGGCGTGAGCTCGTCGGCCACCTGCCGGGTGACGCGCCGGCCGATGAGCGCCGTGAGCTTGCGGGGGCGGCGCGGCATCAGATGCGCCATCGCGAAGTTGCCGCGACCGGGGACCACGTATCCCCGGTCGCGGTCGTATGCCCGCAGCGCGGCGGTGACGACGGACCCGGGGGTGGCGATCCTGGCGCCGATGGCGGCCTTCCTGGTGCCGATCCGGTCGAAGAAGGCGGTCTCGACCGGGCCGGGGGTGACGGCGAGCACCTTCACGCCGCTGCCGCGCAGTTCGCTCCAGAGTGCCAGGCTGAAGTTGAGCACGAACGTCTTGGACGCGGCGTAGGTCGCGAAGTACGGAGCCACGTTGAACCCCGCGGTGGAGCCCACGTTGATCACGCCGCCGCTGCCGCGCTCGAGCATCCCCGGCACGTACACGTGCGTCAGCCCCACCAGGGCGACGACGTTGACCATGAGCTCGTCGTGCTCGCGCTCGGCGGCGATCCGGGCGAAGTCGCCGGCGGTGCCGAACCCGGCGTTGTTGACGAGCACGTCCACGGTCAGGCCGCGGGCGGCGGTCTGCTCGGCGACCCGGACGGCGGCGTCGGGCGCGGACAGGTCCTGGACGAGCACCTCCACGCGGACGCTGTGCTCGCGGCGCAGGTCGGCGGCGAGCCGGTCGAGGGCCGGCCCGGACCTGGCGACCAGCGCCAGGTCGTGCCCGCGGGCGGCGAGCTGACGGGCGAACTCGGCGCCGATGCCGGAGGACGCGCCGGTCACAAGAGCGGTTCCCTTGGTAGTCATGCGATTGAAAGTAGCAGATTTATTCGTATCTGCAACACATAGTCTCAGTTAAACGCTGTAACGTTCCCTTCCATGGGAAAACTGCGGGCCGACGCCGAGCGCAGCATGCGGGCGATCATGGTGGCGGCGGAAGACGTGCTGAGTGCCAGCCCCGTGGCCACGATGGAGCAGATCGCGGAGGCGGCGGGTGTGGCCAGGGCCACCATCCACCGCAGGTTCGCCAGCCGGGAGGCGCTCATCGAGGCGATGGAGGTGACCGCGTGGCGGGAGATCTGGGAGGCGGTGCAGGCCGCCCGGCCGGACACCGCGCCCCCGCTGGTCGCGCTGCACCAGGCCACCGCCAACATTCTGCAGGTCAAGCCCGCCTGGCGGTTCACGCTGGCCCGGCAGATCCCGCTCAGCGCGGAGGCCCAGGCCGTACAGGCGCGGGTGATGGGGCAATGTGAGGAGGTCTTCGGCAAACTGCTCGAACCCGGCGCCGACATCGTGTGGGCCAGGCAGGTCTACCTCGCGCTGCTGGGGGAGGCCGCGCACGGCACTCCCCCAGCGATCGAATCAGGTCAGAATCCTGACGCCCTTGCCACGAAGGTGCTCGACACCCTCATGCACGGCGTTCAGCGCAGGGCGTAGGCGCGGATCACCTCCTGCGTCAGCGTGTTGCCGTCCACGTCGGCGGCCTTGAGCCGCAGCGAGACGAACCCCGGCCGGAACTGGTCGAGCGTCGTCTCGTAGGCCCGGTCCCCCTTGGCCCGCAGGCGGGCCGGCCGCCAGGTGCCGCCGTCGTCGTACGACACCTCCAGCGACACCTGCCCGATCGAGCTCTGCCGTGCCCCTTCCTGATGGCGCACGCTCAGCCCGAGCTTGCGGGAGACGGCCCGGTTCTTCAGGTCCACCGGCGCGTCGAAGGAGGCCACCAGCAGCGGCAGCACGGTGGGCTGGGCCACGTGCTCCGAGGTGAACGTCCACACGCCTCTGGTGCGGGTGGACAGCTTGGCCCAGTCCGACTCGTTGGCGAGGTCGTACTCGATCCGGTAGGCGTTCCGGTCCGCCGGGAGGATCCCCGACCCGGCGGGCAGGTAGTTCGTCTGCCAGATCAGCGTCTCGCCCTGGAAGAGCCGGAAGTCGGTCTTCATGCCGCGCTCGAACATGCTCGTGTACGCCTCGCCGACGTTGCCGCCGGAGTCCACGAAGCCCTGCATCGACAGCATCAGCTTGTCGCCGTCCCTGCGGACCGGGTTGCGCGGGTTGACGCCGGGCAGCAGCGGCTGCTTGAACACCGTGCGGCCGACCCGCTCCCCCGGCGCGTACGCGCGCATCTCCGGCGACGACACCCCCACGCGGACCGTGTCCGGACGCGGCCACATGTTGTTGTAGTTGCGCTCCGGCGTCTGCGCGGAGGTGCTCCACCGCAGATCGGGATCGGGGGTGACGTAGTCCACGCGGGTACGCGGGGTCTTGGCCATCGGATGGTTCGTCGAGATCGACAGCGTGTCCCAGGGCTCGAAGACGTAGCGGGCCTCGTTGGCCGTCATGTCGTCGGCGAGCTGGCTGTGGTAGCCGGTCTCGACCCTGGCCTGCGTCTTCGCGCGGACCACGTACTTGAGGGAGTCGCCGACCCTGCCCTGCTCGCGCAGGTACAGGTCGTAGACGTACGGGCTGGCCACGATGCCCTTGGCCACGACCGGCACGGGCAGCCGGCGCAGCCGCTCGACCAGCTTCAGCCCCTCCTCGTGGCTCAGCCGCACCGTCGGGACGGCCAGCTTGACCATGTTGCCGCCGGTCGTGACGTCGGAGCCGGGCCGGTCGCTGTAGACGGCCACCATGGCCGCCCCGGCCGCCGCGGCGGCGTTGGCCTGCGTGGAGACCGGGACGCCGTCGGTGCGGCGGATCACGGCGAGCCGGCCGCGCAGGTCGCGGGCCTTGATCTCCGCGGCGCTGCCCCGCCCGGCGTCGGCGGCCGGCAGCAGGCGGACGCCGTCCAGGCGCGGGTACTCGGTGGAGAAGTCGCTGAACTGGACCGGATCGACGTACTCGGGCGTCAGCTTCAGGCCGGGCGTGGACAGCTCGATCGCCGGGGCCTCGAGCCGCCAGCGGGTGGAGACCACGAACGTGCCCTTGGTGACCTTCTTCGTCGGCTGCACGAACAGCCGCTCCTCCACCTGGCCGCCGGGCGAGATGTTGGTGCCGCCGCGCAGCGCCGTGCCCTGCTCGCCGGCGCGGTACCACATGAGGGCGGCGGCGGCCCCGGTGTTGCGCTTGGTCTCGTGGTCGGGGGTCTCGACCCGCACCTCGACGGCCTTGCGGGCGTCCAGGACGACCTCGGTGTCCTTGGTGATGCGCATCTCGGGGTCGCCGACGAGGCTCTCGTGCAGCGGCTTGCCGGTGGCGGTGCTGTCCTGGGTGGCCGGCATGGTGAAGATGTGCCCGAGCACCGAGTACGTGCCGGGCTTGACGCGCAGGCAGGTGCCGGAGCCGTACTTCGCCTCGGTGCAGGGCTCGTCCGGGGCACCGGGCAGCAGGCGGCCGACCAGGGTGCCCTCGTCCAGGTTGAGCACGGTGAAGCCGCCGCGGGCGGTGCGGCCGTCCCTGGCCACGCCGCGCACGCGCAGCTCGACGCGCTTCTCCTCCACCGTGGCCGCGAGCAGCGTGCGGGTGCCCGCCGCCGTCAGCTCCCGGCGCAGCGTGCCGGGCTCGCCGGCCTTGAGCGTCACCTTGGCCTCCGCGGAGCCGCCCGCGGGCAGGGTGAGCGTGGCCGGCTCGACCGTGAACGCGTCGCCGCCGGTCAGCCGCAGTTCGGCGGGGGCCTGGCCGAGGTTGCGGTAGCCGACGGTGAGCGTCTTCTCCTCGCCGATGCTCAGCCGGCCGAAGTTGAGCGAGCCCGCCGAGGCCACGACCGAGCCCTTGACGGCGGCGGCCACGTCGATCCGGCCCGCGCCCTGCGCGTCCACGGGGATGTCCGCACCCGGCTCGGCGGTGGCCATGAGCAGCGACTTCAGCTCGTTCGCGGTGAGGTCGGGACGGGCCTGGCGCAGCAGCGCCGCCGCGCCCGCGACGTGCGGAGTGGCCATGGAGGTGCCGGACATCGCGATCCGGCCGCCGCCCGACCTGGCGGCGGTGATGTCCACGCCCGGCGCGGTGACGTCGGGCTTGACCGCCCCGTCGGCCGCCACCGGGCCGCGGTTGGAGAAGTCCGCGAGACGGTCCTGCTTGTCCACCGCGCCGACGGTCAGCGCCTCGGGGGCGTCGCCAGGGGTGCCCACGCACGAGTCGCAGCCGTCGTTGCCGGCGGCCACGACGAACAGCGTCCCGTACTGGCGGGTCAGCGTGCTCACCGCGTCGGTGAGCGGGCCGCCCGCCTCACGGCCGCCCAGGCTCAGGTTGACGACCTCGGCGTGCTTCTCGCCGGCCGCCCACTCCATGCCGTCGATGATCCAGGAGAGCTGGCCGGAGCCGTCGGCGCCCAGCACCCGCCCGCCCAGCAGCCGCACGCCGGGCGCCACGCCCGAGGCCGTGCTCGCCACGTGGGTGCCGTGGCCGTGCGGGTCCCCATTGACGTCCTCGCCGGTGAAGTCGCGCTGTTCGGCGACCTTGCCGGCCAGGTCGGCGTGGCCGGCGTCCACGCCGGTGTCGAGCACGGCGACGGTGGTGCCGGAGCCGTCGTAACCGGCGGCCCACGCCTCGGGCGCGCCGATCTGCGGGACGCTGTCCTCCAGGACCGGCCGCACCTTGCGGTCCAGCCAGACCTTCGACACGCCCGCGAGCGGCGTGGCCGCGCGCGCCTGCGGCGACGGGGCCGCGAGCTTGGCCAGCTCCGCCCCGAACGCCGCCGCGTCCGCCGCCGCCACCCGCACGCCCGCGCCGCCGATGCTCTCCAGCGTGCGCAGCCGCTCGGCCGCCGGCACCGCGGCCCTGGCCGCGTTCTGCGCGTAGGTGAGGATGAGCGGGATGGCCGCGCCGTAGTCCTGCTCGGCCAGGGCCGTGACGTTGAACAGCTCGGTGTCGAGCCGCTCGGGGACCAGGGTCGCGACGTCGTCGGGGATGACCGTCACGCCGCTCCCGGTCTCCAGCACCTGAAACGTCGGCACGGAGCCGTCGGCCCGGGGCGCGGGGGTGACCGTGACCGTCGAGTGCTCGCCGTCCACCTTCCGCACCTGCACCCGGTCACCGGTGATCAGGGTGATCTCGGTGCCGGCCGCCGCCGCGGTGAACGCCGCGCTGTTCGCCGCCGGATCGGACTCGGCGTACGCGCCGGGGACCGAGAGCAGCGAGGCCGCCATGGCCGCCGCGACGGTCAGCACCCTTCCCCGCCTTAAGCCACGCATGGACGACCTCCAGAAAATCGGTAAGCACGAATACCGAATTCCTAGCCATCCTGAACTGCGCTGTCCATGAGATCGCCCTGGCCAGATCCTGACTTGTCGTAAAGCCGCCAAAGTCTCAGGGACGGGTGCGGCCCCCGCACGCGCGCCGCGCGGCGCTCAGCCCTTGACCGAGCCGCCGAAGTTGAACGACCCCGCCAGGTACTTGTTGACCGCCACGTACAGCACCACCGCCGGCGCCGTGTACAGGATCGAGAACGCGGCGAGCTGCCCGTACGCGGCCTGCCCGTACTGGGTGAAGAACGTGAAGACGGTGACCGCCGCCGGCTGCTTGTCCGGCGTGTCCAGCAGCACGAACGGGGCGAAGAAGTTCCCCCACTGCCCCACGAACACGAAGATCGCCACCACCGCGATGCCCGGCGCCATCAGCGGCCCCACCACGGCCCGCAGCGACTGCACCCAGCCGGCCCCGTCCACCCAGGCGGCCTCCTCCAGGCTCACCGGCACCCCGTCCATGAAGTTCTTCATCATCCAGATGGAGAACGGCAGCGAACTGGCCGTCAGGAACAGCACCATCGCCGGCACGGAGCCGTACAGGTTGAACCGGAAGAACATCGAGTAGACCGGGACGAGCACCGCCGTCATCGGCAGGCCCGTGGTGAACAGCAGGGTCAGCATGAAGTGCCGGCCGTAGCGGAGCTGGAAACGCGACAGCGGGTAGGCCGCCAGCCCCGCCACCAGCACCGTGACGATCGCCGTCGAGCCCGAGATGACGATCGAGTTGATCAGCGGCAGGAACACCGTCTCCCAGGTGAGCACGGCGGCGAAGTTGTCCAGGGAGAACGCGGCCGTCGGGGCGGCCGACAGCGTGGACTCCGGCTGCACCGAGGCGATCAGCACCCAGACGAACGGCCCCAGGAAGGCCAGCGTGATGAGCAGCAGCGACAGCAGGGCCGCGGTCCTCGCGGCGATCCGGGTCATGCGTCCTCCACCCTGATCAGGCGCAGGTAGACGAGGGAGAACAGGGCGCCGATGACCAGCATCACGAGCGCGACGGCCGAGCCGTAGCCGATCTCGAAGTAGCGGAAGGCCTGCTCGTACATGTAGAGCGGGGTCGTCTGGCTGGCCGTGCCGGGGCCGCCGCCGGTCAGGGCGTAGATGAGGCCGAAACTGGCCAGCGTCTGCAGCGTGATCAGCATCAGGTTGGCCATGATCGAGCGGCGGATCAACGGCAGCGTGATGTGCAGCAGCCGCCGCAGCGGGCTCGCGCCGTCCACCGCCGCCGCCTCCACCAGGTCGGGCGGCACCTCCGACAGCGCGGCCGAGTACACCAGCATCGAGAACGCCGTGCCCCGCCAGACGTTGGCCAGGATGACGGCGAGCATCGGAGCGGTGTAGAGCCACTCCTGCGACAGGCCCAGCGCCGTGTTGAGCGTGCCGTCCTCGGCCAGGAACGAGAACCAGCAGGCCGCCGCCACGATCTCGGGCATCACCCAGGCGCCGATGACCACGCCGTTGACCACGCCCCGCGTCACCCGGCCGCGCCCGCGCTGGAGCAGCGCGATGATCAGGCCGAGCGTGTTCTGGCCGATCACCGCCGAGCCCACCACGAAGACGAACGTGAGCACGAAGGAGTTGAGGAAGTTCGGGTCGCCGAACATCCTGACGAAGTTGTCGAAGCCGACGAACCGGGAGTTCACCGAGGCCGAGCCGGTCAGCGTCTCGTTGGTGAAGGCGATGTAGACGCTCCACAGGATGGGGCCCGCCATGAAGAGCACCAGCAGCACCAGCGCGGGGGCCATGGGGAGCAGCCAGCGCAGCAGCCGCCGCGGCCGTGGCGGGCCGCCTGCCGGCGAGCCCGTCACGGCCGCGGACGGCGCGGTGGCGATCGTCATCGCGTCAGGACCTTGTCGGCGCCCCCCACGGCCGTGGGCAGCGCCTTGACGTAGGCGGCGGTGGCCTCCTCGGGCGTGCGCGCCCCGGTCGTGACGGCCTCCATCGCCTCCTGGACCTGCGCCGACACCTTCGGGTACACCTCGTACGCGGGCCGGTACCGCGTCACCGAGGCCAGGTCGGTCCAGAACTTGACGCTCGGGTTGTCGGCGGTGTACTTCGGGTCCTCGGCGACGTCCTTGCGGGTGGCCAGGTCACCGGTGCTCACGGAGTACGTCATCGAGTTCTCCTTGTTCGTGGCCACCGCGATGAAGTCGAACGCCTCCTGCTTGAGCTTGGTGTAGGAGCTCATCGCCATCACCCAGCCGCCCGACATGCTGATCGCGCCGGGTTCCTCGCCGTTCTGCGTCGGCATGGCGGTCCAGCCCACCTTGTCGGTCCACTCGGGCCACGGCTTGGTGCTGGTCGGCTTCCAGGCCGCGGACGTCCACGCGCCGTCGAGCGAGATGCCGATCCGGCCGGCCGGGAACCACTCGAGGTTGACCTTGTCGGCCAGCTTGGCGTTGTGCGCGTCGGCCTGCTTGGGGCCGAGTTCCTCCCGGTAGACGGTGTTGATGAAGGTCAGGGCGTCGGTGAAGTTCTTGCCGCCGGCCACCCACTTCTGCTGCGCGTCGTCGTAGAGGGTGCCGCCGGGGGTGCCGTACAGGAGCATCTCGAAGCCCTGCATGGTCGCGGCCTCGCCGTGGATCTTCGTGGAGTACATGCTGAACGGGACCGCGTCCGGGACCTTCTGCTTGATCGCGCGGGCCGCGGCCAGCACGTCGGCCCAGGTCTTCGGCTCCCACGGGACGGGCAGGCCGGCCTTGGCGAAAACGTCCTTCTGGTACCAGAGGCCGCGGGTGTCCGTGCTGATCGGCACGCCGTAGATCTTGCCGTCGGCGCCCTTGGCGGCCTGCTTGACCGAGTCGGGGAACTGGGTGCTCCAGTCGGGCCACTTGGCGAGGTAGTCGTCGAGCGGGGCCAGCTTGCCCGCCGCGACGTCCGCGTTGACCTGGAACGTGTCGTGGTAGTAGAGGTCGGGCGCCGAGTCGGGGGACCGGTTCAGCAGCGCCAGTTTCGTGTAGTAGGCCTCGTTGTTGCCCTGCACCGCGGTCAGCTTGATCGTGACGCCGGGGTGGGCGGCCTCGTACTGCTTCTTGGCGTCGCCGAGCATCTTCTCCAGATGCGGCCACGTCGGCTCGACCTTGTAGAGGACCTCGAGCTCTTTGGCTCCGGACGCGGGTTCCTGCGCGCCGCCGCCACCACAACCTGCGGCTGTCAGCGCTGTCAACACGACGAGGGAACCAGCCAGGCTACGTTTCATCACGGTTTCCCTTGTTTCCTTGGGTTGCCGAGAACGTAAATCTTTTTGATTTACTAAGTCAACACTCTGTGGTGACATTGCTCACATGCAGCAGGGCACGAACCTGCCCAAGGTCGGCAGCTACAACCGGGCCGTGGTGCTGGAGGCCATCCAGGCGTCCGACGGGATCAGCCGGGTGCAGATCGCCTCCGTGACCGGGCTCACCGCCCAGACCGTGTCGGTGATCGTGCGCCGGCTGCTCGACGAGGGCCTGGTCGTCGAGGACGGCTCCGCCCCGTCGAGCGGCGGCAAGCCGCGGACGATCCTGCGCGTCGACGCCCGCGCCGGCTACGCGGTCGGCGTGCACTTCGACCCGCAGGAGCTGTCGTGCGTGCTGGCCGACCTCGCGGGGCGGCCCCTCACCCGGCTGCACCTGCCGCTGCGGCCCGGCATGAGCCCCGACGCGGTGATCCGCCGGATGGCCAGGGCGGCCCGCCGGATCCTGCGCGAGGCCGGGGTGCCCGACGGCAAGGTGCTCGGCGTGGGGCTGGCCTGCCCGGGGCCGCTGAACGCCGACGGCGTGATCGTCTCGCCGCCGCGGCTGGCGGGCTGGCAGCGGGTGCCGGTCAAGGGCCTGCTGCAGGAGTACACCCGCTTCCCCGTGACCGTGGACAACGACGCCACGGCGGCGGCCATCGGCGAGCGCTGGGCGGGCATCGCGCGCTCGGCCCGCGACTTCGCCTACCTCTACCTCGGCACCGGGATCGGGGGCGGCCTCTTCCTGGACAACCAGGTCTACCGGGGCAGCTCGCTGAACGCCGCCGAGTTCGGGCACATCGCGGTCGAGCCCGACGGGCCCGAGTGTTACTGCGGCAACCGCGGGTGCGTGGAGGCCGTGTGCTGCCCGAGCGCCATCGAGGCGGCGCTCGGCAACCGCGCGGACCACGCCGCCATCTGCGCGGCGGCCGCCGCCGGGGAGCCCGAGGCGCGCCGGGTGATCGAGCGGGTGGCGCGGCGGCTGGCCGACGCCGCCGTGAGCGTGGTGAACATGCTGGACATCGACCTGCTCGTGCTCGGCGGCCCCGCGCTGCGCGAGGTCGGGGGGATCTACCGGGAGGTGATCGCGCGGGCGGTGGCCGACCGGCCGCTGGCCCGGCGGCTGCACGCGGTCAGGGTGGAGACCTCGCCGATCGCGGCCGACGCCGCGGCCATCGGCGCGGCCTCGCTGGTCTTCCACGCCACGTACGCGCCCCGCCTGGGCACGCTGGTCAGCGGCTGAGGCCCGGCGTGCCCGCGACGGACCGCCCCGCGACTCGTGGAAGCGCACGATCACGTCGCCGCTCCCGTCGTCGGCCAGCTTCACCGCCGTCACCACGACGGCGTCGTCGTCCACCGTGACCAGCGGCTCGACCGTCTCCTCGCCGCCGGGCACGCGGCGCTCGGGCAGGTTGACGAAGTAGCCCTCGCGCACCGCGTCGCCGATCGCCGCCCCCGGCACCAGCGCGTGCCGGAAGCGGTGCACGCCCTGGTCGGTCTCCGGGTCGGGGAAGCGCGGGGCGCGCAGCAGCGAGGCGCGCAGGGTCGTCGTCGTGCCGTGCCCGTCCACGTCGCGGGTGACGTCGTGGCCGTAGGTCGAGTCGTTGACCAGGGCCACGCCCCAGCCCGGCTCCTCCACGTGCACGAACCGGTGGTTGCACGCCTCGAACTTGGCCGCCTCCCAGCTCGTGTTGGTGTGGGTGGGGCGGAAGGCGTGCCCGAACTGGCTCTCGGAGGCGTACCGGTCGGCGCGCACGTCCAGCGGGAAGGCGAGCTTGAGGAACTTCTCCGTCTCGTGCCAGTCCACCTCGGTGTCGATCTCCAGCCGGCCGTCCGTGACCGTGAGCCGCTGGGTCACCCGCGAGCCGCCGAACGAGCGGGTGACCACGACCGCGCCGCCCGCGGCCCGGACGTCGTCGGCCTCGGTGAGGTCGGTGACCGTGTGGCGGTAGAACGCGTCCACGTCCCAGGCGTCCCACTTGTTGGGGAAGTCGGGGTGGAGCTGGAGCAGGTTGGCCGCCCGGCCCGGCGCGACCGCCTCCCGTCCCGTGACCAGGTCGCGGGCCGACACGACCAGGCCGCGGGCGTCGATCTCCACCCGGAGCCGCGCGTCCTGCAGCACGTGGCCGCCGCCGTCCCGCGGGCGCGGGGCCGCCGCGTCCGCCCGCCGGGCGCGGGCCGCGCCGCCCGCGGGCACGCCGCCGCGCGCGTGCGGGGCGCCGTTGAAGGTCAGCTCCCCCGGCCCCTCCCCCGCCAGCGCCCGCTGGGCGCCGTCGATGATCTCGGTCAGCTCGGCCGCCACCAGCTCGTACGTCCTGCGCGCCTCCCGGTGCACCCACGCGATCGACGACCCCGGCAGGATGTCGTGGAACTGGTGCAGCAGCACCGTCTTCCAGATCCGGTCGAGCCGCTCGTACGGGTAGGGCGCGCCGCGGCGCACCGCCGCCGTGGCGGCCCACAGCTCGGCCTCCCGCAGCAGGCTCTCGCTGCGCCGGTTGCCCTGCTTGGTCTTGGCCTGGCTGGTCAGGGTGGCCCGGTGCAGCTCAAGGTAGAGCTCGCCGACCCACACGGGCGGGCTCGGATACTCGGCCTCGGCCTTGGCGAAGAACTCGGCGGGCGTCTCCCAGGTGACGGCGGGCGAGCCCTCCAGATCCCGTGCGCGGGCCGCCTTGGCGACCATCTCCCGCGTCGTGCCGCCGCCGCCGTCGCCCCAGCCCGTCGGCGCGAGGGAGTGCCGGGCCACGCCCTTGTCCCTGAAGTTGCGCGCCGCGTGCGCCAGCTCGCCGCCGCTCATCGAGCAGTTGTAGGTGTCCACCGGCGGGAAGTGCGTGAAGATCCGCGTCCCGTCGATGCCCTCCCACAGGAACGTGTGGTGCGGGAACGTGTTCGTCTGGCTCCACGAGATCTTCTGCGTGAGCAGCCGCTTCGACCCGGCCGCCTTGATGATCTGCGGCAGCCCGGCCGCGAACCCGAACGTGTCCGGCAGCCACACCTCCTCGTTGTCCACGCCGAACTCGTCGATGAAGAACCGCTTGCCGTGCACGAACTGCCGGGCCATCGCCTCGGAGCCGGGCATGTTCGTGTCGGACTCCACCCACATGCCGCCCGCCGGGACGAACCTGCCCGCCGCCACCGCCTTGGTCACCTTCGCCCACACCTCGGGGCGGTGCTCCTTGATCCACGCCCACTGCTGGGCCTGCGACATCGCGAAGACGAAGTCCGGCTCGTCCTCCAGCAGCGCGGTCATGTTCGAGGCCGTCCGGGCCACCTTGCGCACGGTCTCGCGCAGCGGCCAGAGCCAGGCCGAGTCGATGTGCGCGTGCCCGACGGCGCTGATCCGGTGCGCCGACGGCGTCGCCGGCGTGGCCAGCACCCCGGCCAGCTCCGCCCGCGCCGCCTGCGCCGTGCCGTTCACGTCCTGGAGGTCGACCGCGTCGAGGGCGCGTTCCAGCGCGCGCAGCAGCTCCCAGCGGCGGGCGCCGTCCACCGGCAGCTCCGCCATCAGCTCGCCGAGCACCTCCAGGTCCATCACCAGGTCCCACACCGTCCTGTCGAAGACGGCCAGGTCCATGCGGGTCAGCCGGTACAACGGGTCGGCTCCGGCCGTCTCCTTGTCCCCCATCGGCGTCGGCAGGAACGCGCCGTGCATCAGGATGATCGGGTTGGAGGCGGCCTCGACGTGCAGCCGCACCTCCTCGCCGCCCTCGGCGGGGGAGCCGAGACGTACCCACTGGTTGCGCGGGTTGAGACCCTTCACCGGCGTGCCGTCGGGCCGGTAGACCAGCCCCTCGCACTGGAAGCCCGGCTTGTCCGCGTCGAAGCCGAGGTCGAGGATCGCCTCGACGATCCGGCCCGCCCACTCCTCGGGGACGGTGCCGGTGACGGTGAACCAGCTCGTGCCCCACGGCCTGCCCCACGCCTGTCCCACCGAGATCGGCTCGGGCGTGGCCGCCAGGCCCTCCGCCACCGGCACCGGCTCGTCCGGCGCGTGCCAGACCGCCACCTCCAGCGGGACGGACTCGGGGTAGATCGCCGGGCGGATCCGCTCGTCCAGAACGCGCTTCAGCCGGGCCTCGACCAGCTCGCGGTCGTCATGCATCAGCAAGGGCTCCTCATCGGTCAGGGGATCACCAACAGCACGTTAGGCACCGTGTCGGCGCGGAGGCAACGGCCATCGATCCGTGCCTTACCAGAGATAGTTGAAAGGCGTACTGTTGACGCATGGCTGCGACCCAGGAAACGGTGCACTGGCGCGGCGTGCACCATCTCGCCCTCGTGACCGCGGACATGGACGCCACCGTGCGCTTCTGGCACGGTGTGCTCGACGCCCGCCTCGTCGCCACCCTCGCCGTGCCCGCGTTCAAGCACTACTTCTTCGAGGTGGGCCCCGGTCACACGGTCGCCTTCTTCGAATACGCCGACCAGCCCCTCGACAGCTTCGCCAAGCCGGCCGGCGTGCCGTACGCGAAGGCGGCCCAGTTCGACCACCTCTCGCTGCACCTGCCGGACGAGGACGCGCTCAACCGGCTGCGCGACCGGCTCAAGGCGCACGACTGCGAGGTCACCGACGTCATCGACCACGGCTTCCTGCGCTCGATCTACTTCAGCGACCCCAACGGCATCGCGCTGGAGGCGTCCTGGTGGACGATCGACCCGACCGGCCGCCCGGCGGAGCACGCCGACGAACGCCTGTTCGCCGACCCCGACCCGGTGCCCGCCGTCCGCGAGTTGCGCGAGGAGGGCCGGCTGCGCCACACCGTCTCCACCCGCCTGGTGGACGGCATCGTCGAGGACCTCCGCCGCGAGGGCATCACCCTGAACCCCTGACCCGCCCTGGGCGGGCCCGACCGCTCAGCCCTGCTGGTGGTGCGTGAGCAGCCGGGTGAGCAGGCGGGTCAGCGTCTGCCTGTCCTCGGCCGACAGCGGCCCGAGCAGGTCGTCCTGCACCTTGTCGAGTGCTCGCTCCATGCGGCGGAACCGGCGGCCGAGTTCGGCCTGGCTGGCCACCCCGAACTCGTCCAGCGCGGCCAGCCGCCAACATTGGACGCACCAACGAATGGGACAGCCATGTCCGCCGACACCCTGATCGCCGACCTGTTCACCCGCTTCGCGCTCCTGCTCGACGAGCAGCGGCGGCAGGACGCGCACACCGTCTTCGCCGACGACGTGAAGGAGAGAATCCCCTGGGGCGGGTGCCGATGCCGGGCGGGCAGGCGGGCAGGCCCCAGGGGATCCCCGTTCAGGCGCAGGTGTAGCCGGAAGGCGTCTGCGTGTCCCCGCTCGGGCGGGTGACCTGGAAGCCGAAGCTGGTGCTGGCCCCCGCGGCCAGGTTGCCGTTGTAGCCGGCGTTCCTGGCCGTGACGGTCTGGCCGCTGGTGGTCAGGGTGGCGTTCCACGACCCGGCCAGCGTGTGCCCGGCGGGCAGGGTGAAGGTGACGGTCCAGCCGGTGATCGCGGAGGAGCCGCTGTTGGTGACGGTGACGGGCTGGACGACGTAGCCGTTGTTCCACTGGTTCTGCACGGTCCCCACGGCGGCGCACCCGCCGCCCACCGGCCCGCTCTGCGTGGTGAACGTGGCCAGTGCCGAGTTGGCCGACAGGTTCCCCGCCCCGTCACGGGCGCGGACGTACACCTGGTACTGGGTGTTCGGGGTCAGCCCGGTCAGGTTGATCGAGTTGGTGCTGCTCTGCCCGAGTTGCGGGTCCGTCGCGCCCTGCTCGCGGTAGACGTTGTACCCGGCCAGGCCGCTGCCGCCGCTGTCGGTCGAGGCGGTCCACGTGAGCGTCGCGGAGTTGGAGGTCACGCTGCTCGACGTCGGCGTGCCCGGCGTGGTGGGCGGTGTGGTGTCGGAGCTGCTGCCGCCCGCCAGCGCGTCGTGCACGGCGGTGTAGGACGGCTTCTGCTGGTAGTTCTCGTCGTAGATGAGCGCGGCGCCCTGGCCGGAGAAGGTGTCGGGCACCCAGGAGTACTTGTCGGTGAAGCCCCAGATCGTCACCCCGGCGCACGCGGTGACGGCGTTGCAGGCGTTGATCACGTTGCGGTAGTAGGTGGCCTGGGTGGTGTCCTTGGCGGTGTCCCTGGGCATCTGCATGCGGATGTCCAGCTCGGTGACCCGGACCTGGACGCCGAGGTCGGCGAAGCGTTGCATGTTCTGCTGGATGTCGCCGGGGAAGCCGTACTGGATGGCGAGGTGGCCCTGGAAGCCCACGCAGTCCACCGGCACGCCCTGCTGGCGCAGCGACGAGACCAGGTTGTACATCGCGGTGCTCTTGGCGTTGATGCCCTCGACGTTGTAGTCGTTGATGCACAGCCGGGCGTTGGAGTCGGCGGCGCGGGCGGCGCGGAAGGCGTCGGCGATGTAGCTCTGGCCCAGCGTGTTGTACCAGAACGAGGTGCGCATGTTGCCGTTGTCGTCGAACACCTCGTTCACGACGTCCCACGACACGACGGTCGCGTTGCTCGCGTAACGGCCGACGACCTGGCTGATGTGGTTCTGCATCGCGGTACGCATCGCGGTGGCGCCCAGGCCCTGCACCCAGCCCGGCGTCTGGCTGTGCCACACGAGCGTGTGACCGTGGACCTGCTGGTTGTTCTGGGTGGCGAAGTTGACGATGGCGTCGGCGCCGGAGAAGTTGAACTGGCCCTGGCTGGGCTCGGTGGCGTCCCACTTCATCGCGTTCTCGGCGGTCACCTGGCTGAACTCGGTGGTCGCGATGTTGCGATAGGAGGTCTCATTGGACAGCGGGCCGGTGGCGAGCGCCGCGCCGATGAACTTGCCCCTGGCGGCGGCGTGCTCACGCAGCGGCGCGGACGCCTGCGCCGAGGTGGCGGGCAGGAGGAAGGCGACGAACATCCCCACTAACGTGAGGAGTCGCAGCAACGAGGACGAACGCACGGACATCTACCTCCGGAGGCAGGCACTCGATCCCGAAAGTTTCGGTCTGATGAGGACCGTCTCGCCGACGGTATTGACATGCTGGTGAGTGGTCAATGGCATGCTCACAGCAGCGCTAAAGCAGCAGTTGGAGGCCAGAAACTATCGGTAGATCAATGAAACTTTCATTCCCACATGGTGCCTGTTTGACCGTCTAGCGCGACGTACCGGCCGGTCGGTACTGTGATTTATCCGGAATAATCGTCCACTGCGGGAGTTCTGCGCATGTCTCTTTCGCACGCCCAGGCCCAGGCCCAGCTCACCGGCCCCGGCCAGCTTTTCGAGATCGAGGAGATCGGCGACACCGGCGTACGCACGTGGAAGCACGCTCCGGCCCACTTCCGTGCCCTGCTGGAGATGAGCAGGTTCCACGGTGAGAAGGTCTTCCTCGCCTACGAGGACGAGCACATCACGTTCGAGGAGCACTTCCGCCGTGCCGCCACCCTCGCCAACCGCCTGGTCGAGGAGTACGGCGTGACCAAGGGCGACCGGGTGGCCGTGGCCATGCGCAACTACCCCGAATGGGTGGTCGCGTTCTCGGCCACGCTGGCCGCGGGCGCGATCGCCGTACCGCTGAACGCCTGGTGGACGGAGGCGGAGCTGGCCTACGGCGTGCGCGACTCCGGTGCGAAGGTGCTGATCGCGGACGGTGAGCGCGCGGTCAGGCTGGCGGGCACGGGCGTGCCGATGATCGTCACCAGGGGCGAGGTGCCGCCGGAGGCACGCGCGTTCGCCGAGGTCATGGGCGAGATCCCGGCCGACGTGCGGCTCCCCGACGTGGAGCTGGCCCCCGACGACCCGGCCACGATCTTCTACACCTCGGGCACGACCGGCAGCCCCAAGGGCGCGCTCGGCAGCCACCGCAACCTGGGCCAGTCCCCCATGACGGTCGCCTTCGGCCTCATGCGCTCGGTCACCATGGCCGGCAAGGACGTCGCGGCGGCGACCGGGGCCCGCCGGATCACGCTCCTGACCGTCCCGCTCTTCCACGTCACCGGCTGCTTCTCGGGCCTGACCACGACGATGTTCACCGGCGGCGGCCTGGTGCTGATGTACAAGTGGGACCCCGAGCAGGCCCTGCGCCTCATCGAGCGGGAGCGGGTCACCGCCATGATCGGCGTCCCGACGAACGCCTGGCAGCTCATGTCCCACCCCGACTTCGGCAAGTACGACCTGTCGTCCCTGACCACCCTCGGCTACGGCGGCGCCCCCGCCCCGCCCAAGCTGCTGGAACGCATCACCACGAACCTCCCCAACCGCGCCCCCTCCAACGGCTACGGCATGACCGAGACCTCCGCCCTGGCCATCGGCAACGGCGGCGCCGACTACCAGGCCAAGCCCGACAGCATCGGCCTGCCCGCGGCCGTGGTGGACGTGCGCGTGGTGGACCCGATGGGCGACGAACTGCCGCCCGGCGAGGTCGGCGAGCTGTGCGTACGCGGCCCGAACGTCATCCTCGGCTACTGGAACAAGCCGGAGGCCACGGCCCAGACCTTCGTCGGCGGCTGGCTGCACACCGGCGACCTCGCCAAGATCGACGACGAGGGCTTCGTCTACATCGTGGACCGCGCGAAGGACATGGTGATCAGGGGCGGCGAGAACGTCTACTGCGCGGAGGTGGAGGCGGCGCTGTTCGAGCACCCGGCGGTGGACGACGCCGCCGTCATCGGCGTGCCGCACGACGAGCTGGGCGAGGAGGTCGGCGCGGTCATCCGCCTGGCCCCCGGCACGTCGGTGACCACCGAGGAGCTGCGCTCGTTCCTGACGGACCGGATCGCCAAGTTCAAGATCCCGGTGCACGTCTGGTTCCGCGAGGGCGAGCTGCCCCGCAACCCCGGCGGCAAGATCCTCAAGACGCACCTGCGCCGCGAGATCCTCGGCTCCTGACCCACGCGTTCCGGCCCTGACCCGCCCCGGCCAGGGCCGGACCGCGGCTCAGGGCCGCAACCGCTCGGAGCCATGACCGCTCAGGGCCGGAACACGAGGCCGGGGCCGGACCCCGTCGGAGCCTTGACCGGCCGGGCCGGGCCCTGCCGCCGCCTGCTCCCGAGGCCCTGTGACAACGTTCACAATTCCACGTTCTCCCAGCTCAGCGCGGGTGTCGCCGCTCCTCGTTACCTGGCGCGTAATCGCGGCCCCTACTCCTGGCCTGGCATCTTTCAGGTGTCCGCACGACCGAGGCCATCCTGAAGGAGCCCGACATGACCGCCCTGACCGTCACCCCTGACCGGACGAAGTTCCTGCGCCTCACGCTGGCCGCCGACGCCGTGGTCACGGGCGGCAACGGGCTGGTCTACCTCGCCTTCGCCGGCCCGGTCGGCACCCTGCTCGGCCCGGACACCGGCCTGCTGCGCGGCATCGGCGCCTTCCTCCTCGCGTACGGCGTCGCGGTCGCCGTCCTCGCCGCCCGCCGCGACATCAGCCCCGCCGGCACCAGGGTCGTGATCGCGATGAACATCGTCTGGACCCTGGGCAGCATCGCCGCCGTCGTCACCGGCGCGGCCGGCCTCACCACCGTCGGCGCGATCTGGGCCATCGCCCAGGCCCTGGTGGTCGCCGTCTTCGCCGAGCTCCAGATCACCGGCCTGCGCCGGACCCGCCGCACCGGCTGACCACAGCGCCCGCCGCGAACACCACAGACACCCGGAAGAAGGGCACCACCCATGAACCTCGCCGACCGCTACACCGCCTGCTGGAACCAGACCGACCCCGAGGCCCGCGCCAAGGCCGTCGCCGAGCTGTGGACCGCGGACGCCACCTACACCGACCCGCTCGCCGACGTCGCCGGCCACGCCGGGATCGCGGCCGCGATCGAGGGCGCGCAGGGCATGTTCCCCGGCCTGGTCTTCACCCCCGGCGACCTGTTCGACACCCACCACCACACCGCCCGCTTCACCTGGCACCTGGGCCCGGAGGGCGGGGAACCGGTGGCGACCGGGTTCGACGTGGTCGAGCTGGCCGAGGACGGCCGGATCAGCAAGGTGCTCGGCTTCCTGGACAAGGTCCCGGGCTAGAGCCTCGCCGCGTACCGGCCCCCCGGAGTTCCGGGGGGCCGCCGCCGTGTCCCCGTAATGTATTTGCCCGGAGGTCAGCGGCTACCGGACAATGTCACTTCGTGCTACCTGCAGTGAAACGCCTGGTCCGGCACCTTTCGCTGGACCTGAGCCCGTTGCGTGACTCCCGCGACTACCGGTTGCTCTTCAGCTCCGGGGTCATCACGATGTTCGGCACGATGATCGCGATGGTCGCGGTGCCGTACCAGATGAAGGAGCTGACGGACTCCTACCTGGCGGTCGGCCTGGTGAGCCTGGCGGAGTTCGTGCCGATGGTGGTGTGCGGCCTGTGGGGCGGGGCCATCGCCGACGCGCTCGACCGGCGCAAGATCATCGTTCTGAGCGAGTTCGGCCTGCTGGGGACCTCGGCCGCGCTCACGGTCAACGCGCTGCTGCCCGACCCGCAGATCTGGGTCCTGTACGTGATGGGCGCGATCTCCACCGCGATCGCGTCCCTGCAGCGTCCGAGCCTGGAAGCCGTGATCCAGCAGGTGGTCAGGCACGAGCAGCAGGGCGCCGCCGCCGTGCTGTCGAGCCTGCGCTGGAACTTCGGCGCCATCGTCGCCCCGGCGCTCGGCGGCGTGCTGGTCACGTGGAGCACCGCCTCCGCCTACGCCCTGGACACGCTGACCTTCGCGCTGTCGCTGCTGCTGCTCTGGCGGGTCAGGTCGCTCCCGCCCGCCGAGAACGCCGCCCCCGCCTCGCTCCGGTCGCTGGTCGAGGGCCTGCGGTACGCGGTGAGCCGCCGCGACCTGATGGGCACCTACCTGGTGGACATCGCCGCCATGGTGTTCGCGATGTCCACGGCGCTGTTCCCGTTCCTGGCCGACGAGCTGAGAGCGCCGCAGGCCCTCGGCCTGCTCTACTCGGCCGCCGCGGTCGGCGCGCTGCTCGCCTCCCTCACCGGCCGCTGGACGGCCCGGGTGCGGCGGCACGGCCTCGGCGTGATCGTCGCGGCCGTGCTCTGGGGCGTGGCGGTGGCCCTGACCGGCCTGGCCCCGAGCGTCTGGCTGGTCTTCGTCTGC
The DNA here is from genome assembly GCF_021699195.1 of Nonomuraea sp. MG754425. Taxonomy (GTDB): domain Bacteria; phylum Actinomycetota; class Actinomycetes; order Streptosporangiales; family Streptosporangiaceae; genus Nonomuraea. Next base: position 36,075 of record NZ_SSXE01000067.1, on the reverse strand, counting down.
ATCGCGCTGGCGGGCGCCGCCGACATGATCAGCGGCATCTTCCGCCTGACGATGTGGAACCAGACGATCCCGCCCGAGTATCGCGGCCGGCTGGCCGGCATCGAGCTGCTCTCCTACGCCAGCGGCCCGATGCTGGGCAACGCCAGGGCCAGCCTGATGGCGAGCGTCGGCGGCACCCGCTTCTCCCTCACGGGCGGCGGCGTCATCTGCGTGGCCGCCGTCCTGGCCCTGGCCGCCGCGCTCCCGACGTTCCGCCGCTACGACTCCGGGACGGACGAGCACGCGCTCGCCGAGAAGTCCCGCCGCGAGGCCGCCGCCGCCGAAGCCACCACCTGACACTCCGGCGAGCCACCCTCCCGCACCCGGCCGACACGCACCACCACCCAACAGGCACACCCCACAGGCGCCACCCCTGCGGGCGGGCGGCCCCGCTCGGCCCTTCCCGCTCAACCCCTTCCCTCAGCCTTGGCGAACGCCCGCAGCGCCTCGGCGTCGGAGTAGACGCCGCTCACGTACTCCTCCACCCACTCCGCGATCCCCTCGAACTCGCTTTCGGCCTTGAGCCGCTCCCCCACCCGCCGGGCGTCGAGCGGCGTGCACCGTAAGGTCACCGCGCCGCTCTCCCCGTCGAGCAACGCCCACTGCGCGCCGTACCTCCCGTACGGCATCCCGACCGACCCCGGGTTGACCACCAGCACCCGATCGGCCAGCCGCACGAACGGCATGTGCGTGTGCCCCAGCACCACGGTCTCGGCGCTCTCCCCCGCCAGCACCTCGCCCCACCGCTCCAGGGAGCTGTCGACCAGGATCATCTCCTCGTCACCGCGCGGCGTCGCGTGCACGAACAGGGTCGTGCCCAGCCGCCCCAGCTCCAGCACCTGCCGCGCGGGCAGCCCGGCCAGCAGCTCCACCTGATCGGCACGCAGTCGCCCCGCCGCCCACCGGGACGACGGATAAGGGCTGTCCTTCCCCCCGGCCGCCTCGACCAGCTCCCGGTCGGCGTTCCCGGCCACCCACCGGACCCGCTCACCCAGCGAGACCAGCAGATCGAGCGTCTGGACGGGCATCGGCCCTGCGGCGACATCGCCGGTCAGCACGATCAGGTCGGCCCCGGCCACGTCGGGCTCGGCCAGCACCGCCTCGAGCGCGGGCAGCACACCATGGACGTCGGAGAGCACGGCGACACGCATGCCCCCACTCTCCACCCCGCACGGCCCGCCGGAGCCCGTGTTCGCTACGCGGCGAACACCTCAGCCCGCCTCCCGCCAGCCGTCGTGCCGCGCGACCAGCTCGTCCACCTCGGCCAGGGCGGCTTCGTCCAGCCCCTCGACCACGACCAGCCACTGCGCGTCCTCGGCGTCGTCCTCGCCGGCGAGCGTCTCCCGCACCACCCGCGGCACGCCCAGCCCGGGAAACCTCTCCCCCAGCGTCTCGGCGACCTCCTCGGCGTCGTCCCGCTCACCGAACACCAGCAACTGCGTCATCGCCCGGCCTTCCCCTTTCCGGCGTTCACGAGGCATGAGCGCCCCGGACGGATAGCGTTGCGCCGTGCCCGCCGAAACCGACCTGACGCCCGCCTCGCTCCCCGATCGGCTTCTCCCGCCGCCGCGAGGCTTCGTCGCGGCGGACCTCGATCGCCTTCCTGACACGCCCCCGCACACAGAGCTGATCGACGGCGCCCTGGTCTTCCGCGCCCCTCGGAGCCACTTCCACCAATCCACCCTCTTCCGGCTGCACCTCAAGCTCGAGGATTTCCTGCCGCCAGGCCACGAGGTGCTCCAGGAGATGAGCGTCAAGCTGGGTCCGCGGCAACGCCCGGAACCCGACCTCATCGTCGTGGGCCCCGAAGCGATCATCGGCCAGGAGGTCACCTGCTTCGAGGCCGCCGACGTCGTGCTCGCCGTCGAAGTGGTCTCGCCCGACTCCGCGGTGCGTGACAGGGAACGCAAGCCCGTCCGCTACGCCGAGGCGGGCGTGCCCCATTTCTGGCGTATCGAGGAGATCCACGACCGCCCCGCCGTCTTCGTCTACGAACTCGACCCCGCCACGAAGTCGTACGCCGGCAACGGCGTCCATCACGACCGGCTCAAGCTCACGGTCCCGTTCGACATCGACATCGATCTCACCACGCTGTACCGCGGGCGCACCCGCTGAGGGGCCGGCACGGCAACCGCCGCGCCGGCCCCCGCGAAGCCCTCACGTGCGAGGCTGCGCCCCCACCCGATCGGCCGCCATCGCCACCGCGGCGTCGCGCGCCGCCGTGGTCTCCTCGACCGTCAGCGTCCGGTCGGAGGCGCGGAACCGCATCGAGTAGGCGAGCGACTTGTTCCCCTCGCCCACCTGCTCCCCGGCGTACACGTCGAACAGCCGGATCGACTCCAGCAGGTCGCCGGCCCCGTCGCGCAGCGCGGCCTCCACGTCGGCCACCGGCGTGAAGTCGGGCACGATCAGCGCGACGTCCTGGGTGGCCACCGGGTAGGCCGACACCGAGGGCGTCTGCACCGGGCCCGGCATGGCGGCCTCCAGCCGCGTCAGCTCCAGCTCCATCGCCGCCGTACGCGCCGGCAGCCCGTACGCCTCGATGACCCGCGGATGCAGCTCCCCGGCGTGCCCCACCAGCGTGTCGCCCACGTAGAGGGCGGCGCACCGGCCGGGGTGCCAGGGCTCGTGCTGGTCGGCGCTGATGGACAGCTCGACCCGCGCCTCGGCCGCGACCAGCCGGGCGGCCTGGACCGCGTCCGCCCACGAGGCGGTACGCCCGTCGCCCCACCAGCCGGACCGCTCGAACTCGCCGGCCAGCACCGCGGCGACCCGCAGTGGCTGGTCGGGCAGCGCCGCCTCGATGGAGGCGATCTCCTCGGCGGTCGGCCGGCGCTCGACGCCCAGCACGGGCGCCGTCTCGGGCGCGCTCGGACGGGGCCGGTAGACGGACCCGGATTCGAACAGCGCCACGTCGGAGAAGCCGCGACCGGCGTTGCGCACGAGGGTCTTGAGCAGCCCCGGCAGCAGCGTCGTGCGCATCAGCGGCTCGTCCTCGGACAGCGGGTTGGCCAGCCGCGCGGCCAGGCGGCGCGCGTCGTCGGCGGGCAGCAGCAGCCGGTCGAAGTCGTCGCCGCTGATGAACGGGTAGCTGAGCACCTCGACGTAGCCGCCCTCGGCCAGCGCCCGGCCGACCCGCCTGTGCAGCCGCTGCCCCTCAGTGAGCCCGGCCCCGGCCGGGGCGGAGGGCAGCACCGACGGGAGGCTCTCGTAGCCCTCCAGCCGGATGACCTCCTCGGCCAGGTCGTTGGGGTCGGTGAGGTCGGGCCGCCAGGACGGCGGCGTCACGGTGATCATGTCGTCGCCGGTGACGGCCAGCTTGGCCGCCAGCGCGCCGCCGGTCACGACCCCGGTCGGGGCCACGCCGCCCTTGCGCACGGCCGGGTCGTCGCCGTCGGCCACCACGCAGCCGACCTGCTCCAGCCGCGCGACCACGGTGTCCTTGGAGTAGTCGACGCCCGCCACCCGGCCGGGGTAGCCGGACGGGATGGCGATGCGCGCGGGCTCCACGGCGACCTCGGCGTGCGTGACGCCGGGCCGTACGGTGGCGCCGCCCAGTTCGGCCAGCAGCCGTACGGCCCGCCAGGAGGCGACCAGCGGCAGCTCGCGGTCGACGCCGCGCTCGAACCGCTTGCTGGCCTCGGACACGAGCCCGTGCCTGCGGGACTCGCGGGAGATCCCGGTGGCGGAGAAGTGGGCGGCCTCGATGACGATGTCGGTGGAGCCGTCGGAGATCTCGGTCTCCAGGCCGCCCATCGTGCCGGCCATCGAGATCGGCCCGGACTGGTCGGTGATGAGGATGTCGTCGGGGTCGAGCTCGCGCACCACGTGGTCGAGCGTCTCCAGCCGCTCGCCGGCCGCGGCCCGGCGCACGACGATCTCGCCGCGCAGCCTGCCCCGGTCGAACGCGTGCAGCGGCTGCCCCAGCTCCAGCATCAGGTAGTTGGTGATGTCGACGGCCAGGGACACCGGACGCATGCCGGCCCGGTTCAGGCGTACCCGCATCCACAGCGGGCTCTGCGCGGCCGGGTCGAACCCGCTCACCTCGCGCAGCACGAACCGGTCGCAGGCCGTCGGGTCGGCGATCGAGGCCGGCCACGCCGTCTCGGTCTCGACGGGCGGCGGCTCGACGGCGGCGGGGTCGCGGAAGTCCACCCCGAACGCCGTGGCCACCTCGCGCGCCACCCCGCGGATCGACAGGGCGTAGCCGATGTCGGGCGTGATCTCCAGCTCGATCACGTCGTCGCGCAGCCCGAGCAGCTCGACCACGTCGGTGCCGATCGGCGTGTCGGCGGGCAGCACCATGATGCCGTTGTGGTCGTCGCCGAGGCCCAGCTCCCGCTCGGAGCAGATCATGCCCTCGGACATGCGCCCGTACGTCTTGCGCGACCCGACCTCGAACCCGCCGGGCAGCACGCCGCCGGGCAGGACGACGGGCACCCGGTCGCCGGCGGCGAAGTTCGTCGCGCCGCAGACGATCAGCCGCGGCTCGGCCTCGCCCACCTCGACCCGGCAGTGCCTGATCGGCTTCTTGAACCCGGTCAGCTCCTCGATCTCGAGCACCTCGCCGACGACGACGTTCTTGACGTCGTGCCCGTAGGAGGCGATCGACTCGAGCTTGAGCCCGGCCGCGGTGAGCTTGTCGGCCACCTCGTGAGCGGTGGCCGCCGGGAGATCGACGTACTCCCGCAGCCAGGAAAGCGGGACCTTCATCAGATCTCCATTCCGAACGGGAGGGTGAAGCGGTTGTCGCCCTCGACCATGTCACGCATGTCCTCGGCGTTGTGACGGAACATCAGCGTGCGCTCGATGCCCATGCCGAACGCGAACCCGGAGTAGCGCGCGGGGTCCACGCCGCACGCGATGAGCACGCGCGGGTTGACCATGCCGCAGCCGCCCCACTCGATCCAGCCCTCCGACTTGCAGGTGCGGCAGGGCGGGTTGCCGGGGATCGCCGAGGTGCCGCGGCAGACGAAGCACTTGAGGTCCATCTCGGCGGACGGCTCGGTGAACGGGAAGTAGTTGGGCCGGAACCGGGTCGTGATGCCCTTGCCGAACATGACCTCCGCGAACCGGTCGAGCGTGCCCTTGAGGTGGGCCATCGTCAGGCCCTCGTCGATGGCCAGGCCCTCGGTCTGGTGGAAGACGGGGGTGTGGGTGGCGTCGAGCTCGTCGGTGCGGAAGGTCTTGCCCGGCGAGATCACGTACACCGGCAGCTCGCGCTGGAGCAGCGCGCGCACCTGCACCGGCGAGGTCTGGGTGCGCAGCACCATGCCGGACTCGGTGGAGCCGACGAAGAACGTGTCGTGCTCGGAGCGGGCCGGGTGGTCCTTGGCGATGTTGAGCGCGTCGAAGTTGAACCACTCGCCTTCGAGCTCGGGTCCCTCGGCCACTTCGTAGCCCATGGCGACGAAGGCGTCGGCGATGCGCTCCTGCAGCGTGGTCAGCGGGTGGCGGGCGCCGCGCGGGCGCCGGTCCCACGGCAGCGTGACGTCGACGGCCTCCTCGACGAGCACCCGCGCGTCGCGCTCGGCTTCGAGCTCGGCCTGCCGGGCGGCCATCGCCTCGTTGATCGCCTTGCGGGCGGTGCCGACCCGCTTGCCCGCCTCGGCGCGGGCGGCCGGGGGCAGGGCCCCGATCTCACGGTTGGCCAGGGCGATGGGCGAGCGGTCACCCGCGTGCGCCAGCCGGGCCTGCTTGAGTGCGTCGAGGTCGCCGGCCGTCTTGATCGCCGCGATGGCGTCGGCTTCCATCCGGGACACCTCGTCGGCATGCAACGGTGTCACCTCGACGGGATCGTAGTCAGACAAGAGTGGGCTCCGTATCCAGGGCTTGAGCGGAAAAGAGTCTAGTGGGGCCCGCCCACCGGGCCCGCATTCGGCAACTAGACGCCGGCGAAGTCGGGCGTGCCGGTGGGCACGGTAAATCGGAACTCCGCCCCGCCCTCGGGCGCGCGCTGCACCGCGATCGTGCCGCCGTGTGCCTCGACCAGGCCCTTGACAATGAACAGGCCCAGCCCGGTGCCGCCGCGGCGACGGCTGTTGCCGCCCCGCCAGAACTGGCGGAAGACGCGCGGAGCCAGCTCGGGCTCGATGCCCTCGCCCTCGTCGCGCACCGACACGGCAGCTCCCCATTCCACGGACTCGATCTCGATTGTCACAGTGCCGCGCCCATGACGCAGCGCGTTTTCCACCAGATTACCCAGAATCTGGTCGATCTTGTCCTGGTCGAGCCACATCTCGGGGAGGTCGTCGCCCGCGATCAGCCGGAAACGGTCTTCGGCCTCACCGGCCGCCACCCGCCCGGCGATCAGCCGGCGCGCCCTGGCGGGCAGATCGACGACCTGGCGGCGCACCTCCAGCCGCCCGGACTCGATGCGCGAGACGTCGAGCAGTTCGGTGATGAGCCGGGTCACCCGGTCGGCGTCGTTGTTGACGGTCTCCAGCATGACGCGCTTCTGCTCGTCGGTGAAGCGGGTCCACTTGGCCAGCAGCGTCGCGGTGAACCCCTTGACGCTGGTCAGCGGCGAGCGCAGCTCGTGGGCCACGGTCGAGACCAGGTCGGCGCGGCTGCGCTCCAGCCGGGCGCGGGCGCCGCCGTCGCGCAGGGTGATCACGACGCGCTCGACGTCGCCGGCGCGCTCGGGCTCGCGCACGAGCCGGGCCGCGACGTAGAGCTCCTGCCCGCCGGGCAGGTGCAGCGGGCGCTCCGGAGCCCTGCTCCTGGTGCGCAGCCCGCCCTCGGGGTCGAGCGCCTTCCACCAGTCGCGGCCGTCGTGGTCGCGGAAGGGGAAGACGTCGTTCATGTGGAGGCCGACCGCGCGCTCCATCGCGACGCCGGTGAGCCGGGCGGCGGCCCGGTTGACGGCCTGCACGCGCCCATATCGGTCGGTCACCACGAGGCCGTCGGGAAGATCGTCGATGGCGATGGTGCACGCGGCGGCCACTACTCGCCCGTCGGTGTCTGCGCCGTGCACGACCTCGCCTCCTCCGCCTACAACGCCGACAATAGCGGGTTTCCGGCCCCCTAGGGCACTCGCTGCGCCCTGGCCGAGGAGTAAAGGCATACCGCCGCGGCAGTGGCCAGGTTGAGACTTTCAGCCTGTCCGTAGATGGGCACTCTGACCACATCGTCCGCCTCGGCGAGTATCTCCTCCGGTAGTCCCCAGGCCTCGTTGCCGAAGATCCACGCGGTGGGTCCCGAGAGATCGACGTCGTCGAGCGTGTGCTTGCCCGAGCCGTCGGCCGCCAGCACCCGCAGGCCCCGCTCCTTGAGTTGACGCACGGCGGCGCCCACCGGTGCACCGATCGCGACGGGCAGATGGAACAGACTTCCCACGCTGGCCCGTACGCACTTGCCGTTGTACGGGTCCACGGAGGCGTCGGTGAAGATCACCGAGTCGGCCCCGGCGGCGTCGGCGGCCCGCATCACGGTCCCGGCGTTGCCCGGGTCGCGGACGTGCGCGAGCATCGCGACCAGCCGCGGCCGGCCGGTCAGCGCCTCCTCCAGCGGCACGTGCACGAGCCGGCAGACGGCCACCAGCCCCTGGGGGGTGACGGTCTGCGACAGCTCCGCCATGACCTCGCCGCTGGCCCGGTGCACGGGCACACCCTTGAGCGCGGCCTCGTCGATGAGCTCGGGGTGGCGCAGTTCGGCCTCGGCCGTGCTGAACAGCTCCAGCGTCACGCCGTCGAGCCGGAGCGCCTCGCGCACCGCCTGGGGCCCCTCGGCCAGGAACTTCCTGTCCTGATCGCGGAAGGCCCGCTTGGTCAGCCGCCTGGCGGCCTTCACCCGCGGCGACCTGACGTTGGTCAGCTCGGACCCCGCCACAACTCTCTCCCACTCGTTCAGACAGCAACAAAGGGCCCACCGTCATCGGTGGGCCCCTCGGTCAGCTCGACCGGCTCAGCTCGCGGCCGGAGCGTTCACGTTCGCCGGGAGCGCCTTCTTGGCGGCTTCGACGAGCGTGGCGAAAGTCTGACTGTCGTTCACCGCGAGGTCGGCCAGGATCTTCCTGTCGACCTCGATGTTTGCCAGACGCAGACCTTGGATCAGGCGGTTGTAGGTCATGCCGTTCTGGCGGGCAGCAGCGTTGATGCGCTGGATCCACAGACGACGGAAGGTGCCCTTGCGGTCCTTGCGGTCCCGGTAGGCGTACGTCATCGAGTGGAGCATCTGCTCCTTGGCCTTGCGGTACAGACGCGACCGCTGGCCGCGATACCCGCTCGCCCTCTCGAGGACGACCTTACGCTTCTTCTTGGCGTTGAGCGCCCGCTTCACGCGTGCCATGTTTGTTCTCCCCGGGGGTTCGCGCTACTTGGCGAGCAGCTTCTTGATCTTCTTGGAGTCGGCGTCGGAAAGGACGACCTCGTTCTTGAGACGGCGCGTCAGCGTGGACGACTTCCACTCGTTGTAGTGCGCGCGGTTGGCACGGCGACGCTTGATCTTGCCGGTGCCGGTGACCCGGAACCGCTTCTTCGCACCGCTGTGCGTCTTCATCTTCGGCATGTCGCCGTCTCTCCTCGTTTCGGTCGTGCCGGTGGCCGGGCCGGTGGCTGGCCGGCCCGGTCGCGGCGTCTTACGTCGGCCTGTGGCTGCTTGGGGCGCTGTAAGGCTAACCCCGGCCGCGGGTCACACTTCCTCGGGGGAAGGCTCCTCGCTGCCCTCGCTGCCACGCTGTGCCTTGGCTGCGGCCTTCTCGGCCTTGGCCTCGGCCTTCTTCTTGTGCGGACCGATCACCATGATCATGTTACGGCCGTCCTGCTTGGCGTGGGACTCCACGAAGCCGAGCTCCTGGACGTCGTCCGCCAGCCGCTGCAGCAGCCGGAAACCGAGTTCCGGCCGGGACTGCTCGCGCCCGCGGAACATGATCGTGACTTTGACCTTGTCTCCGGCCTTCAGGAACCGCACCACGTGACCCTTCTTGGTCTCGTAGTCGTGCGGGTCGATCTTGGGCCGGAGCTTGATCTCCTTGATGATCGTGTGCGCCTGATTCTTGCGCGCTTCGCGCGCCTTCATCGCGGACTCGTACTTGAACTTGCCGTAGTCCATGAGCTTGCACACGGGCGGTCGAGCCGTGGCCGCGACCTCGACGAGGTCGAGGTCGGCCTCCTGGGCGAGCTTCAGGGCGTCGTGAATCGAGACGATGCCAACCTGCTCGCCGTTCGGGCCCACGAGGCGGACCTCGGGAACTCGGATACGCTCGTTGATGCGGGGCTCAGTGCTGATGGGGCCTCCTAGGTTTGCGATCCCTACGTGCTCGTCGTATCGGAGCTTTACGCGTTCCCCCGAACGCGAAAAGCCCCGCACGTCGCGCATGCGGGGCCACTGAGCTCTTCGGCTTTCGTGGCCTCGAGCTCCCCGGAGTAGTCCGGCGTGATCCTGGACCCGGCCACCGTGGCGGTGACCCGGGTGGGAGGGAGACCTCCGCTTGCGCGTCCAGCAGGCATGCCGGACCGATCAGAGAGCTACACTACCACAACGCCGGAGGCCGCTCGAATCATCCCGATCATGGCGGCTCAGCCGGTACGGGCGGCCGAGCGCCTCAGGAGCTCCGCCTCCCCGGCGGCGCGCATCGCCGCCACCGGCACCTCGGCGACGCCCGTCATCAGCCGCACCTGCAGCACCGCCTGGTGCACCAGCATCTCGAACCCGCCGACCACGGTTCCGCCCGCGGCCAGCACGGCCGCCGCGGCCCCGGTCGGCCACGGCGAGTAGACGACGTCGAACAGGGCCGGCACCCGCGCCAGCCGCTGCGCGAAGACGTCGGCCGCCCCGCCGGGCAGCGTGGAGACCACGAGATCGACGCCCGTGAACGCGTCGAGCTTGTCGAAGGTCTCCACCGCCAGCGCCACCCCCAGCCGTTCGGCCACCGCGGCCGTCTCCCCCGCCCGCGCGGGATCGCGGACGAGGAGCGTGGCCGAGAACAGCCCGAGGTTGCGCAGCGCCGCCAGCGCGGAGGCCGCCGTGGCCCCGCCGCCGAGGACGGTGGCCGAGCGCGGCGCGGGCACGCCGGCCTCGCTCAGCGCCTGCTCGATGCCGTACACGTCGGTGTTGTCGCCGTGGCGCAGCCCGTCGCGGAACACCACGGTGTTGGCCCCGCCGACCTCGACGGCCAGTGTGGAGACCGTGTCGAGCAGGGGCAGCACGGCCCGCTTGAGCGGCATCGTGAGCGACAGCCCGGCCCAGGCGTCCGCGCCGGCCCCGGGCTGACCGCGCACCGGCCCCAGCCCGGCCAGCAGCCCCGGCAGCCGCGCCTCGTCGCACTCGAACGCCTCGTAACTCCACCCGCCGAGCCCCATCGCCTGGTAGGCGGCCCTGTGCAGGTGGGGCGAGAGCGAATGGCCGATGGGCGACCCCATCACCGCAGCCCGCATCCACCTCTCCTTCCGAGAACACCACGACCTTAACGGCCGCCCGGAGGCGGCCGTGCCCGAGGTCACCGGGTCAGGTCAGCCGCTGTTGCGCTCCAGCTCGGCCAGCAGCTCGTTGAACTGGGCCTCCGTGGTGGCGAACTTGGTGACGTTGCTCTTGGGGTCGGTGGCGGCGAAGTAGAGCCAGTCGCCCTTGGCGGGGTTCAGCGCCGCCTGGATGGCGTGGTCGCCGGGGTTGGTGATGGCCCCGGGCGGCAGACCGTCCACGTAGTACGTGTTGTACGGGTGCTTGGTCGCGATCTCGGCGAACGTGGCCCTGGTGCCGAACTTGCCGAGCGCGTACATCGTGGTGCTGTCCATCTGCAGCTTCATCGGCGGCTTGCGGTCGAGCCGGTTGTAGATGACGCGGGCGATCTTCGTCATGTCCTCCGTGCGGCCGGCCTCGGCCTGCACGATGCTGGCGATGACGAGGATCTCGTGCGGCGTGTGGCCGAGTTCCTTGGCGCCGCCTTCGAGATCCGCCTGGTCGGCCGCCTGCTTGAACCGCTCGACCATCGCCGCCAGCATCTCCTTGGGCGTGGTCTTGGGCTGGAACTCGTACGTGGCGGGGAAGACGTACCCTTCGACCTTGCCCTTCGCGTACGACGGCAGGTCGAGGGCGTCGCTGTCCTTGACCGCGGCGGTGAACTCCTTGGCCGGCCGGCCGGTCTGCTCGGCGAGTTCGGCGATGGTCTGGGAGAGCCGCAGGCCCTCCTTGAGCCGCACCGTGGCCAGCAGCCGGTTGCCCGGGACGAGCATCGCCACCGCGCTGGAGGCCGACATCTGCTTGCGCAGCTTGTACGAGCCGGGCTGCAGCGAGGCGCTCATGTTCGCGTTGGAGATGGCGTTGGTGAACGCCCTGGCGCTGGCGACGACCCCCTGCTGCTCCAGTTCCTGCGCCACCTCCGAGGCGCTCTGCCCCTGCTTGATCTCGATGACGACCTCACCGGTGCCCTGACCGGTGTAGTCGTCGGGCACGAGGGCGTCGCTGATCCAGAGGTAGCCGTAGTAGCCGCCGCCGCCGAGGATGCCCGCCAGGACCACGAACGCGAGCAACGGCGCCAGGAACCCGCCGCGGTTGCGGCGGCGCCGCCGCCTGCGCCCGCCCCGTTTGCCGGAAGACCGGGAGCGGCGCCGGGAAGAACCTTCGTCGTCCTCGGCGCCGAGCAGGGTGTTCAGATCGAGATCGTTCATAGATGCGGTGGCCAATCTCCCGGTACCGCCGGACGGGCGTCAAGCGGATCTGCCCAAACGGCTGGTGTCACCGAGCGGAACTGGGGGGACCGCCGCTCGTGCTGTGACGGACGGCGGAGATCACTCTGGGTAGCCATGCTAGAGGAAGGAAAGAGCGTGCATGCCCCACTTTGGGGTTTTTGCGGTGGAACGGTGGGAGGCCCGTCGAACATCAGCTCGTCCTGAGGTTCTTGTTCAACTCTTCCCGGTATCTCACGAACTCGCTCTCTTTGCTGGTGAATTTGGTGATTCTATGCGCTGGATCCGTCGTCACAAACCACTGCCAGTCACCCTCGGCGGGGTTCAGCGCCGCCATCAGGGCCTTCTCGCCAGGATTGGCGATAGGCCCAGGAGGCAGCCCTTTGTGACGATAGGTGTTGTAAGCCGAGTCAACCTTGGTGTCACGCTCCGTGACTTTCAGTGTCCGCCTGTTCTGCGCGTACAGCACCGTGCTGTCGATCTCCAGCGGGATGTCCTTGGCCAGGCGGTTGTAGATCACGCGGGCGATCTTCGGGTAGTCCTCGTCCGTGCCGCCCTCCGCCTGGATCATGCTGGCCACCGTGACGGCCTGGAGCGGGTTCAGGTGCACCTTCGGCGCCTGCTCCTCCAGGCCCACGTGCCGGGCCGCGGCCGCGAAGCGCTCCACCATGGCCGCCAGCACGTCGACCGGCGAGTGGCCGGGCTCGATCTCGTACGTGGCCGGGAACAGGAAGCCCTCCAGGCCGTTGGCGTAGTCCGGCAGGCCCACCAGGGCCTTGTCCACGCCCCGCAGCCCCTCCAGCGACAGCCCGGCCTGCTTGGCCAGGCGGGCCAGCACCTCCGACACCCGCATTCCCTCGGGCAGCGTCACCCGCCGCACGATCCTCGCGGCAGGGCTGAGCAGCAGGTCGAGCGCCGCCGAGGCCGCCATGCCCTTGCGCAGCCGGTAGTGGCCGGGCCGCAGCCGGTCGCTCACCGCGCGGTCCTCGGTCACGTTCACGAACGACCGCGCGCTGGCCACCACCCCGGCGTCGGCCAGCGCCGAACCGATCGCCTCCGCGGTGGAACCGGGCACGATCCGCACGGTCACCGCGCCGCTGCCCGGCCCTTCGAAGTCGGCCGGACTCACGTAGGGCTTGAGCAGCGCGATGCCGCCCGCGCCCAGGGCCAGCGCCCCGGCCAGCAGACCCGCCGAGAGCAGGCCCACCCTGCGCACGGCCCGCCCGCGGCGCGGCGGCAGCGGGATGACCTCCGCCTCGGGAACGGCCTGCGCCGCCGCCGAGCCGGGCTCCGGCTCCCGCGCCGGCGTCTCGGGACGGGCGTCCTCGCCCTGGTCGTCGCCCGACCGGAAGGGGATCACCTCGCCGACGTCGTCCTCGTCGCCAGGAGTGCCGTTGTTCACGAGACCACCTCGCCGGCGTCGTGGGCCGGGCCCTTCCGGCACGCGGGCCGGGCCCGGAGGCGGTCGCCGGACTCCCGGACCCGCTCCCCCGTCGTGCGCCCGCTCATGAGGCAGGTCCGTCGGCCGCCGCTGGCGGTTCGACGGGCCTGCCTGGTGGTCTTTCCGTGGCGCGCTCGGAGTCGAGCGCGTCCTGCAGCAGCACCACGGCCGCCGCCTGGTCGACGACGCCGCGCTGCTTCTTGGCCCGCACGCCGCTGGCCCGCAGCCCCTGCTGCGCCGCGACCGTGGTGAGCCGCTCGTCGAACAGCCGTACGGGCGTGGGCGCCAGCCGGGCCGCTAGCCTGCCGGCGAACTCGCGCGCCAGCCCCGCGGCCTGCCCCTCGCGCCCCGACAGCGACGTGGGCAGCCCCACGACGACCTCGATCGCCTCGTGCTCGGCGACGATCGCCGCGATGCGTTCGAGGTCGCCCTTGCCCCGCCGGACGGTCTCCACCGGCGTGGCCAGCAGGCCGCTGGGGTCGCTGCGGGCCACGCCGACGCGTACGGAGCCGACGTCGACGCCGATCCGTGAACCGAATCTCATGTCAGCCGAGCTGCCCAGAAATCGCCTCTTCGACCAGTCGCAACGCGTCGCCGATCGCCTCGGGCCGCGTGCCGCCGCCCTGCGCGACATCGTCCTTGCCGCCACCGCCACCCCCAAGAGCCTTGGCGGCGACGCCGACCAGCTTCCCGGCCTTGAGCCCCCGCTCGCGCCCCGCCTCGTTGACCGCGGCAACCACCACGGGCCGGTCGGAGGGGGCTCCGGCGATCACCACGACCGCCGGCCGGTCGGCCGGGAACCTGCCACGCACATCAAGCGCGAGCTTACGCAGATCATCGGCGCCGGTTCCATCAGGCGCGCGGTGTGTCACCACGGAGACACCCTGCAGGTCACGAGCCCCGGACACCAGCTCGCCGGCCGCTTCGAGCACCTGGGCCGAACGCAGCCTGTCCAGTTCCTTCTCCGCCGTGCGCAGCCGGGTGACGATGCCGTCGATGCGCTCGGGCAACTCCTCGCGGCGCGCCTTGAGCTGCTCGGTGAGCTGGGCGACCAGCACGCTCTCGCGCGCCAGGAAGCGGAAGGCGTCGATGCCGACCAGCGCCTCGACGCGGCGCACGCCCGCGCCGACCGACTGCTCGCCCAGCACCTTGACCAGGCCGAGCTGGCCGGAGCTGTGAACGTGGGTGCCGCCGCACAGCTCGCGCGAGTAGTCGCCGATCTCGACCACGCGGACCTCGTCGCCGTACTTCTCGCCGAACATCGCCAGCGCGCCCATCGCCCTGGCCTCCGCCTGCGAGGTGTAGAACGCGTTGACCTTGAGGTCGTTGACGAGCACGGCGTTGACCTCGTCCTCGACGTCACGCAGCACGCTCTGCGGTACCGCGCCCGCGGAGGTGAAGTCGAAGCGGAAGCGGCCGGGCGAGTTCTCGGAGCCGGCCTGCGCCGCCGTCTCGCCGAGCGCGTTCTTGAAACCGCGGTGGACGAGGTGGGTGGCGCTGTGGCTGCGCGAGATCGCGCGGCGGCGCTCGAGGTCGATCTCCGCCTGCGCCTCGTCGCCGACCTTCAGCTCGCCGCTGCGGATCTTGCCGCGGTGCACGACGAGGCCCGCCAGCGGCGTCTGCACGTCGGTCACCTCGACCTCGGCGCCGCCGGTGCGGATCACGCCCTGGTCGGCGAGCTGGCCGCCGCCCTCGGCGTAGAACGGGGTGCGCTGGAGCACGATCTCGACCGTGGTGCCCGCGCCCGCCGCCGGGACCGGCACGCCGTCGACGAGGATGCCGACCACGCTGGTGTCGGCCTCGGTCTGGTCGTAGCCGAGGAACTCGACCCGGCCCGCCGACTCCAGGAGCTGCCCGAAGACGGAGATGTCGGCGTTGCCGGTCTTCTTCGCCGCGGCGTCGGCCTTGGCCATCTGCCGCTGTTCCTTCATGAGGCGGCGGAAGCCCTCTTCATCGACCTTGAGCCCCTGCTCGGCCGCCATCTCCAGGGTCAGGTCGATCGGGAAGCCGTAGGTGTCGTGCAGCTTGAACGCCTGGTCGCCCGGGATCGTGGTGCCGGACTTGCGCTTGGTCTCCTCGACCGCCACGTCGAAGATCGCCGTGCCGGTGCGCAGCGTGCCCATGAACGAGGACTCCTCGGCGTCGATGACCGAGTGGATCTGCGGGGCGTCGGCCTTGAGCTGCTCGTACTGCTCGCCCATGACGTTGATCGCCACGTCGGTGAGCTCGTGCATGTAGCGCTCGTCACCCGAGCCGAGCAGCCGCAGGTTGCGGATCGAGCGGCGCAGGATGCGGCGCAGCACGTAGCCCCGGCCCTCGTTGCTCGGCAGGACGCCGTCGGCGACCAGCATGGTGCCGGTGCGCACGTGGTCGGCGATCACCCGCAGGCTCACGTCGGAGCGCTGGTCGCGGCCGTAGCGGGTCTTGGTGAGCTCCGCCGCCTTGTCGAGGATCTTGTACGTGGTGTCGATCTCGTAGATGTTGTCGACGCCCTGCAGGATCGCCGCCATGCGCTCCAGGCCCATGCCGGTGTCGATGTTCTTGCTCGGCAGCTCGCCCGCGATGTCGAAGTCGACCTTGGAGCGGACCTGGCTGAGCTGGTACTGCATGAAGACGAGGTTCCACACCTCGAGGTAGCGGTCCTCGTCGGCGACCGGGCCGCCCTCCTTGCCGTACTCGGCGCCGCGGTCGTAGTAGATCTCCGAGCAGGGGCCGCCGGGGCCGGGCACGCCCATGTGCCAGTAGTTGTCCTCCAGGCCGCGGCGCTGGATGCGCGACTCGGGCAGGCCGACCTTGTCACGCCAGATCTCGAACGCCTCGTCGTCGTCGTGGTAGACCGTCGCCCACATGCGGTCCTCGGGGAAGCCGAAGCCGCCGTCGGACTCCGGCCGGGTCAGCAGCTCCCACGCGAACGGGATCACCTCGGCCTTGAAGTAGTCGCCGATGGAGAAGTTGCCGAGCATCTGGAAGAACGTGGCGTGCCGGGTCGTCTTGCCGACCTCGTCGATGTCGGGGGTGCGCACGCACTTCTGCGCGGTGGCCAGCCGTGACCCCGGAGGCTTGCGCTGCCCCAGGAAGTACGGCTTGAACGGCACCATACCCGCGTTGACCAGGAGAAGCGTCGGGTCCTCAGCGATCAGGCTGGCCGAGGGCACTATCTTGTGCCCACGCTCCTCGAAGAAGCGCAGGAAGCGGCGCGCGATCTCTGCCGACTCCATGGTGGCCATCCTTTGCTGTAGTCAGTTGTGTTCTGTGCGACCGCGGTCTCGGCGATCGCGGTCTCGGCGACCGCCGTGCCGGCCGCGCCCTCAGACGCCGTCGGCACCGCTTCCGGGTACCCGCGTTCGAGCACTGCCGGAGAAGGCCGCCCTCGGGCGGCGCCGCCTCAGCGGTCGCTGCCCTCAGCGTTGTCGAGCCCGAAGCGTGCTCGCAACTCCGTTTCGCGCTCGGCGGCCTCGCCGAGCGCGTCGGAAGTAAAGTCTCTCACCCTCAGGAGCATGCCCGCCGCGCCGTCGGCGGTCCGGCGGGCGATGTGGTCGGGCTGCAGCGCCTGCAGCCTGCGCATCACCCAGAAGGCGAGGAACGCGCCGAGCGACAGGTAGAAGATCCTTCGTATCATCGTGCCCGTCCCTGCCCGGCCCGTCTCACCCCGGCGCGGGGCCGGCCGGTCCGGCGGGCCTCGATGGCGCGGCGCACGCCGTAGCCGAGCGAGGACACCTTGATCAGCGGGCCGGTGAAGATGGTCTGCGTGACCCCGCTCAGCTTGGCCGCGTGCCCGCTGACCTGCTTGACGTCGTTGGCGATGGCCTCGACGGCGACCAACTGCCTGTTGGTCTCGCTGACCGTGACGCTCATGTCGTCGAGCAGCGGCGCGAGGCGGTTGTTCAGTTCGGAGACCGCCTTGGTGGTCTCGGTGAGCAGCCTCGCGAGCTTGACGAGCACCATGGCCATGACGCAGACCAGGACCACCCAGCCCGTGGCCGCGATCAGCCCGGCGACCTCTCCAGCGGTAAGCATCCGCTCATCTCCCTCGTACGCTGGGCCGGAACGGCAAGACCCTATCGCGTTCGGGTGACAACGTTAGTGGCGGACGCGGCGCTGATCAGGCCGCCACGTCGGCCCCTGGCACTTCCGTGACCGCGCGCATGAGCCCGCGTGCCGCCCTGATCTCGGGCGACACCAGCCGGTCCGGCGTCGCCGTGATCGCCGCGCGCAGTGCCCTGAGCGCCAGGTCGGCGGCGTGCCCGGCCGCCTCGTCGCCGTGGCGGCCGTAGAGCTGTCTGGCCCAGGCGGGCAGCGTGGCGAACGCCAGCGCGCCGGCGGCGGGCAGCGAGCCGAGCGCGAGGGGCGCGGCGGCGAAGAGCGTCCGGAGCGGGAGGGCCGGGCTGAGGCAGGCGCGCAACGCGGCGCGCGCCTGCGCGGTGGCCGCCAGGCGCGGGCGCATGCCGGTGAGGTAGGCGTCCAGCTCGCCCGCGTCGCCAGGGACGTCGCCGAGCCCGACGAGGCGGGCGCCGCGGCGCTGCTCGGCCACGTACGCGTCGCGCTCGGCCGCCGTGAGCGGCACGCCGCAGCGCCCGGCCACCTCCAGGTGCGAGGCGACCTCCACGCAGTGCACCCAGCGCAGGTTCTCCTCGTCGTCCACACGGAACAGCACGCCGGTGTCGGGGTCGAGCCCGACGAGGCGGGCATGCACCTGACGCGCCCGCCCGGCCACCTGCTCGGCCTGCTCGCGGCTGCCGAACGTGCGCACGGCGACGTAGCCGAGCTGCCGCCGGAGCCGGGCGTGGGCCACCCCGGGATCGTCGAGGAGGCAGTTCTGGGCGATGCCGCGGATGGTGCGCGGGTGCAGGGCCTGAAGCTGGAAGGCGCGTACGGCGGCCGGCCAGGCCGGTGTCTCGGTGTGCACCCGCCAGGTGATCGACGTCGGGCCGAAGAGGCCGCCACCGGGGGTCACGATCGGCTTCACAGGGTTGTGATGCCCCGCGCCCGCCCGTTCAGTACGGCTGCCGGGCGATCGAAGATCACGATTCGACCTCGCGGCCCGTGGGCGTCAGGACCTGCGCAGGAAGTCGCGGATCTTGGCCCACCGCTCGGCCACCGGCCCTTCCGCGCCGTGCCGGGTCGGCTCGTAGTAGCGCCGCTCGCGCACCTGCTCGGGCGCGTAGTCCTGGCGTACCAGCCCGTGCTCGAAGTCGTGCGGGTACTTGTAGCCGTCGCCGTGGCCGAGCTTGGCCGCGCCCTGGTAGTGGGCGTCGCGCAGGTGGCCGGGCACCTGCCCGATCAGGCCCTTGCGCACGTCGCCGACCGCCGCGCCGATGGCCTTGACCACGGCGTTGGACTTGGGGGCCGTCGCGCAGTGGATGACGGCGTGCGCGAGGTTGATCTGCCCCTCCGGCAGCCCGATGAGCTGCACCGCCTGCGCGGCGGCCACCGCGGTCTGCAGGCAGGTCGGGTCGGCCAGGCCGACGTCTTCCGAGGCGAAGATGACCACGCGGCGGGCGATGAAGCGAGGGTCCTCGCCGGCCTCGATCATGCGGGCGAGGTAGTGCAGCGCCGCGTCGGCGTCGGAGCCGCGCATCGACTTGATGAACGCGCTGATGACGTCGTAGTGCTGGTCGCCCTGCCGGTCGTAGCGGACGGCGGCCTTGTCGACGGCCTTCTCCACCACCTCGATCGTGATGTCGTCGGCCAGCAGCGCCGCCGCCTCCAGGTAGGTCAGCGAGCGCCGCGCGTCGCCGCCGGCCAGGCGGACGAGGTGCTCCAGGGCCTCGGGGGCGAGCGTGGCCCGGCCGCCCAGCCCGCGCGGGTCGGACACCGCGCGCCGGAGCACCGCGCGCACGTCGTCCTCCGACAGCGACTCCAGCGTGAGCAGCAGCGAGCGGGACAGCAGCGGCGAGATGACCGAGAAGAACGGATTCTCGGTGGTGGCGCCGATGAAGGTGACCCAGCGGTTCTCCACGGCGGGCAGCAGGGCGTCCTGCTGGGCCTTGTTGAAGCGGTGCACCTCGTCGACGAACAGCACGGTCTGGCGGCCGCTCATGCCCAGCTCGCGGCGGGCGGTGTCGATGGCGGCGCGGACGTCCTTCACGCCCGCCGACACGGCGGAGACCTCGACGAAGCGGCGCTCGGTGACGTTGGAGACGACGTAGGCCAGCGTGGTCTTGCCGGTGCCCGGCGGCCCCCACAGGAACAGCGACATCGGAGCCTCGCTCTCGACCAGGCGCCGCAGCGGGGTGCCGGAGCCGAGCAGGTGCCGCTGGCCGATCACCTCGTCGAGGGTGCGCGGGCGCATGCGCACGGCGAGGGGCTGCGGGGTGGCCTCTTCAGCCGCCAAGTCGAACAGGCTATCCACATCGCGACTTTACAGCACCCCCGGGCCCGCCCCGGCTGTGCGGCGCGGTGGGCCGCCTGGAAAGCTCTTTGGCCCACGTTTGCCACCACCATAAGGTTCACGACCTCAACAGTCGCAGGTGCGGCTTTCGCCACTTACGTCCGTCACATATCGGAGGCCGGTAGCATTCGCGGAGTTGTTCAGTCATGCGTGGGCAAAGACGAGAGGACATAGCGGTGAGCGGCGACGACCGCCAGAACGAAGAGGACCGCCAGAAAGAGCTGGCGCGAGAGCACAAAGAACGGCAGGCGAAGCGCGCGGCCGAGCAGAGCGTCAAGGCGAGGCGGAACACCTTCATCGGCGCGGCCGTGGCCGTCGTGGTGGTCGCGGGCGGCATCTTCGCGGCGACCAACCTGGTAGGCGGGGACGAGACGAAGAAGGCGGCGGCCGCGAGCACCCCTTCGGCCTCCGCCACCGCGCCGCTGCCGACCGAGCTGCCGAGCACCACGCCGCCGCAGAAGCCGGGCAAGGTCAGTTGCGAGTACAAGCGGGACGAGTCGGTCCCCCACAAGTACGTGGGCATGCCGGGCAAGAAGCCCAACCTGAAGCTCTCGACGATGACGATCACCACCAACCACGGTGACATCGTCATCGAGGTGGACGCGAACGCCACCCCGTGCTCGGTGAACTCGATGGCCTTCCTGGCCAAGAAGCGCTTCTACGAGAAGACCAAGTGCCACCGCCTGGTGACGCCGGAGACGGCCGGCCTGTTCCTGCTGCAGTGCGGCGACCCGCAGGCCAAGGCCGACGGCAAGAACCCCACGGACGGCCAGGGCAACGCCGGGTACGTCTTCCACGACGAGGCCGTGGGCGCCGTGCCGTACGGCAGGGGCGTGGTCTTCCTGACCCAGCCGCAGGACGCGGCCGGGCAGAACAGCAGCCAGTTCGCCATCTCGCTGTCGGACGAGAACGCCCAGCTCGAGCCGCAGTTCTCGGTGCTCGGCGTGGTCCGGTCCGGCCTGGAGATGATCGAGAAGATCGCCAAGGACGGTGTGATCACCAACCCGGACGACATCACCGGCGACGGCGGCTCCACCGCGCCGAAGAACCCGATCATCATCGAGAAGGTCACCGTCAAGTAGGGGACCCGACACACGGAAAGGGCCGGGGCGGCGCCGCCCCGGCCCTTTCCGTGTGTCGGCTGGGCTTGGCTACACCTCGGCCTTGGGCCGGGCGTCCACGCCCGCCTCCTTGCGCTGCTCGGCCGTGATCGGCGTCGGCGCGGCCGTGAGCGGGTCGAAGCCGGAGGCCGTCTTCGGGAACGCGATCACGTCGCGGATCGAGTCGCCGTCGGACAGCAGCATGCAGATGCGGTCCCAGCCGTAGGCGATGCCGCCGTGCGGGGGCGGGCCGTACTTGAACGCCTCCAGCAGGAAGCCGAACTTGTTCTCCGCCTCCTCCTTGGAGATGCCGAGCACGTCGAAGACGCGCTGCTGCATCTCGGCCCGGTGGATACGGATCGAGCCGCCGCCGATCTCCATGCCGTTGCAGACCATGTCGTAGGCGTAGGCCAGCGCCTCGCCCGGGTGGTCCTGGAAGTTGTCGGCCCACTCCGGCTTCGGGCCGGTGAACGGGTGGTGCACGGCCGTCCAGCCGCCCTCGCCGTCCTCCTCGAACATGGGGGCGTCCACGACCCACAGGAACGACCACTGCGACTCGTCGATCAGGTCGCAGCGCCGCCCGATCTCCAGGCGGGCCGCGCCGAGCAGGTCGCGGGCGGCGCTCCTGGCACCGGCCGCGAAGAAGATCGCGTCGCCCGCCCGCGCGCCGACCTTCTCGGCCAGCCCGGACAGCTCCGCCTCCGACAGGTTCTTGGCGACGGGGCCGCCGAGCGTGCCGTCCTCCTGCACCAGCACGTACGCCAGGCCCTTGGCGCCGCGCGCGCGGGCCCAGTCCTGCCAGCCGTCGAGCTCCTTGCGGGTCTGCGCGGCCCCGCCCGGCATGACGACGGCGCCGACGTACTCGGCCTGGAAGACCCGGAACGAGGTGCCGGAGAAGTAGTCGGTCATCTCGACGAGCTCCTGGCCGAAGCGCAGGTCGGGCTTGTCGGAGCCGTAGCGGGACATGGCGTCGGCGTACGTGATGCGCGGCAGCGGCGTGGGCAGCTCGTAGCCGGCGATCTCCCGCCACAGCCGGCCGATCAGCGTCTCGCCGACGGCGATGACGTCCTCCTGGTCCACGAACGACATCTCGACGTCGATCTGCGTGAACTCCGGCTGCCGGTCGGCCCGCAGGTCCTCGTCGCGGTAGCACTTGGCGAGCTGGTAGTAGCGCTCGAGCCCGGCCACCTGAAGAAGCTGCTTGAACAACTGCGGCGACTGCGGCAGGGCGTACCAGTTGCCCGGCTGCAGGCGTACCGGCACCAGGAAGTCGCGCGCGCCCTCGGGCGTGGAGCGGGTCAGGGTGGGCGTCTCGACGTAGACGAAGCCGAGCTCGTGCATCACCTCGTTGGCCAGGTAGGTGGCCTTGGAGCGGGTGCGCATCGCGTTGGCCACCTGCTGGCGGCGGATGTCGAGGTAGCGGTACTTCAGCCGCGCCTCCTCCGACACCCCCACGTTGCCCTCGATCGGGAACGGCAGCGGCGCGGACTCGCTCAGCACCTCGACCTGCTCGGCCACGACCTCGATCGCGCCGGTCGGCAGGTCGGGGTTCTCGTTGCCCTCGGGCCGCACCCTGACCTGGCCGACGACCTGCACGCAGTATTCGGCGCGCAGGTCGTGGGCGTGGTCCTCCTCGCGGAAGACCACCTGCGCCGAGCCGGAGGCGTCACGCAGGTCGATGAAGACGACGCCGCCGTGGTCACGGCGGCGGGCCACCCATCCTGCGAGCGTCACCTGCTGCCCGGCATGCTCCTCACGGAGCGACCCGGCGGTATGCGTGCGGATCACTGCACTTTCCCTTCATGCGGATAGGAGAGGGGCGGCAGCGGCCCTGGCTCGCCGGTCACTGCATCTTCCCCTTCAAGACGTCGACGACCTGGGCCAGCGGCACCTCGGTCTGCTCGGCGGTGGCCAGGTTCTTCACTTGCACGGCCCCGGCCGCGAGGTCACGCTCGCCCAGGATCAGCGCGAAGCGGGCGCCGGAACGATCGGCCCCCTTCATCGCCCCCTTGAGCCCCTTGCCGCCGAAGGCCATGTCGGCGGCGACACCGGCCGCGCGCAGCCCGCTCAGGAGCTTGAACATCGCCCGCGCCGCCTCGTCGCCCAGCGCCACACCGTACACCTCGCAGCGGGCCGGGACGTCGAGAGTCACGCCTTCGCGCTCCAGCGCGATGACGGTGCGGTCGAGGCCGAGCCCGAAGCCGATGCCGGGCAGGCGCGGCCCGCCGATGGCCTCCGACAGGCCGTCGTAACGGCCGCCGCCGCCGATGCCCGACTGGGCGCCCAGCAGCGGGTGGTCGAACTCGAACGTGGTGCGGGTGTAGTAGTCGAGGCCGCGCACGAGCCTGGGCTGGTCCTCCCACGGGATGCCGAGGTCGGCCAGGAGCTGCTTGACGCGGTCGTGGTAGGACTTGCAGTCGGGGCACAGGTGGTCGCCGATGAGCGGCGCGTCCTCCAGTTGCGCGCGGACCTCGGGGCGCCGGTCGTCGAGCACCCGCAGCGGGTTGATCTCGATGCGCTGCCGGGTGGCCTCGTCGAGGTCGAGCGCGCGCAGGAACTCCTGCAGCCGGGCCCGGTAGATCGGGCGGCACTCGCCGCAGCCGAGCGAGTTGAGCAGCAGCCGCACCTGGGTGAGGCCGAGCGAGGTGTACCAGCTCCAGGCCAGCGCGATGGTCTCGGCGTCGACCGCCGGGTCCTCGCTGCCGATGGCCTCCAGGTCGAGCTGGTAGAACTGGCGGTAGCGGCCCTCCTGCGGCGCCTCGGCGCGGAAGACCGGACCGTCGGTCCAGACCTTCACCGGGAGCTGGCCGCGGTGCAGGCCGTACTCCAGCACGGCGCGCAGCACGCCGGCGGTGAACTCCGGCCGCAGCGTCAGCGACCTGCCGCCGCGGTCGGTGAAGGTGTACATCTCCTTGCTGACGACGTCGGTGGACTCGCCGACCCCGCGCGCGAAGAGCTGCGTGTCCTCGAAGACCGCGGTCTCCAGGTAGGCGTACCCCGCGCGCCTGGCCGTCTCCGCGAACGCCCCGCGGATCGCCTGGAACGTGGACGCCTGCGGCGGGACGTACTCCTTGACGCCCTTGGGTGCTTGGAAAGTCATTAGATCCCTCGTGTGGGACCGGCGTGCGGCGCTGCTTCCTTCAGGTATGGGTTGGTCACGCGCTCGCGGCCGATCGTGGTCTGTGGTCCGTGGCCCGGCAGGACGACCGTATCGTCAGGCAGCGGCAGACACTTGGCAGCCAGGCTGCGCAGAATCGTCGGGTAGTCGCCGCCGGGAAGGTCGGAGCGGCCGATGGAGCCGGCGAACAGCAGGTCGCCCGAGAACATGACCTCGTCACCGGGCGTGCGGAAGCTCACCGACCCCCTGGTATGGCCGGGCGTGTGGTCGACCGTGAACTCCAGGCCCGCGAGCGGGAGCACGGCCCCGTCGGACAGCTCGCGCACGTCGTCGGGCTCGCTCAGCGTGATGCCGCCGAACAGCGAGGCGCTGGTGTCGGACCAGCCGGCGGCCGGGTCGCTCAGCAGGTGACGGTCGTCGGGGTGGATCCACGCGGGCACGTCGCGCGCGCCGCACACGGGGGCCACCGACCAGACGTGGTCGAGGTGGCCGTGGGTGAGCAGGACCGCGACGGGCTTGAGCCGGTGCTCGCGCAGCAGCTCGTCGACGCCCTCGGTCGCGTCCTGACCTGGATCGACGATCACGCACTCCTCGCCGGCGGCGGGCGCGACGACGTAACAATTGGTCTGGAAGGCCCCTGCGGGGAAGCCTGCGATGAGCATCTGCCTCAGGTGATCTCGTCGAAAATCCAATGGGAATGTAACCGAAGGGTACCGGTGCGGGTCGCCGGGCTGCGAATCATTACCCGTTGGCCGATACGATTCGCCCACCTCAGTTGATTGACTATGGGAGGCAAAGCGGTGGCCACGGGGAAGGACCGGCAGAGGCAGCTCGCGCGTGAGCACTTCGAGCGGCAGATGCAGCGCCGCACCGAGCGCGAGCAGAAGGCCAAGCGCACGGCGATCATCGGCTCCACCGTGGGCGTGGTGATCGTGGTCGGCGGCATCGTGGCCGCGGTCGCGCTGCTCGGCGGCAATGACACAGGTACGGAGGCGGCGACCTCGCCCTCGTCGGCGCCGGCGGAGACCGCGCAGGCGTCGGCGGCGGCCGGGCCCAAGCCGTACGACGCCAAGGCGGGCACCTGCGACTACGTCAAGGACTCGTCAGGCGGACAGGTGAAGGACGTCGGCATGCCGCCGGCGAAGGTCGCGACCGAGCCGGCCACCAAGACCATGACGCTGCAGACGAACCTGGGCGACATCGTGGTCAAGCTGGACAACGCCAAGGCTCCGTGCACGACGAACTCGCTGGAGTTCCTGGCGGGCAAGAAGTACTACAACGGCAGCAAGTGCCACCGGCTCGGCAGCGACAAGTTCCCGATGCTGCAGTGCGGCGACCCGACCGCCAAGGCCGACGGCAAGAACACCACGGACGGTTCCGGTGGCCCCGGCTACGTGCTGGCCGAGGAGAACCTCCAGGGCGCCCAGTACAAGCGCGGTGTGATGGCGATGGCCAAGACCTCCGCGCCGGGCAGCACGGGCAGCCAGTTCTTCCTCGTTTTCGGGGACATCGGGCTCAGCCCGGATTACACGCCTGTGGGTACGATCACCAAGGGGCTCGACATCCTGGACAAGGTGAACAAAGCGGGAGTCATCGCCAACATGGGAGACGAGACGGGAGCGCCAAAGCAAACCGTCGAAATCAAAGACGTGACAATCGCCGGCAAGAGCTGACGTAATACAAACTAGGGACGAAGTAGTCCCGAAGGGTCTGATGGATAGTGCGGGAGGACACGGTGAGCACCGACCCGTGGGGCCGGGTAGACGACGACGGCACCGTCTACGTGCGTACGGCTGAGGGAGAGCGGGCCGTCGGCTCCTGGCAGGCCGGTGAACCCGAAGAGGCACTGGCCTACTTCCATCGCAAGTACGACGAGCTGGCCGGTCAGGTGCAGCTGCTCGAACAGCGGGTCAGGGGCACCGATCTGGCTCCGGCGCAGGCCGAGGCGAACATCACCAAGCTGCGCGAGGCCGTCTCGGAGGCGCACGCCGTCGGCGACCTCGACGCGCTGACGAGGCGGCTCGACAGCCTGACCGAGCTGGTCGCCCAGCGCCGCGAGGAGGTCAAGGCGGCGCGCGAGCAGGCCAGGGCCGAGGCCAGGTCGGTCAAGGAGCGCATCGTCGCCGAGGCCGAGCGCATCGCGGACGAGACCACCCACTGGAAGTCGGGCGGCGAACGACTGCGCCAGCTCGTCGAGGAGTGGAAGGCCGCCGACCGCATCGACCGGGTCACCGAGGCGGCGCTGTGGAAGCGGCTGTCGGCCGCGCGCACGGCGTTCGCCAAGCGCCGCAAGGTGTACTTCTCGGGCCTGGACGAGCAGCGCGAGGGCGTGCGCTCGATCAAGGAGCGCATCGTCGTCGAGGCCGAGGCCATCGCCGGCTCCACCGACTGGGGCCAGACGGCGGCGATCTACCGCGACCTGATGCAGCAGTGGAAGGGCGCGGGCCGGGCCTCGCGGGACGTCGAGGACGAGCTGTGGGGGCGTTTCAAGGCCGCCCAGGACCAGTTCTTCCAGGCCCGTTCCGCGGTGTTCGCCGAGCGCGACGCCTCGCTGGCCGCCAACGCGGAGGTCAAGGAGGTGCTGCTGACCGAGGCCGAGAAGATCCTGCCGGTCACCGACGTCCGCACGGCCAGGGCGGCGCTGCGGCACATCCTGGAGCGCTGGGAGGCCGCCGGGCCCGTGCCGCGCGAGCAGCGCGACCGGCTCGAAGGCGGGCTGCGCAAGGTCGACGAGGCCGTGCGCAAGGCCGAGGACGCCGAGTGGAAGCGGTCCAACCCCGAGGCCAGGGCCCGCGCCCAGAGCACCGTGGACCAGCTCCGCACCTCGATCGAGCAGCTCGAGAAGCGGCTGGCCAAGGCGCACGCCGCCGGACGCGCCAAGGACGTCAAGGAGGCCGAGGAGGCCATCACCGCGCGCCGCTCGTGGCTGGCGGAGGCCGAGCGCACCCTCACCGAGTTCAGCTGAGGGCTCGACGTCCGGCGCGAGTGTCCGGTCCTCGGCGGAGACCCGTCTCCGGCTGAGGGCCCGTCCCCCGGGCCGCCGTCGCCGATTCGGGCGGCGCGCGACGGGGCCCGGGATCTAGGCTGACGTGCATGGACCCCGTCACGGCCGCGCGCGCCTTCGTCGAAGAGCTCTTCCCCGGCGCCCTGTACGCCTTCGTCGGCGGCAGCGTGCTCACCGAGAGCCGCACCAGCACCTCCGACCTCGACATCGTGGTGGTGCTCGACGGCCTGGCCACCCCCTACCGCGAGTCGCTGCGCTGGCGCGAGTGGCCCGTCGAGCTGTTCGCGCACAGCGAGACCAGCCTGGCCGCCTACATCGACGGCGACTTCGACCGGCGGCGGCCGACCCTGGCCCGCATCTGCGCCGAGGGCGCGGTGCTGGCCGACCGGACCGGCGGCCGGGCCAGCGACCTGCAGAGCACGCTGGCCGAACGCCTGGCGGCCGGCCCGTCGGGGTTGTCGGCCGACCAGGCCGAGCGGTTCAGATACAGCCTGTCCGACCTGCTGGACGACCTGTCGGGGGCGACCGACCCGGGTGAGCGCGCGTTCATCGGCTGGGAGGTCGTCCAGGCCACCGCCCGGACCGCGCTGGGCGTGGGACGGGCGTGGCAGGGCAGCGGCAAGTGGCTGCTGCGGGAGCTGCGCGCCCATGACGCGCGGCTGGCCGACGAGCTGCTGGCCGCCCGCGACGACCCCGCCAGGCTCTCCGCGGTGGCCTCAGACGTCCTCGAGCGGGCCGGAGGACGCCTCTGGGAGGGTTACCGGGCCCAGGGTGACCCTTTCCACCGGCCGCTGCGTCACGTCCGCTCAGGAGAGCTCTCCGGCGAGACGGCGCAGAGTTCGGGAATGCGGCGGCTGGCCGCGATCAGCGGCGCCACGACCGGGTCGGCGCGGCTGTGGATGGGCCAGACCCACGTCGCCCCCGCCACCCGCTCCTCCGACCACCACCACGGCGCCTCCGAGACGGCCATCTACGTGGTCAGCGGCACGCCGTCGTTCGCGTTCCTGGAGGACGGCGCGGAGACCCGCATCGAGGCCGGGCCCGGCGACTACGTCTTCGTGCCGCCGTACGTGCCGCACCGCGAGGAGAACCCCGACCCCTCGCGGGAGGCGGTCGTGGTGATCGCGCGCAGCACGCAGGAGGCCATCGTGGTCAACCTGCCCGACCTGCGCCCCCGCTGAGGGCTCAGCTTCCCGCGCCGCTCACCCGGTAGACGTCGAACACGCCCTGGATGTTGCGCACCGCCTTGAGCACGTGCCCCAGGTGCTTCGGGTCGCCCATCTCGAACGTGAACTTGCTGATCGCCACCCGGTCGCGCGAGGTCGTCACCGAGGCGCTGAGGATGTTGACGTGCTGGTCGGACAGCGTACGGGTGACGTCGGACAGCAGCCTCGGCCGGTCGAGCGCCTCCACCTGGATGGCCACCAGGAACACGCTGTCGTCGCTCGGCGACCAGCTCACCTCGACCAGCCGGTCGGGCTGCGTCTTGAGCTGCTGCACGTTGGTGCAGTCGTCGCGGTGCACGGACACGCCGTGGCCGCGGGTGACGAAGCCGACGATCTCGTCGCCGGGCACCGGGGTGCAGCACTTCGACAGCCGGACCCAGACGTCGGCGTCGCCGGCCACCACCACGCCCGCGCCGCCACCGCCCCGGGGACGGCCGCGCAGGCGGGTCGGCAGCGAGGTCTCGGCGATGTCCTCCTCGGCGCTGTCGACGCCGCCGATCGAGGCCACCAGCTTCTGCACGACCGCCTGGGCCGCGATGTGGCCCTCGCCGACGGCCGCGTACAGGGCCGACACGTCGGGGTAGCGCAGGTCGCGGGCCAGCGCCAGCAGCGCCTCGCCGGACATCAGCCGCTGCAGCGGCAGGCCCTGCTTGCGCATGGCGCGGCCGATGGCCTCCTTGCCCGCCTCGATCGCGGTCTCGCGGCGCTCCTTGGAGAACCACTGCCGGATCTTGTTTCGGGCGCGGCCCGACTTGACGAACTTCAGCCAGTCGCGCGACGGCCCGGCGTCGGGCGACTTCGAGGTGAAGATCTCCACCGTGTCGCCGTTGCCGAGGCGCGACTCCAGCGGCACCAGCCGCCCGTTGACCCGGGCGCCGATGCAGCGATGGCCCACCTCGGTGTGCACCGCGTAGGCGAAGTCGACCGGCGTGGCCCCCTCGGGCAGGGCGATGACCTGGCCCTTCGGGGTGAAGACGTAGACCTCGGAGACCGACAGGTCGAAGCGCAGCGACTCGAGGAACTCGCCCGGGTCGGAGGTCTCCTTCTGCCAGTCGAGGAGCTGGCGCAGCCAGGCCATGTCGCTGCCCGGCTTGACCTTGCCCGCGGGGCCGGGGGCGCCGACCTCCTCCTTGTACTTCCAGTGCGCGGCCACGCCGTACTCGGCCCTGTGGTGCATCGCGTGGGTGCGGATCTGCAGCTCCACCGGCTTGCCCTCGGGACCGATCACCGTCGTGTGCAGCGACTGGTACATGTTGAACTTGGGCATCGCTATGTAGTCTTTGAACCGGCCCGGCACCGGGTTCCACCTGGCGTGGATGGTGCCGAGCGCGGCATAGCAGTCGCGCACGCTGTCGACCAGCACGCGGATGCCCACCAGGTCGTAGATGTCGTCGAACGCGACATCCCTGGCGATCATCTTCTGGTAGACCGAGTAGTAGTGCTTCGGCCGCCCCTTGACCACCGCGCGGATCCTGGCCTCGCGCAGGTCGCCGGAGACCTTCTCGATGACCTCCTGCAGGAACAGGTCCCTGCGGGGCGCCCGCTCCGACACCATGCGCGCGATCTCGTCGTAGCGCTTGGGGTAGAGCATCGCGAAGGCGAGGTCCTCCAGCTCCCACTTGATCGTGTTCATGCCCAGGCGGTGGGCGAGCGGGGCGAAGATCTCCAGCGTCTCGCGCGACTTCTGGTGACGCTTGTGCTCCGGCAGGTAGCGCATGGTGCGCATGTTGTGCAGCCGGTCGGCCAGCTTGATGATCAGCACGCGGATGTCGCGCGACATGGCGACGACCATCTTGCGGACGGTCTCGGCCTGCGCGGCGTCGCCGAACTTGACCTTGTCGAGCTTGGTGACGCCGTCGACCAGGGACCCGATCGTGTCGCCGAAGTCGCCGCGCAGTTCGTCGAGGCTGTAGGCGGTGTCCTCGACGGTGTCGTGCAGCAGCGCGGCGCACAGCGTCTCGTCGTCGGTGCCGAGCTCGGCCAGGATCGTCGCCACGGCCAGCGGATGCGTGATGTACGGGTCGCCGGACTTCCGCTTCTGGTCGCGGTGATGGTAGGCGGCCACGTCGTAGGCACGCTCGATCACCCGCAGGTCCGCCTTGGGGTGGGTGGCCCGTACGGTGCGGAACAACGGTTCCAGCACCGGATTCATGGCCCCACCCCCAAACCGCCTTCGACGCACCGCTGGGACGTTGGGCGTCTCGGCATTGCCAGAGTCGGTTACGTCGGGCACGACCACATCACGGGGCACACAGGCTCCTCCCGCACTGGCTCCTCACGCAAAAAGCTCCTTACGTTTCGAGTCCAGAGACCACAGTGTATCCAGGCGGCGAACCTGAGCCGTCGCGGGCCGGTTCAGACGATCACGAGGGAGTGCACATCCAATCCCGTCAGCCGCTCCCGCCCCTTCAGGAACGCCAGCTCCATCAGCACCGCGATGCCGACGACCTGGGCCCCTGCCCTGCTCACCAGCTCCACCGCCGCCTGCGCGGTGCCTCCTGTGGCCAGCACGTCATCGACGATGAGCACGCGGTCACCCGGCGCGAACGCGTCGCGGTGCACCTCGATCGTCGCGGAGCCGTACTCCAGATCGTAGGACTCCTCCAGGGTTTCGGCGGGCAGTTTCCCCTTCTTTCGTACGGGCACGAATCCGGCCGCCGCCCGGTAGGCCACCGGCGCGGCGAGGATGAACCCGCGTGCCTCGATGCCCACGATCTTGTCCACCTGGTACAGGCCGGCCAGTTCCTCCACCACGGCCGCCATCGCGACCGGGTCGGCCAGCAGCGGGGTGATGTCCTTGAACATGACTCCCGGCTTGGGGTAGTCGGCCACGTCCCTGATCCGGTCCAGGATCAGCGTGCTGAGCTCGGTCATCGCATTTCCTCGCATTTCTCCGCCGGCCGTCTGCCGGGCTCCATGATGGTGCATCGGGGCGTCCGGCTCGTACCGCTCCCGTGCTGGGTAGCCCTCCCGCGTCCCTCAGAGCCCCTGTGAGCGCTCCGGGTGCTCCCGCGCGCCCTCGGGAGAGGCGGGGCGCACGCGAAGGCGCCCCCGCCCGCTCAGGGACGGAGGCGCCTGTCGACAGCCTGGCTTTCGGGCGGCTACCCCTTGGCTACCGCCGCGCTTTTGGAATCCTTCGACCCCTTGCCGCCGGAGCCCTTGCCGCCACCTCCCGTGGAGGCCAGCCTCCTGGCGATGGCCTGGTACTTCGGCTCGCGCTCCTTCAGCGTCACCAGCAGCGGCGTGGCGACGCACAGCGACGAGTACGTACCGACGATCATGCCGACGAACAGGGCCAGCGACAGGTCCTTCAGCGTGCCCGCGCCGAGCAGCGTGGTGCCGATGAACAGGATCGCCGCCACCGGCAGGATCGCGACCAGCGAGGTGTTCAGCGAACGGATCAGCGTGTGGTTGAGCGCGTTGTTGGCCGCCATCGAGTACGTCTGCTTCGACGTGTGCCCCAGCTTGGCCGTGACCTCCTTGATCATGTCGAACACCACGACCGCGTCGTAGAGCGAATAACCGAGGATGGTCAGGAAGCCCAGCAGCGTCGCGGGCGTGACCTCGAAGCCCGACCAGGCGTAGATGCCGGCGGTGATGACGAGGTCGTGGACGAGCGCGACGATGGCGGCCAGCGCCATCTTCGGCTCGAACGCCATCGACAGGTACAGGATGATCGCCAGCATGAACACGCCCAGGCCGATCCAGGCCTTCTGCGACACCTCACCGCCCCAGGACGCGCCGATCGACTGAATGTCGACCTGGTCGGCGGGGACGCTGTAGTCCTTCGAGATGGCCGTCTGCACCTGGGTGGTGGTGCCTTCCGCCAGCGTCTCGGTGGTGACCCGCCAGCGGTCGCCGGCCGTCTGCACGATCGGCTGGTGCACACCCTCGGCCTGGAAGGTCTCACGGACCTGCTCGATGCTCGCGTTGCCGGCCTTGAACGAGAAGACCGACCCGCCCCTGAACTCCACGCCCAGGTTGAGCCCGTTGATCAGCAGACCGGCGAGCGAGACGACCAGCAGCAGGCCGGACAGGCTGTACCACAGCCGCCACTTGCCGACGAAGTCGACATCGATCTCGCCGCGGTAGAGGCGACGCCCCAGTCCCATCTCAGGCCTCCTGCGGTGTGGTCGTGCGGCCGGTCGAGTGCGTGTCGCTCATGCGCTCGGCGTCGAGACCCGACAGCGGGTGCCCCTTGGCGAAGAACTTCAACCGCGCCAGCAGAGCGATGAACGGCTTGGTGAACATGAACACCACCACGATGTCGATCAGCGTGGTCAGGCCCATCGCGAACGCGAACCCGGCCACACCGCCCACCGCCAGGAAGTACAGCACGATCGCGGCGATGAACATCACGGCGTCGGCGATCAGGATCGTGCGCCGTGCGCGGACCCAGGCCACCTCGACGGCCGCGCGAAGCGTCCGCCGTCCTTCCTTCATCTCATCACGTATGCGTTCGAAGTACACGATGAAGGAGTCGGCGGTGATGCCGATCGAGACCACCAGGCCGATGATGTGCGGCAGCGAGAGCCGGAAGTTGGCGTTGTGGCCGAGCACGACCACCGCCGTGTAGGTGATGACCGTGGCCACCACGAGGCTCAGCACCGCCACCACCCCCAGGCCCCGGTAGTAGAGCAGGCAGTAGACGAGCACGAGCGCCAGGCCGATGAGGCCGGCGATCAGGCCGCCTTCGAGCTGGTCCTGGCCGAGGGTCGAGGAGACCGTGTCGATCGAGCTGCGGTTGAACTTCAGCGGCAGCGCGCCGTACTTGAGCTGGTCGGCCAGGTTGGTGGCGCTGACCTGGTCGAAGTTGCCGGTGATCTCGGCCCGGCCGCCGGGGATCGGGCCCTGGATGACCGGCGCGGTGATCACGACGCCGTCGAGCACGACCGCGACCATGTTGCGCGGCTCGGGCGAGTTGAAGGCGGCCGTGGTGAGCTTGCCCCACTCGCCGGCGCCCTTGCTCTTGAAGTCGAGCTGGACGACCCACTCGGTGGTGCCCTGGCGCACGCCCGCCGAGGCCGTGTCGATGTCGGTGCCGACGACCTTGGCGACGTCGAGGACGTACTTGTAGCTGCCGTCGGTCTCGCAGCCCGCGAACTGCTTGTTCGGGTCGTCCTGGACGCCCTGGCCGCGGTTGGCCGGGTCGGCGCAGTCGAGCTTGTTGAACTGGGCCAGCACCGCCGGGTCGATGCCCGAGGTGTCGATGCCGGCGTTGGGGTCCTGCGCGGGCGGCGTGCTGGCCTGGCCGGTCGGCGTGGCCTTGGCCTCCTGGCCCTTCTTGCCGTCCTGCTGCTTGGCGTCCTGACCGGTCTGGCCCGTCTGGCCGTCCTGGCCCGTCTGGCCGTTCTGCGTCGCGGCCGGCTTGGCCGTCGGGTCCTCGGCGCCCTGGGCGGGCGCCGAGGCCGCGGGCGTCGGAGCGGTCAGCGCCGACGACAGTGCCTTGCCCGTCGGAGAGGCGCTCGGCACCGAGGCCGAACTGGACGGCGCCGAGCCCGACGGCTCGCCCGACGGAGCCGTGGACGCGCCGCCCGAGGGCGTGGCGCCCGGCGTCGGCGCGTTGGTGGCCAGCTCCTGCGGGGCCTGGGTGGCCGCCACGGCCAGCACCTGGCGGAAACGCAGCTCCGCGGTGGTCGCGACCAGCTTGATGGCCTCGCTCTGACCGACGCCCGGGATGGAGATGATGATGTTGTCGCCGGACTTGGCGACTTCGGCGTCGGAGATTCCGGTGCCGTTGACCCGGTCGCGGATGATGTTGACCGCGCGGTCGAGGATCTCCTCAGGCGGCGAGGCGTTGTTCTGGGTCACGGGCGACAGCGTCACCGTCGTGCCACCCGCGAGGTCGAGCCCAAGTTTGGGCGTGAACGCCTTCTGCAGGAACATCGTCCCGCCCAGGGCGAGGATGAGCGCCAGAAGCACCAGGAGCGTACGCCCCGGTCGGCTGTGGCGGCTGGTCGGTCGGGCCACTGGTCGTCAGTTCTTTCAGATAGAGGTTTGTCGCAGAGCTTAGTCAGGACTGCTTGGTACTGGAGCCCTGGTCGCCGTCGCGCTCTACGGTGGCCTCGGTCTCCTTCTTACCCTCATCGTCGAGATCCGCCTGGTCAGCGACCGGATCGCCGTCACTGGCCGGGGCATCGCCCGGAGTGACGACGCGGCCGATCGCCGCCTTCACCCAACGGGTCTCTATCCCCGGCGCGATCTCGAGGACGACGTCCTCATTGTCGACCGTCACGACGTTGGCGAACAGGCCCGTCGTGGTCATGACCCGGGTTCCGGGCGTCAGGGAGTTCTGCATCTTGACCGCTTCCTGCTGGCGCTTGCGCTGCGGGCGGATCAGCAGGAAGTAGAACACCACCACCAGAAGAATCAGCGGCAGGATGCTTCCGAGTTGTCCCATGTCCATCAGGGGCGACCTTCCATTTTTCGTACAAAGAAGTTGACACCGGCCTCGCGCCGGAAATTCCGTGCGTTGCTTCGGGCCGCGCCGCTCAGCCCGTCAGCCTACACAGCCAGCCAAGCCACGGAGTGTAGGCGCTTGTTGCGAAACGCGGCAACGAGGCAGCGTTTCGGCGCGCGGGGAAGTTCCCATTTTGAAACGGTTGCAACCGTTCTGTGATCAGTCGAAAAGTGACGCTCCGAACGCATCGGGTGGCGGTTTCATTCCTAGATGGGCCCATGCCGCGGCGGTGGCGACCCGGCCTCTCGGGGTCCTGGCCAGCAGCCCTTGGCGTACGAGGAAGGGCTCGGCCACCACCTCGACCGTCTCCGGCTCCTCCCCCACGGCCACCGCCAGGGTGGACAGGCCGACCGGGCCGCCGCCGAACTTCTTCAGCAGCACGCCGAGCACCGCCCGGTCGAGCCGGTCGAGCCCTTCGCCGTCGACCTCGTACAGGTTGAGCGCCGCCGAGGCGATGTCGCGGTCGATCACGCCGTCGGCCCGCACGTCGGCGAAGTCGCGCACCCGTCTCAGCAGCCGGTTCGCGATACGGGGCGTGCCGCGCGAGCGCCGGGCGATCTCGTGCGCGCCCTCCTCCGGCAGCGGCACCCCGAGCAACTGGGCCGAGCGGTGCAGCACCTGCTCCAGTTCGGCGGCCTCGTAGAAGTCCATGTGCGCGGTGAACCCGAACCGGTCGCGCAGCGGCGCCGGCAGCAGCCCGGCCCTGGTGGTCGCGCCGACCAGCGTGAACGGGGCGATGTCGAGCGGGATGGCGGTCGCCCCCGGGCCCTTGCCGACGATGATGTCGACCCGGAAGTCCTCCATCGCGAGGTAGAGCATCTCCTCGGCGGGCCTGGCCATCCGGTGGATCTCGTCGATGAACAGCACCTCGCCCTCGCTCAGCGTGGACAGGATCGCCGCCAGGTCGCCCGCCCGCTCCAGCGCCGGGCCCGAGGTGATCCGGAGCGGGGCGTTCAGCTCGACCGCGATGATCATGGCCAGGGTCGTCTTGCCGAGGCCGGGGGAGCCGCTCATGAGCACGTGGTCGGGCGGGCTCTGCCTGCGCAGCGCGCTCTCCAGCACCAGCGAGAGCTGCTCGCGCACGCGGCCCTGGCCGATGAACTCGCTCAGGCGCTTGGGCCGGAGGGCGGCCTCGATCTGCAGCTCGTCGCCTCCGGCGGTGGAGGAAAGGATCTCCTCCCGCTCAAACCCCACTCCGGCGTCTCCTTCCTGTGGTCGTCATCCGGGTGGTCGTCATCCGGGTGTCGGCCGGCTTTCGAACCTCCGCCCCCACCTTCGCACCCGGCCGCCCGGCCTCGCGGGCCGCCGCCGTGGACGGCGCGCACGCAACCCACTTCATAGGCCGAGAACCGGAGGCCGCCGTCACAAACCGTCGCCCAGAAAGCGTTTTCGCGAATGGCGACCCATCATCTACCCAGCCCCGCGTGACCAAGCCACAACCAGAAAGGAACGCGAACGAGACATCCCCGGCAAGACCCGGCGCGAGCGAGACGCGGTCGGCGGGAGAGCCTTCGGCGACGTCCCGCGCGGCCAGGGCACGACCGGAAGAGCACACGACCGGGCCATGCCCGAAAAGGCGCGCGCCTGAAGCCCTTTCGACACAGCCGGGTGGAATCGAGACGGGGCCGAAAGAGGCCGAGACGGGGCCGAAGGGGGTCGAGGGGTGGTCGGT
>NZ_SSXE01000066.1:45899-64715 GCF_021699195.1 Nonomuraea sp. MG754425 | reverse complement strand
GTCGAGGGGTGGTCGGTGGGGGTCATCGGGTGCTCAGGGTGCGCAGGGCCGCCTTCAGGAGGGCGGCTACCTGGGGGGTGCGGCCGGCGGCGAGGGCGGTGTCGGCGTCCGCTTCCACGGCGGCCACGGCCTCGTCGGCGTCCTTGCTCGAATAGCCCAGCCCCACCAGCCCCGAGTGCACCTGATCCCGCCACACGGCCACCCGCCGTTCGCCGTTGAGTGCGGCGTTGACGGCTTCCTCCGGCGTGCCGAGCCGGTCCTTCAGCTCCAGGACGATGCGCTGCGCCCCCTTCTGCCCGATCCCCGGCACCTGCGTGAGCGCCTTCAGATCGGCGCCGGCCACGGCGACCCGCAGCGCGTTGGGCGTGTGCACGGCCAGCATGGCCAGCGCCAGCTTGGGCCCGACGCCGCTGGCGGTCTGCAGCAGTTCGAAGACGGCGCGCTCGTCGTCGGTGCCGAAGCCGTAGAGGGTGAGGGATTCCTCGCGCACCACCAGCGACGTCGCCAGGCGCGCCGCCTCCCCCATCCGCAGGGTCGCGAGCGTGCCGGGGGTGCAGTGGGTCAGGATGCCGACACCGCCCACCTCGATCACGGCTCCGTCCGGCGCGATCGCCGCCACCTTGCCCGCCACCGACGCGATCACACCTGTCCTCCTGTCACTGGCCTGCCGCCGCTCGGCTTCCAGCACCGGCTCCTGTCATAGCGCACCGCACGCCATGGAGCCCAATCACGCCACACCGCGATCGAGGTCGAGAGCGTGTCCGTGTCTCTCGCGGTGCCGCGGGTCATCGCCGGGGGTCCTTGCGGTTCGCGCGGGCCAGGGCTTCGGCCAGGCGGTGCTGGGCGCCGCCGCGCCAGACGTGGCAGATGGCCAGGGCGAGGGCGTCGGCGGCGTCGGCGGGCTTGGGCATCTCGGTCAGCCGCAGCAGGCGGGTGACCATGGCGCCGATCTGCTTCTTGTCGGCCGTGCCGCTGCCCGTGACGGCGGCCTTGACCTCCGACGGCGTGTGCAGGGCCACGGGCAGCCCGCGCCGGGCCGCGCACAGCACGGCGATGCCCGCCGCCTGGGCCGTGCCCATCACCGTGCGGACGTTGTGCTGGCTGAAGACGCGCTCCACCGCCACCGCGTCGGGACGCACCTCGTCGAGCCAGCGCTCGATCCCGGCCTCGATGCCGACGAGCCGGGCCCCGAGCTCCTCGCCGGCCCCGGTGCGCACCACCCCGACGGCCACCATGCTGAGCGGCGCGCCCGGCCGCCCCTCGACGGCGCCCAGGCCGCACCGGGTCAACCCCGGATCGACGCCCATCACCCGCACCGGCTCGCCCCTCCCGCACGCCGAACATCTGTTCGGCACGAGACTTTACTCCGGCTGCGGTGGGCGTGCACCGGCGAACGAGGGCTAGAAGTAGTCGAGCATGTACGGCTTGGTCGCGAAGGCGGTGCCGAGTGCCTGGTCGTATCGGTCATCTCCGGACATGAGCCCAGTGAGGCGCAGGGTCCGCACGGGAATTCCGGCGTACAGGGCGGAGAAGCCGTTCACTGAGAGCGTGACGCCGTCGCCCTCGGCCGGGGTGGCCGTGCCGGATCCGCCGGAGATGTCCAGCCGCCACGTGCCCCCGCCGCGGATCGGGTCCTCGACGGTGACGACGGCCTCGCAGGCCGCGTCCGCCGGGAAACCCCTCCGCTCCACGGCCGCGGCGACGTCCAGCACCCTGAACATCCACCGCACCTGGCTGACCTCCTCCTTCGTCCGCTCGCGGAGCAGCCACAACACCGGGTCGTCGGGGGCGACGGAGGCGACGACCTCGCGGGCGATCGTGGACGCGCTGCCGACCAGGGACCACAGGGCCCGCAGGGTGTCCGGGGAGGCGGCGACGATGTTCTCGACCTCCATGGACTCGCCCCGCCACCGGTAGACGGCGTAGCCGTCGTCGGCGAGGTAGCGGAAGTCGTCCTCGTCGGCCAGCCGCAGGTTCCAGGTGTCCTCGTCCCAGGAGATGGGCCCGCTCGACCGGGCCGCGCCGTGCACGCGGTGCAGCACCGCCATGAGCTCGGCCGCGTCACCGGGCCCCATCCTGCGCAGCTTGACCTGCCCGGACGGCCGGATCGCGCGCAGCACCTCGGCGGACAGCCGGACGTTGTGCAGCGCCCCGGCGTGCTCGAAGCCGACCCCGCGGTAGATGGCCGTGGTGGCCGGGTAGAGCGCGGCGAGGGCGTCCCCGAGTTCGGCCGCGCGGTGGACGACGGCGTGCATGATCCGCGTGCCGACCCCGCGTCCGCGGTACTCGGGGTTGACGGTGACGCCCGCGACGCCCGCCATCGGCTGCGGCCTGCCGTGCCACCACTGCGTGAAGCGCCGCAACCGCGCCGCCGCGGCCAACTGCTCGCCCTCGAAGGCCCCCAGGTAGCGCCCCTCCCCCAGCGACGGGAGCACGGCCTTGCGCCATCTCTCCCCGTCGTCGGCCGTCAGCGGGCCGAACGAGCGCTTTCGCAGGTCAAGAACGTCGTCGAGGTCTTCGGGAGTCAGGTCGCGTATTTCCACAAACGGACAATCTATGCAGCGGGCCCGCGTACGTGCGAACCATTTGCGGTGATGGCGAGCCGGTCGAGGTACGACACCTGGGCGGCCACCAGAGCGGCCAGCGCGACGGCGACCACGACCAGCGGCGTCGCGGCGCCCACGTCGGGTTGCCCGCCGGTGAAGCCGTTGAGCCGGGCGGCCTGGGCCACCGGGGTGGTGACCAGCTCCGGGTTCTGGACGACCAGCATCGGCCAGAGCAGGTCGTGGGCGTTGACGAGCGTGACGGCCCCGGTGAGGATGCCCGCCATCGGGAGCGACGGCAGGAACACGCCGCCGAAGAAGTCGCCACCGGCCCGTTCGGCCAGTCCCCGGCACAGGAGCGTGAGCACGAGCAGGGCCGGGACGCTCACCAGCAGCGGCGGGACGAGCGCCGGGAGCGAGTCGATGAGGTCCAGGTTGCGAATGTTCTGCCAGTTGGCGACGGAGAGGGGGCCGGGGCCGACGAACAGCCAGGGGGCGAAGAGCAGCAGCAGCCAGTCGCTGGCGCGTCCGAGCGGGCGCAGGCCGCCGATGCCGAGCGCCGCCAGGTAGGCCACGCCGACCGAGACGACGGCTCCGGCGACGGCGGGGGCCCAGGTGTTGACCTGCGTGCCGAGGGCTCCCTCCGGACCGGCGGGCGAGGCGAGCACGCCGTCGATCCAGGGCCAGGTGAGGACGAGGGCGACGCCGGCGACGATCACGAGCGCCACCACGCCGACCGCCACCCCAGCCGGACTCACCCGCCGCCCCGGACGGCCGGCACCGGAGCCTGCGCCCGGCCACTGAGCGCCGCCCGCCTCCTGGGGAACACCGGCCCCGTCGGGGGGCGCCCCAGGACGCCCCGCGCGCGGCGTGACCGTGATCCGCAGCCGTGCGGCCACCGCCACGACCGTGGCGACCACCCCCAGCACGCCGAGGATCACCCCCGTGAGGGCCGCGACGGACGCCCCGAGCCCGAACCGGGCCAATCGGAAGGCGTAGCCGTACTGCAGGCTCGCGAGCGTCTCTGTGGCCCGCTGAGGGCCGCCGCCGGTGAGCACCGTCCCGAACGCGAACGTCTGGAGGCCCACGGCGACCGTGGCGAGTGCGACGAGCACCCCGACGACGAGGAGCGCGGGGCCGGGGGCGCCGCCGCGCAGGGCGGGCAGGAACGCGATCAGGGCCAGCGCGCACACGACGCCGAACGTGGCGGCGGCGATGATCAGCCGCACCGTCCCCGGGGCCGTCGCGGGCTCACGCAGTTCCTGGGCCAGGGTGGCGAGGCCGGAGGCGTCCGGCGACAGGCCCCGCAGCCAGGACGCGGCGACGGCGACCGGCGAGAAGGCGACGACGGACAGCGAGAGCACGATCCGCCCGGCCCGCCGGGGCCACGTGCCCGCCCGGTCGAGCGCCAGCGCCAGCAGCGGCCCCACCACGACCGCCACCAGCAGCGGGATCACGGTCAGCGAGAGGGTGAAGCCCAGGGCGTGCCAGAACGCGCTCTCCTCCAGCAGGCGGAGGTAGTTCGACGTCCCCACGTAGGTGCTCTCCTTCAGCACCCCGCCGTCCTGGAAGCTCAGCCAGATCGTCTGGCCGGTCGGCAGCACCAGGGTGATGAGGGTGCCCAGCAGCGCCGGCACGGCCAGCAGCCAGCCGAGGGCGGAGAACCGGGCCGGAGGGGACGGGGTGGGGGAAGTCACGTCGCCAGACCCTACGCCGCCACCCGGCCCCGCGCACGCGAAGGAGGCCGCCCCCAGGTCAGGGCACGTGCGAAAGGGCCCGGCGCCGGGCCGGACCCCTCTCACGATCCCGATGGGACGGGCGGTCAGTCGAGCGCGGCGAGCACCTCGTCGGAGACGTCGAAGTTGGCGAAGACGTTCTGCACGTCGTCGCTGTCCTCCAGCGCGTCGATGAGCCGGAAGACCTTCTTGGCGCCCTCCTCGTCGAGCGGCACGCTCATCGTCGGCAGGAAGCTGGACTCGGCCGAGTCGTAGTCGATCCCCGCGTCCTGCAGGGCCTTGCGCACCGGGACCAGGTCGCCGGCCTCGCACACGACCTCGAAGGACTCGCCGATGTCGTTGACCTCCTCGGCGCCCGCGTCGAGCACGGCCATGAGCACGGTGTCCTCGTCGAGCCCGTTCTTGGGCACGATCACGACGCCCTTGCGGTTGAACATGTACGAGACGGAGTTGGGGTCGGCCAGCGAGCCGCCGTTGCGGGTCAGCGCGACCCGTACCTCGGAGGCCGCGCGGTTGCGGTTGTCGGTGAGGCACTCGATGAGCACCGCGACGCCGCCGGGCG
This sequence comes from Nonomuraea sp. MG754425, assembly GCF_021699195.1. GTDB lineage: Bacteria > Actinomycetota > Actinomycetes > Streptosporangiales > Streptosporangiaceae > Nonomuraea. Next base: position 59,874 of record NZ_SSXE01000066.1, on the reverse strand, counting down.
CGTAACCCTCGTACATGATCGTCTGGTATTCGGCGCCGCCTGCCTCCAGGCCGCCGCCGCGCTTGCGGGCACGCTCGATGTTGTCGTTGGGCACGGAGTTCTTCTTCGCCTTGAAGATGGCGTCGAAGAGGGTGGGGTTGGCGTCCGGGTCAGGGCCACCGGTCCGTGCCGCCACTTCGATGTTCTTGATGAGCTTGGCGAACAGCTTGCCGCGCTTGGCGTCGAGCGCGGCCTTCTTGTGCTTCGTCGTCGCCCATTTGGAGTGGCCGGACATTACCTAGAGCTCCCTCACCATGTCTACGAAGTAACGGTGCACACTGACGTCCCCGGTGAGCTCGGGATGGAACGACGTCGCGAGCAACGGACCTTGACGGACCGCGACGATCCTATCCCCAGGCTCGCACCTGCCCAGCACTTCGACGTCCGCGCCGACGGATTCGACCCACGGCGCCCGGATGAAGATCGCGTGCACCCGCTCCCCGGCGAAGTCGAGGTCGGACTCGAAGGAGTGCACCTGACGCCCGAACGCGTTGCGCCTGACCACCATGTCGATGCCGCCGACGGTCTGCTGCCCGGCGGTGCCGTCCTCGATCCGGTCGGCCAGCATGATCATGCCGGCGCAGGAGCCGTAGGCGGGCATGCCCTCCTTGACGCGCAGGCGCAGCGGCTCCAGCATGTCGAAGGTCTCGGCCAGCTTCCACATCGTGGTCGACTCGCCGCCGGGGATGACCAGGGCGTCGACCGCGTCCAGCTCGGCGGGACGGCGCACGGCGGCGGCCGTGGCGCCTGCCTCCCGGAGCATGCGCACATGCTCGCGCACGTCTCCCTGAAGGGCGAGCACACCGATGGCGGGCACAGTCGATCCTTTCGTCCGGGTGTACGGGTTCCGAACATTCAACACCAGGACGGCCCGGCATCTTCCGTCAGGGCGGTTCGCGCGACGTCACCGGGCCGGGCCCGGCCGGCGCAGGCCCACGTCCAGGTACACGGGCTTGTGGTCGGACAGGGTCACGGCGCGATCGACGTGGCAGCCGCGCACGCCGCCCTTCGGGGCGAACAGGTAGTCGAGCTTCTTGCCCTCCCGGGTCCATCCTCCGGTGCGCCGCGGCCCGCGCTGCCCGCACTCCTGGTAGGCCGCGTACAGGGGCGCGACGGCCCGGCGGCCGGCGGCGGCGCCGTAGCCGCTGTCGGGCGGGGAGACGTTGAGGTCGCCGCCGACGATCGTCCGGTAGCCGGGCCTCGAGGCGACCTCCGCCAGGCGTGCGAGCTGCCTGGTCCGGTACGGGGCCCCGGGCTGCCGGTCGTCGAGGACGCCGCCGGAGGACAGGTGGGTGCCGCAGGCGCGGACCGCGAGGGCGGGCAGGTCGGCGCAGAGGGCGGCGCGCCGGACGTACCAGGGCGGCGAGGGCAGCGGGTGGGCGCGGAAGGCGGCCTCGCCGGCCACCGCGACCGCGATGCTCTGCGCGCCGCGCGGGCGGCCGAGCCGGTCGGGATGGCAGGCGTACGGGGTGCCGTCCTGCGCGGTCAGGCCCCAGGAGCCGATCGTCCAGGGCTTGCCGGTGCGTTGTTCGAGCCAGAGCTCCAGCGTGCCGGTCGCGCTGGTGCAGAACTCCTGGAGGAAGATCACGCCCGGCTCGGCGGGGCGGGCGAGCGCCTGGCGTCCGATGTGCTCGGCCAACTCGACGGTGGTCGCCCGGTAGAGGCGGCAGCCGGAGTTGGTGCCGGCGCAGACGTTCCAGGTCATCACCGACAGGCGTGTCTCCTGGAGGTCCGCGCGGGCGGAGGCCGGGGGCGGGCCCGCCACGAGCAGGCTCGCCGCGATCATCACGACATGTCCCACCATGAAGGGATATGTAATCACGTAGTGACGGCCCCGCCGGGCAGAGGCGGGAGCGCGCCCAGGAGGTGTGGCGCGCTCCCGCTGGTCAGGGGATGGACGGGATCACGGGCGCTCGGTCTCCAGGCGCACCGTCTCCTCCACCGTCATCGCCGTACGGCTGCGCAACGTCGGGTCGAGCGGCCTCAGGTACGTCTGCTGCACCCCGGGCACCCGGTCCTCGACCACGTACGTGGCCCGGGTGTAGACCTCCGAACCCGGCGTCTGCACCTGGGGCACGACCTTGAAGTCGGACGTCATCCGGTCCCGCCCGATGGTCGACAGCACGTAACCCCGCTGGTTGTTGTAGAACTTCAGGTGCGGGTTGATCGTCAGGAACGGGTGCTGGGCCGGGTCGGAGTCGGCCCCGTTGCCGCCCGTCGAGATCGACGTGGTCACCAGCTCGGAGCCCACCGTGGGCCCGGTCGGGTCGTCGTAGTCGAGCTTGAGGTCACTGGCCCAGTGCGCGTGCACGTCGCCGGTCAGCACGACCGGGTTGCGCACCTCGGCGTCGATCCAGCCCTGGGTGATGCGGCGGCGGGAGGCGACGTAGCCGTCCCAGGCGTCCTGGGAGGTGACCTTGACGGGGCCGGCGTTGTTGTCGCGCTGGGCGAAGAAGACCTGCTGGCCCAGGATGTCCCACTGCGCCCGGGAGTGGTGGAAGCCGTTCAGCAGCCACTCCTCCTGGGCCGCGCCGGTGATCGAGCGGGCCGGGTCCACGGCGGCGGGGCAGTCGCGGTAACCGTCGCCGCAGCCCTGGTCGTCGCGGTACTGGCGGGTGTCGAGCATGTGGAAGGTGGCCATCCGGCCCCACCGGATGCGCCGGTAGAGCTGCATGTCGATGCCGCGCGGGATCGAGCTGCGGCGCAGCGGCATGTTCTCGTAGTACGCGCGGAAGGCGGCCTCGCGCCTGGACAGGAAGTCCGGCTGCGGGATCTCGGGCTTCTCCGGCGTCTCGTCGGCCCAGTTGTTGTCGACCTCGTGGTCGTCCCACACGACCAGCCACGGGGCGGACGCGTGCGCGGCCTGGAGGTCGGGGTCGGCCTTGTACTGGGCGTGGCGCTGGCGGTAGCCGGCCAGGGTCTCGGTCTCGGGCCCCTCGTGGTCGCGGACGTTGCCGCCGGGGATGTTGTAGGTGTTCTTGGTGTACTCGTACTGGTAGTCGCCGAGGTGCAGGATCAGGTCCGGGCGCTCCTCGGCCAGGTGGCGGTAGGAGGTGAAGTAGCCGTGCTCGTACTGCGCGCACGAGACGAAGGCCATGGCCAGGCCGCCGCCGTACGAGAGCGGGTGCGGGGCGGTGCGGGCGCGGCCCAGGGGCGAGACGTACGGGCCGACGCGGAAGCGGTACCAGTACTCGCGGTCGGAGCCCAGCCCCTGCACCTCGACGTGCACGCTGTGCCCCCAGTCGGGGGCGGCCACGGCGACGCCGGCGCGCACGACGCGGCGGGCCTGCTCGTCGGCGTACACCTGCCACTGCACGGTGAAGGGCCGCTGCGGCATGCCGCCGAGCCCGTCCTCGGCCAGCGGCTGCTGGGCGAGGCGGGTCCAGATCACGAAGCCCTCGCTGTCGGGGTCGCCGCAGGCGACGCCGAGCGTGAAGGGGTCGGCGCTCAGCCCGCGCGAGGCCAGGGACTGCGCGCTCTGCGCCGCCGGGTCGGCGGCCGGATCCGGCTGGGCGTGCGCGGCTCCGGCGGGGATGGCCGCAGCGGCGCCTGCCGCTAACCCGGTGACGAGGAAGTGCCTGCGGTTCAGCTTGGTCACGTGTTGCTCCCAGGACGATCAAGGGACGAGGGCCGCCCCGTAGCCTGACTGAGAATCATGACTACGTGGTGAACACCACACAACACGAAAAAGACGACATCCTTCGCGGATGTCGCCTTCTCCGGCAATTTTTGCCGTCACGTCGTGGCGCCCCCGCCAGGCCGGTGGCGGCCTGCCAGGGGTGATCGTCTCACGCGTGCGGCGCTGTGACCTGCGATGCCGCGCTGCTTTGCCGGCTGCTTACCAGCCGCGCTCGGCCAGGCGGTGCGGCTGCGGGATCTCGTCGACGTTGATGCCGACCATGGCCTCGCCCAGGCCGCGCGAGACCTTGGCGATGACGTCGGGGTCGTCGTAGAACGTCGTGGCCTTGACGATGGCCGCGGCGCGCTTGGCCGGGTCGCCCGACTTGAAGATGCCCGAGCCCACGAACACGCCCTCGGCGCCGAGCTGCATCATCATCGCCGCGTCGGCCGGGGTGGCGATGCCGCCCGCGGTGAACAGCACGACCGGCAGCTTGCCGCTCCTGGCGACCTCGGCGACCAGCTCGTAGGGGGCCTGCAGCTCCTTGGCCGCGACGTACAGCTCGTCCTCGGGGAGCGTGGTGAGCCGCTTGATCTCGGCGCGGATCGTCCGCATGTGGGTGACGGCGTTGGAGACGTCGCCGGTGCCGGCCTCGCCCTTGGAGCGGATCATGGCCGCGCCCTCGGTGATGCGGCGCAGGGCCTCGCCCAGGTTGGTGGCCCCGCACACGAACGGCACGGTGAACTGCCACTTGTCGATGTGGTTGGCGTAGTCGGCCGGGGTCAGCACCTCGGACTCGTCCACGTAGTCGACGCCGAGCGCCTGCAGCACCCTGGCCTCGACGAAGTGACCGATGCGGGCCTTGGCCATGACGGGGATGGAGACGGCGGCGATGATGCCGTCGATCATGTCGGGGTCGCTCATCCGGGACACGCCGCCCTGCGCGCGGATGTCGGCGGGAACCCGCTCGAGGGCCATGACGGCCACCGCGCCGGCGTCCTCAGCGATCTTGGCCTGCTCCGCGGTGACGACGTCCATGATGACGCCGCCCTTGAGCATCTCGGCCATGCCGCGCTTGACACGGGCGGTTCCGGTGACGGGGGTGCTCTCTGGCGTGCTGCTGGACACGGTCATCCTCACGGGCTCTCACGGCGATTCGGTAAGTTATCAAGCCCATCGTAGGTCCTGAGTGACCCCTCCCCCGACATGCCAAGATGTCAGGATTTAACGCCACTCCTGTACAAGAAGGCTCATCTACGGGATGACGGGCTGACGGCTGGCGAGCGCCACCCAGACCTGGCCGGGCGCGAAGTTCATCGGCTCGCCGCTCTGAGTGGTGAACGTCGTGCCGCTGTCCTCCGATTCCCGTTCCCACTTCGCCTTGAAAGCTTTACCGTCGCGCAGCACGATCGCCGAACCCTTGCCCGTGGTGTGCACCAGCGGCGTGTAGCTCTGGTTCTTGTCGTGGAACTCCGAGCGCTCGGTCTTGGTGTACTGGATGACGATCGTCGGCGCGCCGAGCTGACCGCCCTCGGCGGCCATGTCCTTCTTGCCGTCCTGCCAGATCATCCACTGCTCGTCCTCCTCCGACCAGGCGAAGGTGAAGCGCGCCGCGGGCCACTTGACGGTGTAGGACTTGCGCTCCACCCCGCCCTCGGCCGGGGCGTCGCCGAAGGTGAAGCCGACGTCCTTGGCCTTGCTCGCCTTGGGCGCCTTGGCCAGGAGCTGCTTGGTGTTGGCGAACAGGTTGTAGGGGGCGTAGCGGCCGGGCTGGCGGAAGTACGCGCCGGGGTTGTGCGTGTCGCCCACGTCGAACAGGGACGCCTCGGCGATGAACGGCAGCATCTTGGTCTGCGCCCCCGAGTACGAGAAGGCCGGCTTGCCGAACTGCGGCGCGATGTGCAGGTCGGAGATGCGGGCGCTGCGCACGGGGCCCACCTTGGCGGGCAGCTTGGAGGAGAAGATCGCCATGAGCCGGGTCAGCCCGGCCTCGACCTGCTCGACGTAGACGATGTCCGCGCTCTTGAGCCCGAGCTGCGGCTTGCCCGCCGCGGTGTTCTCGATCTTCACCGCCAGCACCGGCTTGAGCGCCTGGTACGGCTTGCCGGTGAACGGATGGGCCTTGACCTCCTCCGGCTCCTCGCTGGGCGCGGCGGCCGCGGACGCCTGTGGCGGCGCCTGGCCCGCCGCCGGTTCGTCCGAGGAGCAGGCCGCTACGGGGAGCAGCACGGCGGCTCCCGCCAGGTAGACCGTGATCATCCGGGGTAGCCGCACGTGTAACTCTCCTCGCTTCAGCCCGAAAACGGGAAGAAGCTTACTGGCTTCCCCAAATCAGGTCATTCAGTTGCCATGGCTGCGGGCGGATTGTCATCAATCTCGAAGAATTGCGGGTACTCGGTGTACCCGGCCAGGCGGAGGGTCCTGGCCAGCCAGCGGTCCTGCGCCGCCCGGGTGACCGAGACCGCGTTGTTGTAGAAGCGGCGCGAGTAGACCACCTTGGCCACCGCCCCGTCGAGCTCCTCCAGCAGCGCGCGCCCGCCGGGCGACTCCGACAGCTTCTCCCTGAACCGCTCCTGGTCCGCCACCGCCCGCAGCGCCCGCGACAGGTCGCTCTCGGCGTGCTCGCGCTCCTCGGGCCCGGCCGACCTGGCCTCGTGGGCCGCCGCCGCCAGCACGAGGGACGTGGCCGGATCGAGCAGTCGCGAGCCGGCCAGCTCCAGCACGACCGCGCGACGCCGCATCAACGCGGCGCCCAGCGACTCCTGGGCCAGCTCCAGCCGGATGTGCAGGCGGTCGAGCCGGCCGGCCCGCCAGGAGATGTACACGGCCGTGAGCACGACGAGGATGCCCACGATCAGCACGATCATGGTGGATGTCACAGGTCTTCCTCCACCTCACCCGCGCCGGCCGTGCTCACGACCGCCGCGGCCCGGGTCACAGGTCCTCTTCCACGCGGCCCGCGCCGCTCGTGGTGACGGTCTCGTAGACGCGTACGACGTCGCGCGCGACCGTGGACCAGTCGTACTTCCTGACCGCCACCAGCGCCTCGGCGGCCAGCTTGGCCCGCCGCTCCGGGGCGTCGAGCAGCGCGGCGGCCTCGCGCGCCAGCGAGGCGGGGTCGCGGTTGGCGAACAGCGCGCCCGCCTGCCCGTCGCCCAGCACCTTGCGGAAGGCCGGGATGTCGCTGGCCAGCACCGTCGCCCCGGACGCCATCGCCTCGGCCAGCACGATGCCGAAGCTCTCGCCCCGGGTGTTGGGCGCCACGAACACGTCGACCGAGTGGTAGGCGCGGATCTTGTCGGCCTCGCTCACCATGCCCAGCACCGTCACCCGGTCGCGCAGTTCCTTCGGCACCCGCTCGAAGACGTCCTTCTCGTCGCCCGGACCCGCGATGAGCAGCTTCACCCCGGGCCGCTCGGCCGCGAGCGTCCGGAACGCGTCGAGCAGGATCGGCAGGCCCTTGCGCTCCTCGTCCATGCGGCCGAGGAAGCCCAGCGTGGCGCCGTCGGGGCCCCAGCCGTCGAGCGGCTCGGCCTCGGTGTAGCGGGCCACGGTGACGCCGTTGGGGATGAGCACGGTGTCGCCGCCGAACTGCTCGACGAGGCTCTTGCGGGCCGCGTCGGAGACCGCGATGCGCCCGCTGAGCTTCTCCAGCGCGCTGCGCAGCAACGGCTCGGCCACCGCGATCGCCCGCGAGCGCGAGAACGAGGCGTGGAAGGTGGCCACGATCGGCCCCTTGGCCGCCCAGCACGCCAGCACGCCCAGGCTCGGGATCAGCGGCTCGTGGATGTGCAGCACGTCGAAGCCGCCCGTACGCACCCAGCGCCGCACCCGCGCGGCCGACAGGAACCCGAACGACATCCTGGCCACCGACCCGTTGTACGGCACCGGAATCGCCCGGCCCGCGCCGGTCACGTAAGGGGGCAGCTCGTCGTCGTCGGCGGCCGGCGCGATCACCGAGACCTCGTGCTCCTGCGCGATGAGCGCCTGGGCCAGGTCGTCGATGTGCTGCTTGACGCCCCCGGGGACGTCCCAGGTGTAGGGGCAGACGATGCCGACCCTCATCGGGGCTCCAGGTCGTCGAGCCAGAGCCGCTGCAACATGTGCCAGTCCTCGGGGTGTTCGGCGATGCCCTTCTCGAACACGTCGGCCAGGCACTGGGCCACCGCCGCGACCTTCTCCTGCCGGGTGCCCTCGGCCGGGACCGGCACCTCGGGGTGGATGTGGATGCCCCAGTCGTCGCCGACGAAGTAGACGACGGCGGGCAGCAGCGCCGCCCCCGTCTGGACGGCCAGCAGCGGCGGCCCCGCGGGCATCTTGGTCGCCGCGCCGAAGAAGCTCACCTCGACGCCGCTCTTGGTCAGGTCGCGCTCGGCCGGCAGGCAGACCACGCCGCCCTTGCGCACCCGCGTCGCCAGGGTGCCGAAGTTGTGCCCGTCGCCGCCGGTCAGCGGCAGCACCTCCATGCCGAGCCCTTCCCTGAAGGCCACGTAACGGCGGAACAGCGACTCGGGCTTGAGCCGCTCGGCCACGGTCGTGAACGGATGGCCGACGCCCACCAGCCACGCCCCGGCCTGGTCCCAGTTGCCCATGTGCGGCAGCGCCAGCACCACGCCCCGCCCGGCCGCCACGTTCTCGTGGACGTGCTCGGCGCCGATCACGTGGGTGCGGCGCACGAGTTCGGCGCGGTCCATCGACGGCAGGCGGAAGACCTCGTGGAAGTACCGGAAGTAGGAGCGCATCCCGGCCCTGACCAGCTCGCCGAGCTCCTGACCGCCGGGCTCCAGGCCGGTCACCCTGGCCAGGTTGGACTCCAGCCGCAGCACCGACTTGCCGCGCCCGCGCCAGACCCGGTCGGCCAGGCGGCGGAAGACCGCGGCCGTCGGGCGCTCGGGCAGCAGCGGCACGAGTTTCCAGCCCGCGGCGAAGCCCGCCGCCACGACGCGGTCGCCGATCGACACCTTCTCGCTCATCGCTCCCTCGTCTGCTGGTAGACGGCCGCCACCCGCTGCGCCACGGTGATCAGGCTGGCCACCGCGAGCAGCCACATGCCCACGGGCAGGACGTACGGCACGCCGAGCCCGGCGAAACAGGTGGCGACCAGCGCCACCACCAGCCGCTCCGGCCGCTCGGCGAGCCCGACGTCGCACGTCAGGCCGAGCCCCTCGGCCCTGGCCTTGGCGTAGGAGACCACCGCGCCCGCGATCAGGCAGACCAGGGTCACCGCGGCCATCAGGGTGTCGTGCACGGAGATGAAGTAGAGGATCAGGCCGGCGAAGATGGCGGCGTCGGCGACGCGGTCGAGGGTCGAGTCGAGGAAGGCCCCCCAGGTGCTGCCCCCCTTGCCGCCGAGCCGGGCCACGACGCCGTCGAGCAGGTCGAACAGCACGAAGACGGTGATCACGAGAGCCCCCCAGGTGAGCTGTCCCAGGGGGAAGAAGAGCAGGGCGGACACGACGGTGCCGAGAGTGCCCACCGCCGTGACGGCGTTGGGGCCGATCCCGCGGCCGACGAGTGCCCTGCCCAGCGGGGTGAGTATCCGGGTCATGGCCGGGCGCAGGAGTTTGAGCATCGCGGTCCGATCGTAGGCCATGACGAGCCTGACAACTTTCTTTGCCTCACCCCCCTTGTGATATCCGCCACACGGGTATTTGGTGAACACACCGCGTCCATGCGGTTTCCATTCACTCCGCGCGGGCGCGGCGTTGGCGAGAACCGACGACGCGGGAGGCCGATGTGGCGGAAAGAAACTCTGGTGGCGCCGTGGGAGCCGCGGGCAGGGCACCCGCGGCCGACAGGGCGGACGCGGTTCGCAACGTCGTGCTGGTCGGCCACTCAGGAGCGGGCAAGACGACCCTCGTGGAGCAGTTGCTGGCCACGACGGGCACCATCCAGCGCCCCGGACGGGTCGAGGACGGCAACACCGTCAGCGACTTCGACGAGGTGGAGGTCCGCCAGCAACGATCGGTCAACCTCGCCGTGGCGCCGCTGGTGCACAACGGCATCAAGATCAACCTTCTCGACACTCCCGGCTACGCCGATTTCGTCGGCGATCTGCGCGCGGGCCTGCGCGCGGCCGACGCCGCCCTGTTCGTGGTCTCGGCGGTCGAGGGGGTCGACGGTCTCACGCGGATGCTCTGGGAGGAGTGCGCGCAGGTCGGCATGCCGCGGGCGGTCGTGATCACCAAGATCGACCACCAGCGGGCCGACTTCGACGAGGTGCTCGCCACCTGCCAGGACGCCTTCGGTGACGGCGTCGCGCCGCTCTACCTCCCGGTGATCACCAACGGCCACGTCAACGGCCTGATCGGGCTGCTGACCCAGAAGTTCTACAACTACGCCACGGGCGCCCGCAGCGAGAAGGAGCCGGGCGCGGAGTACGAGGCCCAGATCGAGGAGCACCGCGGCACGCTGATCGAGGGCATCATCCAGGAGAGCGAGGACGAGTCGCTCATGGAGAGGTACCTGGAGGGCGAGCCCATCGACACCAAGGTCCTCGTCCAGGACCTGGAGAAGGCCGTGGCCCGCGGCAGCTTCTTCCCGGTGCTCTGCAGCGGCCTCGGCGTGGGCACGCACGAACTGCTGGAGCTGGTGACGCAGGGCTTCCCGTCGCCGCTCGAACATCCCATGCCCGAGATCACCGACCTGTCCGGCAAGCCGGTCAAGGGCGTCACGTGCGACCCCGACGGGCCGCTCGTGGCGGAGGTCGTCAAGACCACCAGCGACCCGTACGTGGGCCGCATCAGCCTCGTCCGCGTCTTCTCCGGCACCCTGCGTCCCGACATGACCGTGCACGTCTCCGGGCACGGCCTGGCCGACCGCGGGCACGAGGACCACGACGTGGACGAGCGCATCGGCACGCTGACCTGCCCGCTGGGCAAGCAGCAGCGCGGCGTCGCCAAGGGCGTCGCGGGCGACATCGTGGCCGTGGCCAAGCTCTCGCGGGCCGAGACCGGCGACACGCTGTCGGAGGTGGAGCACCCGCTGCTGATGACCGCCTGGGGCATGCCCGACCCGCTGCTGCCCGTGGCGATCAGGGCCAGGTCCAAGGCCGACGAGGACAAGCTGTCGCAGGCGCTCGGCCGCCTGGTGGCCGAGGACCCGACGCTGCGTCTGGAGAACAACGCCGAGACCCGCCAGCTCGTGCTGTGGTGCATGGGCGAGGCGCACACCGACGTGCTCCTCGACCGCCTGGCCAACCGCCACGGCGTGGAGGTCGAGCGGATCGACCTGCGGGTGCCGCTGCGCGAGACGTTCGGCGGCCGGTGCCAGGCGATGGGCCGCAACGTCAAGCAGACCGGCGGCCACGGCCAGTACGCCATCTGCCACCTGGAGGTCGAGCCGCTGCCGTCCGGCGGGGGCTTCGAGTTCGTCGACAAGATCGTGGGCGGCGTGGTGCCGCGGCAGTTCATCCCGTCGGTGGAGAAGGGCGTGCGGGCCCAGATGGAGCGCGGCGTCGTCGCCGGCTACCCGATGGTGGACGTGCGGGTCACCCTGTACGACGGCAAGGCCCACTCCGTCGACTCCTCCGACATGGCCTTCCAGATCGCGGGCCAGCTCGCGCTCAAGGAGGCCGCCTCGAAGGTCTCGACCCTGCTGCTCGAACCGGTGGACGAGCTGTCGGTGCTGGTGGCCGACGACTACGTCGGTTCGGTGATGTCCGACCTGTCGTCGCGGCGCGGCCGGGTGCTCGGCACCGAGCCGGTCGGCACGGGCCGCACCCTGGTCAAGGCCGAGGTGCCGGAGCTGGAGATCACGCGGTACGCCATCGACCTGAGATCCATGTCACATGGCACCGGCACGTTCACGCGCGTGTTCCTGCGCTACGAGCCGCTGCCCCAGAACCTCGCGAGCAAGGTGACCAGCGCGGAGTAAAGCCATGGCCTGGGCCGGGAGGGCGAATGTCCCTCCCGGCCCAGCCGTGGGTAGATATCACGAATGCGTCACAACTTGATTTCGGTTTTCGGCCCCGAGCATGGCCGCATAGCTGCCAGACTGGGGGGCACTATGCGAACTGGACGCCCACTCGCCGTCGCCGCCGCGGTCGCGGTCGCCACGACCGCCGCCGCCTACACCTTCGGCCCCGCCGGGAGCCCGGCGGCGAGCGAGAAGAAGACGACCGTCGCCGGGCCCGCCACGACCGGGGCCGCGCCGTGCAAGCCCGATCCCCGTTACCCCAAGCGCGAGCTGCGCGGGGTCTGGATCGCCACGACGCAGAACATCGACTGGCCCTCCAAGCCCGGGCTCAGCCCCGACCGGCAGAAGGCCGAGTACGTCAAGATCCTCGACAGTGCCGCCAAGCGCAATCTCAACGCGGTCTTCGTCCAGGTGCGACCGGCTTCCGACGCGCTCTACAAGTCCTCGCTGGAGCCGTGGACCCAGTACCTCACCGGCACGGCCGGCAAGAGCCCCGGCTGGGACCCGCTGCCCTTCCTCATCGAGGAGGCGCACAAGCGCAACATGGAGTTCCACGCCTGGTTCAACCCCTACCGCGCCTCCTACGGCGACAGCGTCGCCAAGCTGCCCGCCGACCACCCGGCCCGCCTGCACCCCGACTGGACGGTCAAGTACGGCGGCCGCCTCTACTACAACCCCGGCCTGCCCGCCGTCCGCGAGCACGTGGTCAAGGTCATCACCGACGTCGTCGACCGCTACGACATCGACGGCGTGCACTTCGACGACTACTTCTACCCCTACCCGGCGGCCGGGCAGACCTTCGACGACGCCGCGGCCTTCCGCAAGTTCGGCGACGGCAAGAAGCTGGCCGACTGGCGGCGGGGCAACGTCAACAAGCTGGTCAAGCAGGTGGACGAGGCCGTCCACGAGGCCAGGAACCACGTCAAGTTCGGCATCAGCCCGTTCGGCATCTGGCGTAACAAGGCCCAGGACCCGACCGGGTCGAGCACGTCGGGCATGTCGGCGTACGACTCGATCTACGCCGACGCGCGGGCCTGGATCAAGGCCGGCACCGTCGACTACGTGCTGCCGCAGCTCTACTGGCCGCGCGGGCACAGCGCGGCCGACTACACCACGCTGGTGCGCTGGTGGTCCGGCGAGGTCAAGGACACCGACGTACAGCTCTACATCGGCCAGGGCCTCTACCGGGTCGGCACCAAGGACGACCGGGCCTGGACCAAGCCGGGCGAGCTGCCCGCGCAGGTGGGGATCAACCGCTCCAGCAAGCAGGTCGACGGCGAGGTCTACTTCAGCGCCAAGCAGCTCCTGAGCGACCCGCTCGGCGCCATGGACCGCATCGCCAAGACCTACTACAGCCGGCCCGCGCTGCAGCCGCTGATGGAGGCGCGCGGCGGCGAGGCTCCGCCACCGCCCGCCGACGCCAAGGCGGCCGGCACCCGGCTCTCGTGGGCGCCGTCCGCGGGCGCCCGGTCCTACGCGGTGTACCGGGTGCCCGAGTCCGGCAAGGACTGCCACACCACCGACGCCCGCAACCTGGTGGCCCTGGTGAGCGGCCCGTCGTACACGGTGCCGGAGGCCGGCTCCTACCTGGTCACCTCGCTCGACCGGCTGCAGCACGAGAGCAAGGCGGTGAAGGTCAAGGCCGGCTGAAGACCGGGGTGAGAGCCGCGGGGCCGATCGTCGGGCCTGCCCCGCGGCTCTCACGCCACCTCAGGCCCGGCTCGACTCCCAGGCCCGCGCGAGTTCCGTCACGGCCTGGTCGAGCAGTTCGGGCGGCAGCGCGAAGCTGAGCCGCAGGCGGTCGCGGTGGCGGCCGTCCGGGGAGAACAGCGAGCCGGGGGCCACCGCCACCCCGTGCTCGCGGGCCAGCACGGCGAACCGGTCGGTGTCCGTGCCGGGCAGCCGCGCCCACACCGACAGCCCGCCCGCCGGACGCTCCCAGGTCCACTCGGGCAGGCGGGCGGCCAGCGTCGTGAGGCAGTGCTCCCGCCGCCGGGCCAGCTCGGCCAGCCAGGGCTCGACCGGGTTGTGCTCCAGCAGGTCGGCGGCCAGCCGCTGGGCCACCGCGCTGGTCGCGAGGTCGGCGTCGAGCTTGGCCTCCACCAGCCGGGCGAGCAGCGGCTGCGCGGCCGTCACCCAGCCCACCCGCAGCCCGCCCCACAACACCTTCGACAACGATCCGACGGTCACCGTCCCGTACGGGTGCGCCCCGGCCAGCGGCTCGGGCGGCGCGGCTCCGTCGTGGACCAGCGCCGCCAGCGCGCGGTCCTCCACCACCGGCACGTCGGCCCGCCGGGCCGACTCGGCGACGTGCCGCAGCGGCGGGACCGCGCCGGTCGGGTTGTCCACGCTCGCCACGTACACGGCGGCCGGGCGGTGGCGGGCCAGCGCCTCCCGCAC
>NZ_SSXE01000066.1:0-45874 GCF_021699195.1 Nonomuraea sp. MG754425 | reverse complement strand
AGCGTGGACAACCCGACCGGCGCGGTGAGATCGACGGCCACCACGTGCGCCCCCGCCCGCCGGAACACGCTCAGCGCGCCCCCGTAGGCCGGGTCGCCCACCAGGACGCGGTCACCGGGCCGCAGCAGCACCCGGGCGGCCAGGTCGATGCCCTGCTGGGCCCCCGCCGTGACGAGCACCTCGCCGTCCACGCCCGGCCCCGCGGCCAGCAGCGCTCTCAGCCGGGGATCGCCCATCGCGTCGTAGCCGTGGCCGCTGGGCGCGCGCAGCAGGTCGGCCGGGTCGAGCGGGGGCAGGACCAGGTGGGCGGGGTCGGGCACCACGGAGGTGGACAGGTCCGCGCGCACCGCCCCCGCCTGAAGGAGCCCGCCGAACGAGGGGACGCCGAGCACGTACGTGCCGCTCCCGTGCCGCCGCTCGCACAGGCCCTCCTCGCACAGCGTGTTGAACGCCGCCGTCACCGTGCCCCTGCTGACCCCGACCGCCTGGGCCAGGTCGCGTTCGGACGGCAGGCGGGTGCCGGGGCCGATGAGACCGGTCTGGGTGAGATCGGCGAGCGCGCCCGCCAGACGGCGGCTGGGCGGGCCCTGGTGCAGCCGGAGCCGGTCGCGGACGAGTGTGACGAGGGCGTCTTCCCTTCCCATGACCATCATTATCCCGATACTGTGCCACTCACTGTGAAATTGGCCCATAAATTCGTGAGTGAGTCGGGCCACTGGAGAGAGGAGTGGCCCGTGCGGGAGGCCAAGTTCATCTGGATGGACGGGGACCTCGTGCCGTGGGGCGAGGCCCGGGTGCACGTGCTGTCGCACGCCCTGCACTACGGCACCGCCGTCCTGGAGGGCACCAGGGCCTTCGAGACGCCGGACGGGCCCGCCGTGTTCCGGCTCGACGAGCACCTGCGGCGGCTCCTGCTCAGCGCCAGGATCATCGGGCTGGCGATGCCGTACACGGTGGACGAGCTGCGGACGGCCACGCTGGGCACCGTGGCCGCCAACGGCCACCCGTCCTGCTACATCCGCCACCTCGCGCACCGGGGCTACGGCGAGATGGGCATCGCGGCGCGCGGCTGCCCGACCACCGTGTCCGTCGCCACCTGGGAGTGGGGCGCGCTGCTCGGCGCGGGCGTGCGGCTGATGACCAGTTCGTGGCGGCGCAACGACCACCTGGTGGTGCCCACCTCCGCCAAGGCCACCGGCCCCTACCTCAACTCCGTCCTGGCCAAGCAGGAGGCCCTGGACGCCGGTTACGACGAGGCCGTGCTGCTCAACGCCGCCGGATACGTCAGCGAGTGCACCGGCGCGAACCTCTTCGTCGTCCGTGACGGGCTGCTGGCCACACCCCCCTCCAGCGCGGGCGCCCTGGAGGGGCTCACCCAGGACACCGTCGAACGGCTGGCCGACGGCCTCGGGCTGCGCGCGGCCAGACGGGAGCTGATGCGCTCCGACCTGTACGCCGCCGACGAGGTGTTCCTGTGCGGCACCGCGGCCGGCATCGTGCCCGTGTCCTCGGTGGACGGACGCGAACTCGGCGACGGGCCCGGCCCCGTGACCGCCAGGCTGACCGACGCGTACGACGCCGTGGTGCACGGCCGCGACGAGCGCTTCCGCCACTGGCTGACCCCGGTCGCCGCCTGAGACCTGGGCGGCGGCGCGACCGGCCCGCGTGATCGTCGCCCCGCGGGCCGAAGACGTCCTCCCGCACGCCCGGCGCATGAGAAGGTAGTCGCGTCTGGTGGCGCCGGAACACGACCTAGCACTACCTAGCTCAGCCGTGCCACGGAAATCTTCGATCACGGGAGGTCATCGGGGTGAGGCGCGCTCTGGTCGTGCTGGCCGTGCTGGTCGGTCAGGTGATTGTCGGTCAAGGTCTGTTCGCCGGGCTCGCCAGGGCGCAGGCGGACGAGGGCGCCGCCGCGCGGGTGGCGCTCATCGGGGTGTCCGGTCTGCACTGGAACGACCTGACCCCGTCCGACACCCCCCACCTGTGGTCGCTGGCCGAGGCCGGCGCGATCGGCTCGCTGTCGGTCCGCACGGTGGGCAACGTGACCTGCCCCTACGACGGGTGGCTGAGCGTGTCGTCCGGCACCAGGGCGGCCGTGGGCTACGCCTGCGGAGCGCCGCCCAAGCCCGAGCCGCGGGGCGAGGGCGCGGTCATCCCCGGCTACCACTACCTCCTCGACGTGGCCGACCAGCGCACCGCCGGCACCCTGGGCGAGTCGCTGAAGGCCGCCGGGAAGTGCTCGATCGCGATCGGGCCCGGCGCGGCGCTGGGGCTGGCCGACCGGCAGGGCGCGGTGGCCCACTACCGCGACTCGCCGAGCCAGGTCGCCGCCGCCGACCTGCAGAAGTGCCCGGTGATCGCGATGGACGTCGACGACCTCGTCCAGCCCTACCTGGCGGGCGAGCCGGACAAGCTGCCCAAGGTGCCCGACAAGCTCAGCCCGGCCGAGCGCCGCGAGGCACTACGGCTGGCCGACGCCGAGGCGGGCGCGCTGCTGTCGGTGCTGCCCGCCGACACCACGGTGCTGCTGGCGGGCCTGTCCGACCACGGCTCCGTGCCCCACCTGCGGGTGGCCGCGCTGCGTGAGCCCGGCGCGCAGGGGCGGCTGCTCGGCACGCCGTCCACGCGCCGCGAGGACATCTCGATCCTCACCGACCTGACCGCCACCGTGCTGGCCAGACTCGACGTGCCGGTGCCGAGCACCGTCGTGGGCGTGCCGCTGCGGGTGGGCGCGCAGGGCGCCACCATCGAACGGCTCGAACAGGCCGACGCCACCGCCCAGACCATGCGCTCGGCCAAGGGCGCCTACTTCACCGGCCTGGCGGTGCTCCAGGTCCTGTTCTACGTACTGGCCTTCCTGCTGCTGCGCCGCCGCAAGGTGCTGCCCTGGGTACGCCGCGCCGCCGTCGCCCTGGCGGCCCTGCCCGTCACCTCGTTCCTGGTCAACCTGCTGCCCTGGCGCGACCACCTGGAGCTGTTCGGCGGCATGGCCGCCTGGTGGGCCGCGCTGACCGCGCTGGCGCTGGCCGGGCCGTGGCGGCGCCGGCCGCTCGGCCCGCTGGCCGTGGTCGCCGCGGTCACGGCGCTCACGCTCGTCGGCGACCTGCTGACCGGCACCACGCTCCAGCTCAACAGCTTCATGGGCTACAGCGCCGAGCAGGGCGCCCGCTACTTCGGCCTGGGCAACATCCCGTTCGCACTGCTGGCCACCGGCACGCTGCTGGCCACCACGGTGATCGCGCATCGGTGGCCGGGCCGGGTCGGGGTGGCCGCGATCGTGGTGCTGGGGGCGTTCGCCATGGTGCTCGGCGGGTCGGGGATGGGCAGCGACTTCGGCGGCGTGATCGCGTTCGTGCCGGGCATCGCGGTGACCGCGCTGATCCTGTCGGGCCGGCGCATCTCGCTGATGAAGCTGGCCGCGTTCTGCGTGGCCGGCGGTGTGATCGTGATGGGCTTCGCCTGGATCAACTACCTGCGGCCCCCCGAGGAGCAGTCGCACCTGGGCCGGTTCGTGGGGCAGGTGCTGACCGGCGAGGCGGTCGAGGTCATCTGGCGCAAGCTGCAGGCCATGCTGTCCACCCTGCTCAGCCCCAATCTGATGCCCATCGTGATCGCCGCCGTGGCCTTCCTCGTGTACGCGATCATGCGTCCCGAGCAGGCGTCGGCCGGGGTCGTGCCGGCGGCGTTCGCGCACTCCCCCGCGCTGCGCGCCGGGCTGATCGGCACGCTCGTCAGCGGCGTGGTCGGGATGCTGGTCAACGACTCGGGCGCGGCCGTGTTGTCGATGGCCCTGGCGCTGGCCGTGCCGCTGCTGCTGGCGACCGGCATCAGCGCGCTGCGCGCGGAGGGCGGGTCAGTCCCAGGCGTCGGCGAGCAACTGGCGGGTGTCCCGAAGTAGCTGCGGCAACACCTTGGTCTGGGCGACGACCGGCATGAAGTTGGTGTCGCCGCCCCACCGGGGCACCACGTGCTGGTGCAGGTGGGCGGCGATGCCGGCGCCGGCGACGTGGCCGAGGTTCATGCCGACGTTGAAGCCCTGCGCGCCGCTGGCCTTGCGCAGCGCCCGCAGCGACTTCTGGGTGAACTCCCCCAGTTCGGCCACCTCGGCCGCGTCGAGTTCGTCGTAGTCGGAGACGTGCCGGTAGGGCACCACCATCAGATGGCCCGAGTTGTACGGGTAGAGGTTGAGCACGGCGTAGACCACCTCGCCCCGCTTCACGATCAGGCCGTCCTCGTCGCTCATCTTCGGGATGGCGTCGAACGGGCAGCCGTCGTCAGGGCCCGTGCCGGTCGGCTTGTTCTCGCCCTTGATGTAGGCCATACGATGCGGGGTCCACAGACGCTGGAAGTTGTCGGGGGCCCCTGCCCCTGCCTGATCGTGCATAACTAGCAGCATAGGACCCCGCACGAACGGGGCGCCCTCCCGCCGCAGGCGACCTGTCAGGATGAGAGGCATGACGGATCAGCTCCAGCCCATGCCGGACGACTGGCGGCGCGCCCTGGCCATCGTGGCCCACCCCGACGACCTCGAGTACGGCTGCGCCTCCGCCGTCGCCGTGTGGACCGACGGCGGACGCGACGTGACGTACCTGATGGTCACCAGGGGCGAGGCGGGCATCGACACGCTGGAACCCGCGAAGGCCGGCCCGCTGCGCGAGCGCGAGGAGCGGGCCAGCGCGGCGGTCGCCGGGGTGACGCAGGTGGAGTTCCTCGACCACGCCGACGGGGTGATCGAGTACGGCGTCGCGCTGCGGCGCGACCTGGCCGCCGCCGTCCGCAGGCACCGTCCCGAGCTGGTGATCACGCTGAACTTCGACGAGACCTGGGGAGGCACGTACTGGAACACGCCCGACCACCGCGCGGTGGGCAGGGCGGTGATGGATGCCGTCGGTGACGCGGGAAATAGATGGATATTTCCCGAAATTGCGGCGGAGCCGTGGAACGGCGTGCGCTGGATCGCCGTCATGGGCACCGACGCCCCCACCCACGCCGTGGACGTCACCACCGGCCTGGAGCGGGGCGTGCGCTCGCTCCTGGAGCACCGCGCCTACATCGAGGCCCTCACCGACACCGACCCCGAGACCTACGCCCGCGACCTGATCGAGGGCTACACGAGGGAGCAGGCCGGGCGCTTCGCCGGCCGCCCGGCGGTGACGTTCCGCCTGTATCCACGCTGACGACGGGCAGCCGCGCCGTCGAGGGGTTTCGCGGGCCGCGCCGGACGGCACGACCTGCGCAGTCCGATGCTCAGACCTGGACGCGACGCTCCACGGCGCCGACGATCTCGGCGATGGCCTCCTCCACCGGGACGCCGTTCTTCTGCTCGCCGCTGCGGTAACGGAAGGACACCGCGCCGTTGGCGATGTCGTCGTCGCCGGCCAGCAGCATGAACGGCACCTTGGCCTTCTGCGCGTTGCGGATCTTCTTCTGCATCCGGTCGTCGGCCGTGTCGACCTCGACCCGGACCCCGGCGGCCCGCAGCCGCTTGGCGACGTCGTGCAGGTAGGACACGTGGGCCTCGGCGATCGGGATGCCCACCACCTGCACCGGAGCCAGCCAGGGCGGGAAGGCGCCCGCGTAGTGCTCGGTGAGCACGCCCAGGAACCGCTCGACGGAGCCGAACAGCGCCCGGTGGATCATCACCGGGGTCTGCCGCGAGCCGTCGGCCGCCTGGTACTCCAGGCCGAAACGCTTGGGCTGGTTGAGGTCGAGCTGGATGGTGGACAGTTGCCAGGTGCGCCCGATGGCGTCCTTGGCCTGCACCGAGATCTTGGGCCCGTAGAAGGCCGCGCCGCCCGGGTCGTCCTTGAGCGTCAGGCCGGACTCGGTGGCCACCTGGCGCAGCGCCTCGGTCGCCTCCTCCCACTCGGCGGGGTCGCCGATGAACTTCTCCGACTCGTCGCGGGTGGACAGCTCGAGGTAGAAGTCGGACAGGCCGAAGTCGCGCAGCACGCTGAGCACGAACCGCAGCAGCGACTTGATCTCGTCGGCCATCTGCTCGCGGGTGGTGTAGATGTGCGCGTCGTCCTGCGTCATGCCGCGCACGCGGGTGAGCCCGTGCACCACGCCGGACTTCTCGTAGCGGTAGACCGAGCCGAACTCGCACAGCCGCAGCGGCAGCTCGCGGTAGGAGCGCCCGCGCGCCCTGAAGATCAGGTTGTGCATCGGGCAGTTCATCGGCTTGACGCGGTACTCGACGCCCTCCAGCTCGAAGGCCGGGAACATGTCGTCGGCGTACCAGGGCAGGTGGCCGGAGGTCTCGAAGAGCGAGCTCTTGGTGATGTGCGGGGTGTTGACGAACTCGTAGCCGGCCTCGGCCTGCCGGGCCCGCATGTAGTCTTCCATCTCCTTGCGGATGATCCCGCCCTTGGGATGGAAGATCGGCAGACCGCTGCCCAGTTCCGGCGGGAAGCTGAACAGGTCGAGCTCCACGCCCAGCTTGCGGTGGTCGCGCTTCTCGGCCTCTTCGAGCAGCTTGAGGTATTCGTCCTGCTTGTCGCGGGACTCCCAGGCGGTGCCGTAGATGCGCTGGAGCTGCGGGTTCTTCTCGCTGCCACGCCAGTACGCGCCGCCGGAGCGCATGAGCTTGAACGCCGGGATGGACCGGGTGCTGGGCACGTGCGGCCCCCGGCACAGGTCCTTCCAGCACAGCTCGCCGCTCTTGGGGTCGAGGTTGTCGTAGATGGTGAGCTGCCCGGCCCCCACCTCGACCGACTCCTCGTCGGCGGCGCCGCCCTTGAGCCCGATCAGCTCCAGCTTGTACGGCTCCGCCGCCAGCTCCGCGCGCGCCTCGTCGTCGCCGACGGGCCGGCGGGAGAAGAGCTGCCCCTGCTTGACGATCTCGCGCATGCGCTTCTCGATGCGCTTGAGGTCGTCGGGGTGGAAGGCCTGCGGGACGTCGAAGTCGTAGTAGAAGCCGTTGTCGACGGGCGGCCCGATGCCCAGCTTGGCCTCGGGGAACAGCTCCTGCACGGCCTGCGCCATGACGTGCGCGGTGGAGTGGCGCACGATCGAGCGGCCCGTCTCGCTGGAGACCTCGATCGGCTCGACCGCGTCGCCGTCGGCCAGCGGGTGGGCCAGGTCGCGGGGCTCGCCGTTGACCCGGGCGGCCACGACGGTGCGGCCGTCGGCCTCGAGCGCCGCACCGGCCGTCGTGCCGGCCGCGACCACACGCTCGGCTCCGGCGAGGGTGATGCGTAGCTCGGCTGACACGGTGACTCCTTGAAGATCGCGCTCGATGCCCGGCACCGAGGCTGGTTCGACGGTAGGCACCGATGCTATCGCGGGTGAAACCCCAGCTTTGTCAGCTCGTGTCGGCTGCCGTGGAAGACGTTGCGGTCGATCGGGCTGTTGGCGTACTGGTGGATGGTCCAGTCACGCCAGGGGCCGGGCACCGGCGGGGCGCCGCGCGGGCTGTGCGGGCTGGCGAGCCAGAGCGGGTACTCCGCCAGCCCCGCGCAGTGCCCGCCGCGCGCGAACGCCTGGAAGGTGTAGATGAACGGCCGCACGCCGGCGTGCCGCTCGACGTGGTGGCAGAACCGGCGGGCGTACCTGGCGACCTGCTCGGGGCGCAGGCCGTCGTTGGTCTCCAGGTCGAGCGCGATCAGGTCGCCGCGGCGCAGCCCGCCCGCCGACCTGATCACGCCCAGGAAGTGCCGGGCCTGCTCGATGGGGTCGCCCTTGGGTCTGGCGAAGTGGTAGGCGCCGCAGACGAGCCAGCTCTCGCGCATGCCGTTCCAGTTACGGCCGAACCACTTGTCGGTGTAGTCGCCGCCCTCCGTGGCCTTGGCGAAGGCGAAGGAGACCCCCGCCTCGGCGTGGTCGGCCCAGGCGACGGTGCCCTGCCAGTTCGACACATCGATGCCCAGTAGCACGCGCTTCACCTTGCCGCATTCTAGGGAGGCGTACGCCGCTCAACCCTTCGCCGCGCCGATCAGCAGCGCCCGGGTGCGCTCCCGGTTGGCGAACACCGAGCCGACGAAGTCGGTCACCCCCGCCTGCTTCAGCGCCTCGATCCTGGCCAGCACGGTGTCCTCGTCGCCGATGATCGCCACGTCGGCCGGCGTAGCCGCGCCCTCCCGGTCGAGCATCGCACGGTAGGAGGGGAGCTGGCCGTACATCGCGAAGATCTGGTTGGCGCGCTCGAAGGTGGCGGCGCTGTCGTCGGTGACGCTGATGGGCAGCGCGCAGACGATCCTGGGCGGCTCGCGGCCCGCCTCGGCCGCGGCGGCGTTGATGACGGGCGCGATGTGCTCGGCGACCGTCTTCGGCCCCGTCATCCACAGCACGGTGCCGTCGGCCACGGTGCCGGCCAGCTTGAGCATGCGCGGCCCGAGCGCGGCCACCAGCACGGGGAAGCCCGCGCCCGGCCCGGTCAGGCGCAGGTCGGCCTTGAGCGTCTCGCCCTCGTACCTGACCTGCTCGCCGCGCGAGGCCGGGAGCAGGATGTCGAGGTACTCCTTCATGTGCCGGCCGGGCCGCTCGAAGCTGTAGCCGAACATGTTCTCGATGACGAACTGGTGCGACAGGCCGACGCCCAGCGTGAACCGCCCGCCGAGCGCGGCGTTGGCGGTCATGGCCTGCTGGGCGAGCACGCCCGGGTGGCGCGGGTAGGTGGGCACGACGGCGGTGCCGAGTTCGATCGGCGGCGCCTGCACGCCGGCCGCGGTCAGCGCGGTGATGGCGTCGAGGCTGAAGATGTTGGAGATCCAGGCAGAGGTGAAGCCATCCTCCACGGCCTGGGCGATCTGGTCGCGCAGGGAGCCGATCGGGTCCGGGCCGCCGGGCTCCGCGAGGTAGTAGCCGTAGCGCATAGGAATAGAACTCCGTTCTGGTGTCTGACGCGAATCTATCTCCCCACGCCGCCGGGCGATCATCCGCCCGGCCGGGGCCGATTTGTAAAGTGACGTGCATGACGCACGAACGCGCGGGACAGCCCGCCCTGCCTTCCGACCTGGTCGACGTCGCCAGGCTGGTGACGTCCTACTACGCGCTGCGCCCCGACGCCGATCAGGCGGCCCAGCGGGTGGCGTTCGGCACGTCGGGGCACCGGGGCTCGTCGCTGCGCTCGGCGTTCAACGAGGAGCACATCCTGGCCACGAGCCAGGCCATCGCCGAGTACCGCCGGATGCAGGGCACCGACGGGCCGTTGTTCCTGGGCGTCGACACGCACGCGCTGTCGGAGCCCGCGCGGGTGTCGGCGCTGGAGGTGCTCGCGGCCAACGACGTCGAGGTCCTGATCGACCTGCACGACGGCTACACCCCCACGCCCGCCGTCTCCCACGCCGTCCTGCGGCACAACCGGGGCCGCACGAGCCACCTGGCCGACGGCGTCGTCGTCACGCCGTCGCACAACCCGCCGGGCGACGGCGGGTTCAAGTACAACCCGCCGCACGGCGGTCCCGCCGACACCGACGCCACCGGGTGGATCCAGGACCGCGCCAACCGGCTGCTCCACGAGGGGCTCGCGAGCGTGCGCCGGGTGCCGTACACGACGGCGCTGGGCCGGGCGGTGCGTTACGACTTCCTCGGCTCGTACGTGGACGACCTGCCCTCGGTGGTGGACCTCGACGCGATCAGGGCGGCCGGGGTGCGGATCGGGGCCGACCCGCTGGGCGGGGCGAGCGTGGCGTACTGGGGGGAGATCGCCGAACGGCACCGGCTGGAGCTGACCGTGGTCAACCCGCTGGTGGACCCGACGTGGCGGTTCATGACGCTCGACTGGGACGGCAAGATCCGGATGGACTGCTCGTCGCCGTACGCGATGGCCTCGCTGATCGCCGGCCGCGGCTCGTACGACATCGCCACCGGCAACGACGCCGACGCCGACCGGCACGGCGTCGTCACCCCCGACGGCGGGCTGCTGAACCCCAACCACTACCTGGCGGTCGCGATCGACTACCTGTACACCCACCGCGACGGCTGGCCGGCCACGGCCGGGGTGGGCAAGACCATGGTGAGCAGCGGCATCATCGACCGCGTGGCCGAGTCGCTGGGGCGGCGGCTGTACGAGGTGCCGGTGGGCTTCAAGTGGTTCGTGCCGGGGCTGCTGGACGGCTCGCTCGGGTTCGGCGGCGAGGAGAGCGCGGGGGCGTCCTTCCTGCGCCGCGACGGCTCGGTCTGGACCACCGACAAGGACGGCCTCATCCTGGCCCTGCTCGCCTCGGAGATCCTGGCCGTCACCGGCTCCTCGCCGAGCGAGCGCTACCGCGAGCTGGTCGAGCGGTTCGGCGAGCCCGCCTACGCGCGGGTGGACGCGCCCGCGACGCGCGAGGAGAAGGCCGTGCTCGGCAGGCTGTCGGCCGAGCAGGTGACGGCCGGCTCGCTGGCGGGCGAGCCGATCACGTCGGTGCGCACGACGGCCCCCGGCAACGGCGCCGAGCTGGGCGGGGTGAAGGTCTCGACGGACAGCGCCTGGTTCGCGGCCCGGCCGTCCGGCACCGAGGACGTGTACAAGATCTACGCCGAGTCCTTCAAGGGCCCCGACCACCTGGCCAAGGTGCAGGAGGAAGCGCGCTCGCTCGTGTCCGACGCGCTGGCGGGCTGAGCGCGGCTCAGTACTGCAGGTGCCGCCCGCCGTCCCCCACCAGCACCTCGCCCGTCACCAGGTCCGACTCCAGCAGCGCCGTGACGAGCTGGGCGATGTGATCGGGCCGGGCGGTGCGGCGCAGCGGCGCCTTCAGCTCCTCCTTGGCGGCCATCTCGGAGAACACCTGCTCCCCCACCCTGCCGATGTGCCAGCGGGTGGCCACCATGCCGGGGGCGACCGCGTTCACCCGGATCTCGGGGCCGAGCGCCACGGCCAGGTCGCGGGTGAGCTGGAGCAGGGCGGCCTTGCTGACGCCGTACGCGATGGAGGAGCCCGTGGCCAGCAGGCCGGCGACGGAGGCCACGTTCACGATCGCGCCGCGCGTCTCGCGCAGGGCCGGGGCGAAGGCGCGGGCGCAGTGGAAGGCGCCCATCAGGTTGACGCCCATGACCTGCCGCCACACCTCGTCGGTGAGCCCCTCCAAGTCGGGGAACGGCACCCATCGCGTCGTGCCCGCGTTGCACACCAGGGCGTCCACCCGGCCGTGCTCGGCGTGTACGCGGGCGGCCAGCCGGCGCACGGCGGCGTCGTCCGACACGTCGGCGGCCACGGCCTTCGCCGCGCAGCCCAGGCTCTCCAGCCGGGCGACCGTGTCGCGCGCCTCGTCGGCCGAGCGCGAGTAGTTGACGACGACGGCCGCCGCGCCCTTCCTCGCCAGGCTCTCGGCGACGGCGGCGCCGATGCCGGTGCCGCCGCCGGTGATCACGGCGACCGTGCCGTTCATGTCCATGTGCACTCCTCGCGCGCCGGGGTCGAAGGGCGGGGACGCCGGCGTCCTCGCTCACGCGCGAGACGTGCGCACCCGGGCCGTGGGGTCGGCTCGGGCACGTGCGGATGCGTTGACGGTGACCTGTCGCGCTGGGGAGAACCGCGTTCCGTGCGCGCCCCTGCCCGAGCGGCCCGCCGTCAAACGGATCCCGGGGCCGTCAGGTGAGTTCGCGGCCGGTCG
Source organism: Nonomuraea sp. MG754425 (assembly GCF_021699195.1). Lineage (GTDB taxonomy): Bacteria > Actinomycetota > Actinomycetes > Streptosporangiales > Streptosporangiaceae > Nonomuraea. The sequence continues at coordinate 34,334 of NZ_SSXE01000066.1, read as the reverse complement.
CCGTGGCCATCCCCGTACGTCCGAGGTCGGCCCGGCGGCCGGCGGCCATGCCGTCGCGGTAGCCGGTGCCGCTGGTGGTGGGCACGCTCATGCGGATGTCGGGGTAGCAGGCGGCCACCGCCCGTTCCACCTCGGCCCTGCGGTCGGCCAGGACGAGTTCGGAGCCGGTGCCCGCCGACCCGGCCGCGCGGGACTCGGCCGCGCGCAGCAGCCGGTACACCTCGTCGGTGAACCCCAGCAGCCAGGACCTGCGGTAGGCCCGCACGGCCGTGACGTCGCGCGGCGGCCGCACCCTGGCCAGGCCCGAGGCCATCTGCAGCAGCAGCGAGGTGGCCAGCAGGTCGGCCCGGTCCAGATCGGCCGCGAACCCGAACACGTGCACCCGCTGCCCGCCGTCGCCCCCGCCGATCAGCAGCGGCCGGCACCGTACGGCCTGCGCCACCAGGCTGACCAGCCGGGCCTTCTCCCTGGCCCAGGGGGCGGGCAGGGTGACGACGCGGTCGCCGGGGACCTGACGGACGCCGGCGGGCGGCAGTGAGTCGATGCCGTGCCTGGCCATCAGCGCCGACGCGGCGGCCATGAACGTGGCGCGCTCGTGCTCGTTGTCGGTGCGCTCGGCCTTGGCCAGCAGCTTCCTGACGCGTTCGAGCGTCCGCTCCCGCACCTGCTCCCCCTCGGTTCGTTCCCGTGCCCGCGCCCGCGCCGCCGCCGCGGCCGGACGGGACGCGGCGGGGTGGGAGGAGCACGGGCCGGTGACCGGGACCAAGCCTACGGCTTGCCGGTGAGCACCCGCCCGTCGTCGTCGATCGCCGGGAACGCGCCGGTGTCCACGATGCCGTGCTGCTGGTACAGCGCCTCGATGAGCGCGTGCGCCTGCGGCTCCAGCTTCCACAGCGCGCGGTACTCGCGGGCCGCGGCCAGCGAGATCCCGATCTCCTGCGCGATGTCCACGGTGCGCGGCACGATCCCCTTGGAGATCTGGAGGTCCCAGAACTCGCGGGCGGCCCGCATGCGCGCCGCCCGCTCCGCCGTGCTGAGCACCTGCGGCGTGGTGTCGAGCACCTCGATGTCGTCGTCGTCGACCAGTTCGGCCAGGACGGCGGGCAGCGCGGGCCGGGCGGGGACGGGGTGGTGGTCGGCCTCGGGCTCCCAGGGCACGCGGGGGTCGGCGTCGATGAGCGCGGTGGTGTTGTACAGGGCGGCGATCTGGGCGAGCAGCGCCTCCTGGCGGGCCGGGTCCACGGCCAGGCCGGTGTGCTCGACGGCTTGGTCCATGGCCTTGTCGAGCCTGGCCAGCGCGGCGCGCATCTTGCGGTCGGGGGCGCCGGCCTCACGCAGCGCCTTGGCCTTCTTGGCGGCCAGCGCGACCCTGGTCAGCCTGCGGTGGGCGTCGACCTCGCTGGCGGTGCGGTCACTGACCTCGGCCAGCCCCAGCCGGACGAGCAGGCGTTCGGGGGTGAGCCGCCAGTTGATGCGGCCGGTGCCGCGGATGCGGTGACGTTCGATGGCCATGCCGCGCTCCCACAGCCAGGCCGCCACCAGCGGGGCGGCGAGCCGGAAGAGGGCTTCGGGCAGGCTGCGGGCGTCCATGCTGGACAGGACGGCGGTCAGGCAGGTGAGCGCCCACACGGCGATGCCGTCGATGCCCGCGGAGAAGTTCTCGCGCATGTTGCGGCGGGCCCGCACGGCGCTCGTGATGATCGCGACCTCGATGAACGCGAACAGCAGTAACCGCAGCGGCCCGTCGAGGCCCAGTACGTCCCCGGAGAAGCGCCACATGCCCTGGGCGGAGACGCCGGTGGCGATGGAGGCTGCCACGATGGTCAGCACGTCCTCGATGGGACGCAGGGCGACGTACCTGGAGAACAGCCAGGACACGGCGCGCCAGGTGATCCTCAGCACCACGGCCAGGAGCGCGAGGCCGAGCAGGCTCAGCAGCGCGATGACGGCGGTGGCGAGCGGCTTCTCGGTGATGAAGGCTGCGATTTCCTCGAATGTCGGCATCAGTCACTATCCGTGAGGGCTCAAACTCCGGCTCTATGCGACGAGATCATCGCAGAATGTCGCCATCTTGTACGCCAAACGCAGTCTGCTGCCCCATTTTGCCCACCTTTCACTGCAGTTCAGAGGACTTGACGGAGCGTGTATCGGACACGACCCAACCCTCCCGCCGTCACAGCCGGTGCGAACCCCGGAGCGGACCCGGAGCGGGCCCCGGAAAGCGGCGTGCCCGGCGGGCGCCTGCCGCCGCGGTGACAGCCTCGATCCGGGCTGGTCGCGACCCATGGCCCGGCGCACAATGGGAGCCGTGCAGGCCCGGGGAGGGAGACGGTGAGCAAGCGATCACGCAGGCGACGCGCCCTTTCCTGCGCCGCGCCCGCCCGGCGGACCGCACCGGCTCCCCGACGATCTGCGCAGCGGTCAGGACCGGGCGCGGGAACCGCGAAGCGGCCAGGGCCGGGCGCGAAAGCCGCGCGAGTCCGAGCCCCGCCGGCGCCTTTCGTGCCGCCCCTTCTCGCCCGCGGCCGCGACCAGCCCCCACCAGGGGCTTCGGCCGGGCGATGCGCAACTCCCGGCCTCGCGCGAGGGCGGCGAGGGTGAGATGTAAATTCGTCCTTTCGGAGGGCACCATTCACTTCTCCGAATGGGACCATCTATGCAGGGATTTATCCCAACATGGCGTGATGTATCCCCAGCAGGACGGATATCGATGTCAGAGACAGAAGAGTTCCCACTCGTCCAGTTCATGCGTGACGGGTTCGACCCCGTGGGCGAGCTCGGGCGCATCCGGGCCGAGCACCGGGTCTTCCCGATGGAGATCCCGGGCGGCCAGACCGTTTACCTCGTCACCCGCTGGGAGGACGTGCGCGCGGTGCTCGGCGACCACGAGCGCTTCAGCAACGACTTCGCGGGCGTGATCGGGCTCGGCTCCAACCAGGAGGACCCGGGCGGCCTCGGCTTCCGCGACCCTCCCGAGCACACGCGGCTGCGCAAGTACCTCACGCCCGAGTTCACCATGCGCCGCCTGCGCAGGCTGGAGCCGCGGATCGAGGCCATGGTGGCCGAGCACCTCGACCGGATCGAGGCCAAGGGCGCGGCCGGCGACCTGCCGGTGGACCTCGTGGAGGAGTTCGCGCTGCCGATCCCGTCCCTGGTCGTGTGCGAGCTGCTCGGCGTCCCGTACGAGGAGCGCGCCGACTTCGTGAAGTTCAGCAAGGACCGCTTCGACCTCAGCGCCGGGCCCGAGGCGTCGCTGCAGGCCATCAACGACGCGATGGCGTACCTGACGGACCTGGTCGCGCGGGAGCGGCAGAACCCGGGCGACGGCCTGCTCGGGCAGTTGCTGCGCGAGCACGGCGACGACCTCGACGACCGCACGCTCGCCAGCATGGCCGACGGCCTGCTGACCGGCGGGCACGACACCAGCACCAGCATGCTCGCGCTCGGCAGCCTGTGGCTGCTGCGCAACCCCGACCAGGCCGCCAAGGTGCGCGAGGTGGACGGCTACGTCGTGGACGTGGTCGAGGAACTTCTGCGGTACATGACGGTCGTCCAGGTCGCCTTCCCCCGCTTCGCCCGCGAGGACCTCGACCTGCACGGCGTGAGCATCAAGAAGGGCGAGATGGTGCTGTGCTCGCTGACCGGCGCCAACCGCGACCCCGCCCTCGGTGAGAACATCGACGAGGTACGGCCCGGCCGGGAGACCCCGGGCTCCCACCTGGCCTTCGGCCACGGCATCCACCGCTGCATCGGCGCGCCGCTGGCACAGATGGAGATGCGCATCGCCTTCCCCGCGCTGCTGCGCCGCTTCCCCGGCCTGCACGTCGCCGGCGAGGTGTCGTTCCGGGAACTCGCCATCGTGTACGGGGTCAAAGAACTACCCGTCGCCTGGTAGAGCGGTTACGTTCGCTGTGTGGACGAGCCCGTCATCGACCTGACCGTGATCAGCGCCGTCGTGTTCGAGACCGACGGCGTGGTCACCGACACCGCCCGGGGGCACGCGGCCGCCTGGAAACACGTCTTCGACGCGTTCCTGCGCGGCCGCTCGGCGCCGTTCGACATCCGCGACGACTACCTGCGCCACGTGGACGGGCGCCCGCGGCTCGACGGCATCCGCACCTTCCTGGCCGCACGCGGCATCACCGTGCCGGAGGGCGAACCCGACGACGAGCCCGGCGCGCCCACCGTGCACGGGCTCGGCCTGGCCAAGGAGCGCCTCTTCATGGAGCAGGTGGACAAGTACGGGGTGGCCGCCTTCCCCGCCACGGTCGCCCTGCTGCACGAGCTGCGCCGCCGGGGAGCCCGTACGGCGGCCGTCTCCGCCGGTCTGCACGGCTGCCGGCTGATCGGCTCGGCCGGCCTGACGCACCTGTTCGACCTGGTGGTCGACGGCAACGACGCGGCGCTGCTGAACCTGCCGGGCACGCCCGACCCCGCGCTGTTCCTGGAGGCCGTGCGCCGGCTCGATCTGCCCGCCGCCGGGGCCGCCGTGGTGGTGTCCGCGCTGCCCGGGATCGAGGCGGGGCTCAGGGGCGGGTTCGGCCTGGTGGTCGTGGTGGACGGCGAGGAAGGCGGCGAGGGGGCGCATGCCGTGGTGCGCGATCTGGGCGAGCTGGAGGTGCGCGGCAGGGTCGCGCCGCTGACGTCCTGACCACGCCGGCCCGGGTGCTAGATTCCGCGTGTGACGTCCACCCCTCGCCTTTCCTGGCGGGGCCTTCCCCTCGCGAGCCGCCGATGACCGTGCTCATCGATCCGCCCGACTGGCCGGGGCCGCGCGGCCTGATGTGGTCGCACCTGGTCAGCGACAGCTCCCTCGACGAGCTGCACGACTTCGCGGCGCGGCTGGGGGCGCCGCGCCGGGCGTTCGACCGGGATCATTACGACGTGCCGGAGACCGTGCACGCGCGGGCGATCTCGCTGGGGGCCGAGGCGGTCAGCTCACGAGAGCTGCTGCGGCGGCTCATCGCGGGCGGGCTGCGCCGCCGCAAGCGCTCGCAGCCGCGCTAGCTCCTGCGTCATGTTGGCCCTGGCGCGCTCCTCCCACAGGCCGCGGGCCCTGGACGTGCGGTAGAGGGACGGCGTGGCGAGCAGGCGGCGCAGGACCGCCGAGCGGCCCGCGGCGAAGTCGGCGTCGGGGACGTGCGCGTACTCCTGGCGGATCGCGCGCGTGTAGTCCCCGTAGCCGGGGCTCGCCAGGACGGCGAGGTCGGCGTCGCACAACACCGCGCCGTTCCGGTCGCCGGGCCCGAGCGTGTCGTGGGCGGCGGTGAGGCGGACGAGCCTGGCCACCTCCGTCACCCGGCCGGCCGGCACCCCGCAGCCGGGCAGGCGCGCGAGGGCGAGGTGGGCGCTGCGCTCCTCGTCCCAGCCGGCGCGGCCGTCGTAGATCGCGTCGTGGAACCAGGCCGCCAGCCGCACCACCACCGGGTCACCGGCCGCACCCATCACCCCGCCCAGACCTCCGGCCGACCCGCCGCCCATTTCTCCGGCCGGCCCGCCGCCCGGTTCGCCGCCCGGTCCTTCAGCCGGTCCGCCGCCCGGTCCTTCAGCCGGTCCGCCGCGCGGTTCTTCGGCCGGTCCGCCGCTCGGTTCGCCGCCCAGTTCGCCGGCCGGGCTGGTGAGCCGGTCGATGGCGGTCAGGACAGCGGCGAGGTGGGCACGGGTGTGGTAGCGGCGGTGCGGCTCCGACCAGCGGGCGATCAGCTCCGCCCCGAGCGCGAGCGCGGCGGGCGACGCGCCGGCCAGCGCCGCCCAGTCGCGCGCCAGGCCGCCGGGCGAGCCGTCGCCGGGAGCCGCCCACTCGCCCGCCGGTGAGACACCCGCCGTCCGATCGTCGATCACGATTCCACCGTACGCGGCCCGCGCGGTGCTACCGTCCTCACCATCGGGACGAACGCGAGCGAGGAGCCGCGGCGCCTGCCCCGCCGGCGGGAGCTGCGGGCGGTCATGCCCGGCCGCCCCCGCTGGTCGGCGGCGGCCCGGCTCGCGGCGGCGGCCGACGTCGCCGACCTGCGGCTGCTGGCCAGGAAGCGCGCCCCGCGGATGGTGTTCGACTACGTGGACGGCGCGGCCGAGGACGAGCGGTCGATGGCCAGGTCGGTGGCGGCGTTCGGGCGGGTGGAGTTCGCCCCGCACGTGCTGCGCGACGTCTCCGAGGCGCGCACGTCGGTCGAGATCCTCGGGCGGCGGATCGCGATGCCGGTGGTGCTCGGGCCGACCGGTTTCACGCGGATGATGCACCGCGGGGGCGAGCGCGCGGTGGCGCGGGCGGCCGAGCGGGCGGCGATCCCCTACACGCTGTCCACGATGGGCACCACGACGGCCGGTGACGTGGCCGCCGCCGCGCCCGGCGGGTGGAACTGGTTCCAGCTCTACGTGGTCCGCGACCGCGCCCGCAACCTGGAGACCCTCTCCCTGGCCTCGGACGCGGGCATGGACGTGCTGGTGGTGACCGTGGACGTGCCGGTCGCCGGGGCGCGGCTGCGCGACGTCCGGCACGGGCTGACGGTCCCGCCCTCGCTGCGCTGGCGCGGGGTGCTGGAGGCGGCCCGGCATCCGGCGTGGTGGTTCGACTTCCTGACCGGCGAGCCGCTCAGGTTCGCCACCGCGGAGGGCGCGCCCGACGATCTGGCGGGGCTGACGAACCTGCTGTTCGACCCCTCGGTGACGATCACCGACCTGGAGTGGATCAGGTCGGCGTGGCCGGGGAAGCTGCTGGTCAAGGGCGTGCAGCGGGTCGACGACGCCAGGGAGCTGGCCGCCGTGGGCGTCGACGGGCTGGTGGTCTCCAACCACGGCGGGCGCCAGCTCGACCGCGCCCCCACCCCCTTGGAGCTGCTGCCCCGGGTGGTGGAGGCCGTCGGCAAGCGTACCGAGGTGTTCCTCGACGGGGGTGTGCGCGGCGGGGCCGACGTCGCCGCCGCGGTCGGGCTGGGCGCGCGGGCGTGCTTCGTCGGCCGCGCCTACCTGTACGGGTTGATGGCCGGGGGCGAGCCCGGCGTGACGCGGGTGCTGGACCTGCTGCACGCCGAGCTCGTACGGACCCTGCGGCTGCTGGGGGTCGGCGGCGTCGAGGAACTCGGCCCCGGCGCCGTCCGGCTCAGGGGAAGCTGACGACCTTCACCGGGACGGTGGCCGTGCCCTGGGCCGGGGCTCCCGTGTTGTTGACGACGTGGTTGATCGTGCCGTTGCCGCCGAGCGAGACGGTGAGCAGGTCGTGGAAGCGCACGTTCGGGTTGACGGGCGTCTCGAAGCCGCGCTCGGCCACGATGCTCGGATCGACGTTGAAGTAGCAGTACGCGCCCAGCCCCCACGCCTCGTGCGAGGTGACGGAGTCGGCCACCTTGTAGGCGGCGTAGCCGCGGGTGGAGCCGTTCATCCAGGCGGCCTGGTTGGGCGGGTCGTACGGCATCTCGTTCTGGAAGAAGATCGTCTTGCCGCGTTGCCCGTTCCAGATGACCTGGTACTTCTGGTAGTGCTCGACGAACAACCCGTACGCGGTGACGTCGTCGCCGTTGACGATCAGGCCGGTGTCGGCGGTGTTGACGGTCCAGCCGATGCCGGCGCCGTGGTCGCCGCGCCAGGCCCAGATGTGGTCGATGATCGTGTGGTCGCTGTTGACGACGAGGCTGGTGGTGGCCTTGCCGGCGTGGGCGCCGCCGATGCGGAAGAACACGTCCTGGATCGAGATGGGGTTGGCGGCGTGCGAGGCGCCGGAGCCGGACGGGCCGACCTCCATGAGGATGGGCGAGTTCACGCTGCCGGCGTCGAAGAGCAGCCCGGCGACCCGGATGCCGTCCACGTCGGCGACGCGCATCGGCACGACGCCGTTGTCGGGGATGATCGTGGCGTAGCCGAGGCCGAGCACGACGGTGTTCGCCCTGGTCACGTTGATGGTCTGGCCGACGTGGTAGATGCCGGGCGTGAAGAGCAGGTTCAGGCCGGAGGCGAGGGCGGCGTTGATGGTGGCGGCGGTGTCGGAGGGCTTGGCCACGTAGAACTGGGTGAGCGGGACGGAGGTGCCGGTGCCGGGCCAGCTCGCGCCGCGCGTGTTCTGCCGCAGCGCGGGCACGAACACCTGGTAGGCCCCGGCGGAGTCCACGTACAGGAAGGGCTTCTCCCTGGTCACCGGGCTGTTGGCGATCGTCGTGTACGGCGGCTCGGGGAAAGACTGGGCGGGCGCGCCCTCGACGCCGGAGAAGACCATGTTCCACACGCCGTTGAGCCAGCCGCCGATGCTGCTGTCGCGGGTGAACCACTGCTGCTGCGAGTACGGCTGCACGGTGCCGTCGATCCTGCTGTCGGCGATGTAGCCGCCGCTGGCCCAGCCGTACCCGGTGGGCGCGAGGTTGAGGTTGCCCCTGACGTGCATCCGGCGGAACGGCGCCGCCTGCGAGACCGCCCACTGGTTGGTGCCGCCGGGCGGGGTGATGGACAGGTTCTCGGCCGAGCGCCAGAAGTTCTGCGTGGCGTTGCCGCCGAACCAGCCGGCGTCCACCTTGACCTGGCCGTTGATCGTGACGTCGTCGGGGTTGCGGCCGAGGCCCATGATCGAGGTGTAGAAGCCGATGTCGGCGTTGACGTTGTAGCTGCCGGGCTTGAACAGCAGGGCGTGCCGCTGGGTGCCGAACTGGTTGGACTCCATCTGGGAGAAGACCGAGTTCAGCGTGGACTGGATGCTCGACGACGACATGGACGGGTCGAAGACGTGCACGTTGGGGCCGAGGTCGCCGCCGCCGGGCGGGGTGGTGGTGGTCGTGCGCACGCTCAGCTCCCACAGCGAGTAGCCCCAGCCCGTGGCCCTGGCGGTGCCGTACAGGCGCAGGTAGCGGCCGGTGCCGGTGACGTCGAGGGTCTGGGTGCCACCGGTTCCTGTGCTGGTGGAGTGGATGTCGGTCCAGGTGGAGGCGTTGTCGGAGACCTGGAGGCGGAAGGCGGTGGCGTAGGCGGTCTCCCACTGGAGCACCACCTGGCAGATCGACTGGGCCGAGCCCAGGTCCACCTGGAGCCATTGCGGGTCGCTGAACGCGCTGGACCAGCGGGTGCCGGCGTCGCCGTCCACGGCGGCCGAGGCGGAGGTGCCGGCGTTCTCGGACGAGGAGGCCGTGGCGGGCCGGTTGAGCGCGACGTTGCCCGTGCCGCACGCGGCGGCCTGGGCGGGCGCGCTGACCAGGCAGGACAGGAGCAGGGCGGCGAGGGCCGCGACGATCAGAGCGGGACTTCGGCGGGGGTGCACTGTCTGACTCCTCACGAAGGGGGGTGGTGAGAGAGCGCTCTATCGAGCAGAGCGTGCCTGTGGTCCGCACTTGTGTCAATGCTTAGTTCAACACTTATGCAATAGTCGGCACCGACGCCGGGTACGCGGCGTCGCCGAAGAACGGCTCGACCACGAGCGTCGCCGCCCCCAGCGCCACCGCGTCCGGGCCGAGCCGCCCGAGCACCACCGACTCCGGCTGGAACGGCTGGGCCAGCGTGTTCGCGGCGGTGGCCGCGCGGATCCCGTCGAGCAGCCGACCGCCCAGCAGCAGCCCCGCCCATCCCCCGATCACGATGCGCTCGGGGTTGAACAGGTGCACCAGCGACGACAGCCCCACACCCAACAGGTGGACGGTCTCGCCGAGCACCGGCGAGCCCTCCTCCAGCAGCCTGGCCAGCGCCGCCTCCTCGTCGGCGGAGTCGGCCACGACCCCGGCCCGGTCGAGGATGGCCTCGGCCCCCAGGTACGCCTCCAGGCAGCCGCGCGCCCCGCACCGGCAGGCCCGCCCGCCGGCGACCACCTTCAGGTGGCCGACCTCGCCCGCCGCCATGCCGGCGCCCCGGTAGACGCGCCCGTCGGTCACGATCGCGCCGCCCACGCCCGACCCCACGAGGATGATGATCGCGTCGGTGGTGCCCCTGCCGGAGCCGAACCAGAGCTCGGCCTGCCCCATCGTCTTGGCCCCGTTGTCCACGAACAGCGGCAGCGACGTGCCGGCCCGCAGCAGCGCGCCGAGCGGCACCGCCTCCCAGCCGAAGGTCTTGGCCCGCACCAGGGCGTCGGCGCCGGGCTCGACGATGCCGGGCACGCCGACGCCCACGCCGAGCACCTGCCGCGCCGGCACCTCGCCCTCGGCGATGACCGCGTCCACGCCGGTCAGGATGTGGCGGGCGACCAGTTCGGGATCGTGCTTGGCCGAGCGGACCGCGTAATGGGCCCTGGCCCGCACGTTCATCCCCAGGTCGAACAGCTCGACCCTGACCTGGGTCTCGCCGACGTCCACGCCGACGGCGTACCCGTAGGCGGGGTTGACCTTGAGCAGCACGCGGGGCCGGCCGCCGTCGGAGTCGACGTGGCCCGCCTCGACGATCACGTTGTCGGCCAGCAGGTCGCCGGTCATCGTGCTGACCGTGGCCGCGCTCAGGCCGGTCGCGGCGGACAGCTCGTTGCGGCTGGCGGGGCCGCCGAAGTAGAGCGCGCGCAGCAGCATCGCCCGGTTCCCCCGGCGGAGGTCTCGTACGGTCTTGCGCCCTGACGTGCTCATCGTCGTCGTCCCCGTTCCGTTCGAACCCGGCCCTTCCTGAGTTCGCCGCCATGTTAGTTCACGGCTCGAACGTCACGGCGCGGCCGGGTGTTACCAAAGCGTTTCCTGACTTTCTTCGAGGCTTAGATTATGGTCTGGCCATCCCCCCGATGAGGAGACGACAATGAGCCGAGGACTTGTGCGAGGCGCCGCCGTGGCCGTGCTCGTGAGCGGGCTGGCCGCATGTGGCGGCGGGCAGGGCGGCGGGCAGGGTGATGGGCAGGGCGGCGGCTCCAAGGAGCTGACGTTCTGGATGTACCAGGACCGCACCCCACAGGCCGGCCAGGTGATGGAGAAGGTCCGCCAGGACTTCGAGAAGGCCAACCCCGGCGTGACGGTGAAACTCGTCAAGATCCCCAAGGACGACTACAACACCAAGCTCGGCAGCGCCGTGGCCAGCAAGAGCGCGCCCGACGCGGGCATCCTCGACCAGCCGCTGGTCTCCAAGTACGCCCTCGACGGCACGATCAAGGAGGTGCCCGCCGGGCTGATCGACGAGGCCGACTACTACAAGGGCGCCCTCGACACCAACCGCGCCGGCGGCAAGCTGTACGGCCTGCCCCAGGACCAGACGACGGTCGCCCTGTTCTACAACCGCAAGCTGGTGCCCACCCCGCCGAAGACCTGGGACGAGCTGCAGCAGGCCGCCGCCCGGGTGCACGCCGCCGACGCGAACGTGGCCGGCATGAACGTGCCCAAGGGCGACGGGTACGGCGCCTGGATGTTCCCCGGCGTCGTGCACGGCGCCGGCGGCCAACTGGTGGACGACGCCGGCAAGAAGGTGCTGTTCGACCAGCCGCCGGCCGTGGAGGCGCTGCAACTGTGGGTGGACCTGCTCCAGTCGTCGCCTCGCAAGATCACCGACTCGGACAAGCCCTTCGAGAACGGTCTGGCGGCCATGACGATCTCCGGCCCGTGGGACGTGCCGACCATCCGCGAGCAGTTCCCCGATCTGGACTTCGGCGTGGCGCCGCTGCCGTACAAGAGCGAGCCGGCGGGCAACATCGGCGGCGAGGACTCCGTCGTCTTCGCCACCGGCAAGAACCAGGACCTGGCGTGGAAGTGGCTGGCCTTCCTGTCGGACGCGGCCAACAACGGGGCCGTCGCCGACGCCTTCGGCGGGTTCCCCGTCCACCTCAAGGCGCAGGTGGTCGCGGGCGGGCCCGAGCAGGCCGCCTTCCTCGAACAGCTCAAGGTGGCGCACGCGCGGCCGGCGGTGCCGCAGTGGATCCAGGTCAACGACGAGATCATCGCCCCGGCGATCGAGTCGGCGCTCACCGGCAAGGCCACCGCCCAGCAGGCGCTGACGGACGCGGCCGGCAAGACCCGCTCCCTGCTCGGCTGGAACGGCTGAGGTGACGGCTCCCGTGCTCGAACGGGTGGCGGCGGGGCCCGGCCGGCGCGCCCGGCGCCGCCCGGGGCCGCGCCGCCGTGACCACCTGACCGGCTGGCTGCTGATCGCCCCGGCGCTGGCCTACTTCCTCGTCTTCCTGCTGTACCCGGCGCTGTCGGCGCTCTACTACAGCTTCACCGACTGGAACCTGCGCGCCGAGGCGAACTGGGTGGGCCTGGCCAATTACGCCGACCTGCTCTTCGACGACGTCAAGTACCCGCACTTCTGGAAGTCGGTCAGCGTCACCCTGCAGTACACGCTCATCGCCGTGCCGCTGACCCTGGTCTCCGCGCTGGTGCAGGCGCTGCTGCTGAACGCGGTCCGGCGCGGGGCGAACCTGTTCCGGCTGCTGCTGTTCCTGCCGGTCGTCACGGCGGAGGCGGCGGTGGGCGCGATCTGGCGCTGGCTCTACGACCCGCAGTACGGCCTGATCAACACGCTGCTCGGCCTGGTCGGCATCCCCGGCCAGAACTGGCTCAACACCCCCGAGCTGGTCATCCCGGCGCTGGCGTTCATCGCGGCCTGGCAGTGCGGCATCTCGATGATCATCTACCTGGCGGGGCTGAAGGGCGTCCCGGCCACGATCCAGGAGGCGGCGGTCATCGACGGCGCCGGTCCGTGGCAGCGGTTCTGGCGGGTGACCTTCCCGATGCTCCGGCCGACCACGTTCTACCTGCTGGTGACGGGCGTGATCGCGGCGCTGCAGGTGTTCGGCCTGGTGTACGTGATCTTCTCGGGGAACGGGCGCAGCGTCACCGGCGGGCCCGAGCAGTCGGGGCTGACGTACGTGCTGCACCTGTACCTGTTCGCCTTCCGCTACGACGCGATGGGCGCGGCCTGCGCGATGTCGTTCATCCTGCTGGTCTTCATCATGATCGTCACCGCGCTGCAGTTCCGGTTCGTCAGGCAGGAGGCGGCATGACGAGGGCGCGCAAGGCGTCGGTGTACGTCGCGCTGGTGCTGCTGGCGGCCGTGTCGGTGGTGCCGTTCCTGTGGATGCTGGCCACCTCGGTCAAGCACGGGCAGGACATCTACAACAAGGTGCCCACCCTGCTGCCGCTGGACAAGAAGACCGGCGAGTGGGCGGCCACCCTCGGCAACTACGAATACGTGCTCGGCGTCGGCGGGCTCGGGAGCGCCTTCGTCAACAGCGTGTGGGTGTGCGCCGTGCTGGTGCCGGCCAAGCTGCTGATCGACGCGCTGGCCGCGTACGCGTTCGCGCGGATCCCGTTCCCCGGCCGCGACAAGCTGTTCGTGATCATGCTGGGCGGCATGATGGTGCCCGCGATCACGCTGCTGGTGCCGCGCATCCACGTCACCCAGTCGCTGGGCATGTTCGACTCCGGGTGGGGGCTGATCGTCCCGAACATCGCCTCCGTGCTCGACATCTTCCTGCTGCGGCAGTTCTTCCTGTCGCTGCCCGCCGAGCTGGAGGAGGCCGCGCTGATCGACGGCGCGGGCCGGATGCGGATCTTCTGGCGCGTCGTGCTGCCGCTGTCGAAGCCCGTGCTCGCCGTCGTGACCATCACCAGCTTCCTGTTCCACTGGAACGACCTGGTGTGGCCGCTGCTGGTCACCAACGACCCCGAGCTGTACACGCTGCCGCTGGCGCTGCAGCAGCTCGTCGCCAGCCCGGACGGCGGGCGCGCGTACTACATCATGGCGGGCGCCACGCTCGCCGTCCTGCCCGTGATCGCGGTGCTGCTGGTCTTCCAGCGCCGCATCCTGCAGGGCATCGCCTTCACCGGTCTGAAGGGTTAGCCATCAAACAGGAGGAACAGACTGTGGCCATCGAGATCCGCGACGGGGTCGCCGTCGTCGACGGCGTGCCGCGGGTGCTCGTCACCGCCGACTATCCGTACTACCGCGACGACCCGGCCGGGTGGGCCGACCGGTTGCGCGCCGTACGGGACGAGCTCGGGATCGAGGTGATCACCTGCTACCTGCCGTGGCGGCACCACCAGCCGCAGGCGGGCACGGCGCCCGACTTCACCGGCCGGAGCCATCCGTCCAGGGACGTCACCGGCTTCCTCGCGCTCTGCCACGAGCTGGGGCTGCGGGTGATCGCCAAGCCGGGCCCGTTCATCCACGCCGAGGTGAACTACGGCGGGCTGCCCGACTGGGTGTGCCCCGACGCCGACCCCGCGTTCGAGCCGCTGCTCGACGCCCGCGGCGAGCCCGCGCGCTGGGCGGACGCCGCCGTGCCCGCGGGCCGGCCGCTGCCCGCGCCGCTCGGCCCCGCGTTCCTGGCCAGGGCCGGCGAGTGGCTGTCGGCGGTGGGCAAGGAGGTGCTGGACGGGGCGCCGGCCGTGATCGCGCTGCAGATCGCGAACGAGGGCGTCTACACCAGCGGCTCCCTGCCGCTGACGGCCTACGACTACAGCGCGTCCGGGGTGGCGTTCTACCGGGACCGGCTGCGCGCCTGGTACAGGACGCCGGCGGCGTACAACGAGAGCCACGGCACCGCCCACGCCGGATGGGCGGACCTGTGGCCCCCGACGGCCGCCGACGGCCCGCTCGCGCGCGCCGACTGGGGGCGCTTCCACGCCGAGTACCTGGCCGAGGTCTACCGCGTCTGGACGCAGGCCGTCGGCTCCGGCCTGCCGGTCCTGGTCAACCTCAACCCGCCGACCGTCCCCGAGCTGGACGACTGGCTGGCCAGGGTCCGGCCGGAGCTGTGGGGCGAGATCTCCTACGGGTTCACCAACTGGATGGGCGTCGTGTCGGCCGACCGCGACGCGCACGCCCGCTACGTGATCGCGGCCAAGCGCGCGCCGGGGCCGAACCTGGAGGAGAACTGGGGCTTCTCCGAGCTGTACGACCCCGCCTACATCGACGGGGCCACCAGCTTCCACCAGTCGCTGCTGGCGCTGGCCGCCGGGGCGACCGGGTTCAACGTCTACACCGGGGTGGCCACCTCCGGCTGGACGCCCGAGCTGGACGCCGCCCGGAGCGGGCCGTACCCGGACTGCCCGCCGGTGGACGCCGGCGGCGCCCCCACCGCCAAGGCGCCGCTGGTGCGGGCGCTGGCCCGGTTCTTCGCCGTCCACGGGGCCGAGTTCCTGGAGTGCGCGCCGGTGCGGCGGGACGCGTTCGGCCTGTACCTGCCCTACGCCGGGATCGCCGCGCTGTCCGGACAGGACGAGGACGCGCCCGGGTGCGGACGACCGCTGCGGGCCTTCCACGAGCGCATGCGGACCAGGGGCCTGGACTACGGGATCGTCGACCTGGAGAGCGTGACGGCGCAGGAGCTGGCCGCCTACCGGACGGTCACGGTGCCCGGCGGGCCGTTCCTGCACCGCGAGGTGCGGGACCTGCTGGCCGCCTACGCCGAGGCGGGCGGGCTGGTGCTGGTGGACGGCCCCGTGCCGGAGCTCGACGAGCGGATGAGGCCGTGCGCGCCGCTCACCCCGTCCGCTCCCCCGCCGGACATGGACGAGGGCCTGGTCGTGCACGGGGACGCCGACGCGTTCCTGCGCAGCCATCCCACCCGGGATGTGCACTACCTGGTGGTGCTCGTCCAGGCCGGCAACGAGGGGCCGATCACGTTGCGGACCCCGTACGGGATGGTCGAGGTGGTCGCCGCCCAGGGCGGCGGCGGGGTGCTGCGCCTGGCCGACGGGCAGGTCGGCGATGTCGTGGTGCGCGGGCTCAACACCTATCTGGACTGCGCGGTGGAGGCCGGGGTGCGCCTGGACGGCGTGCGCTCGGGCGCCTCCGGGCCCGGTGATCTCGTCCGGATCGACGGGCGACTTGTCTAGACGAAATCGCGATGGCCGTCGAGAGGAGGCGCGGGTATTTCACCGCGGGTGTCGTCGCTCTGCTCCTTCGCACGGGGACTCGCCCCGCTGAGAGGAGATCGCCATGGCATCCGGAGAGTTCCAGGTCATGAAGGTGCCGGCCGAGCAGTTGGCCGGCATTCTTCACGGCCAGGTGGTCGATCCCGGTGCCCAGCCCACGAACGTCGTGCACCGCGATGAAGGCTGGACGGTGGACGTGAGCTGGGAGGTGACCGGCGAGCTCATCGACTGGCTGGCGGGACGCTGGCAGTTAGAGATCATCGCCGGTCTGGTGGGGGGTGGCGAGACCAGGCATCCGTCACCACCTGTGGAGATGACCTTCACCCCGGGCTCGGGCCGGTACACGGCCTCGATCCCGATGCGCGGCCAGCTCACGGCCGGCCTCTATGACCTCGTGGTCAACCTCACCACCAGAACGGCCGCGGGCACCGCGGGGGCGCTCGGCGGATTCGTGGTGATCAGCAGGATCACGGTGCGCGACTGACGGGTCCGCCCCTGGCCGCGACCACCGGGGGCGGACCCGCCCGGCGCGTACGCACGGAAGGTTGCAAGCCTTCCGCAAGCGACACATTCTAGGCTCCTGCCGACGGCGGCCACGGGGAGACAGACAGGCCGCCGCACTGTATCTGACGCCGCAGGCGGCGCTCTGAACCAAGGAGCCCTCCGCCAGGCGACGGGAGACCAGTAAACGGGAGACTGCATGTCAGACACTCCGATGACCGCGGACGACGTGCTGCGCATCGCCGCCTACAAGGACCGGAGCGCGGCACTCGAAGCCATGGTCATCGCCTACAGCTACCACCGCGTGGCCGCGGACCTCGCGGTGCGCCTGGGCCGGGAGGCGAACAACTGGTACTGCTACGCCACCTGGACCTCCAAGGCGATCGGCGAAAGCCTCGACCTCGGCCCCGACTCGCCGTTCATCGAGGACTTCGGCCGCCGCCTGGGGGTGCCGCAGCGCTTCAAACGCCTGTTCAGGGCCGCCCTGCTCACCTTGCTCGGGCCCAGCTACCAGCTCGGCCTGGCGCTCGCCAACCGGGCCATCTTCCTGGAGACGGCCAGCGTCGCGGTCAACCTGTGGAACGACACGCCCGACCGCTTCCTCAAGGTCAGCCCCGAGTCCGACCTGACGCCGAAGCCGCCCGAGTTCCTGACCGATCTGCTGTCGCCGGCCGACCCGCGCTACCTCAAGGACGCCGCGCGGTTCATGGTGGAGGCGGCCGCGACCGAGGACCCGGAGGAGCGGGCGGAGCTGATGCTCGGCGCCAACATCGCGCTGTCGGCCTACGAGCAGGCCCGCGCGCAGGCGGCGCTCGAACTGGTGCTCTACCGGCCGGTCCGCTGGCTGACCCGGGTGTCGTGGCGGTCGCTGCGCTCCCTGGTCACCCGCACGCCGTTCCCCAGGTTCCGCCTGTACGCGGCCGCGCACGCCGACCAGCCCTGGCTGACCCGCAAGCTGGAGGGCCTGTGGTCCTCGCTCTACACCCGCCACCTGTTCGCGGTGCGCACGCCGCTCAGCGACATCAAGGTCGGCAAGCCGCTGACCGCGCCGGCGGGCGTGGACCTGGCCGAGGCGTGGGCCCCCATCCACAACGAGAAGGTGCGCAAGCTCGCCGAGGAGTTCATCACCGAGGACCAGGAGGCGTCCACGGCCGGGGTCACCGACTGGGTGTCCTATCCCGACCGCATGCGCTTCATCGTCAGCTACTTCCGCGTCTACCAGCGGGTGGACGCCCTCTACCGGGTGCCCTTCGAGCAGGAGATCGCCGAGGGGCTGGCCGAGGAGATGCGGCGCGGGCTCGTCCCCGAGGCCGTCGGGGGCATGGCGGCGCTACGCGGCCGGAAGTTCTACGCCTACCCGTCGGAGACGGACCCGGACGCGCACGAGATGGCGCACTTCGACTTCGAACCGTTCCTGGAGGCGATCCCGCTTGATCAGTGAGTAGCCCATCAGTCCAGGAAGTCGCGCGTGATCTCGCGGGCCTGGAGGAGCCCGCGGAGTCTCGCGAAACAGCGGGCCCGGGTGGGGCCGATGCTTCCGACCGGTCTGCCCAGCCTGCGCGCCACGTCCACGTAGTGGGGCTCGGAGGTTTCCGTGAGCGCTCTGAAAAGCACCCTCTGCGCTGCCGGCAGTTCCTCGACCAGCTCTTCGAGCGTGCCGGCCAGCCAGATCCTGGCCAGTTCCCTGTCCACGTCGTCCGTGCTGCCGAGCGAGTCGAGATCCGGGGTGCAGATCTCCTTCGTGCGTTTGGAGAGCTTGAGGCACTCGCGGAAGGCGATCGTGGCCAGCCAGCCGGGCATGCGCTGGCCGTCCTCGACGCTGCCGAGGTTCTGCCAGGCGAGCATCCAGGTCGTCTGGAGCACGTCCTGGGCGTCCTCGTGGCTGAGCCTGAAGCGGCGGATGCGCGCCTTGAGCATCGGGCTGAACTCCTCGACCAGCCGCTCCCACGCCCAGGCGTCGCCGTCTTGCGCGGCGGCCACCAGGGCGGCGGTGTCGAGACGTTCGATGGTGTCCACGTGCATGTCGTTCTCCCCGCCGGACCGGGTACTCGGGGGGCCTATTCCGGCCGGCTACCTCACCGTGCGCCGGATGATCGGAAAACTCTGTTCCGAAGGAGACAGCGGGCGTGTGTTCCTCGTCACATTCCGGGGATCCCCGAGCGTGTGCTGTCCGCCCGCGCGATGCGGCCTAGAGTTCTTGCATGAACGGGCGCAGCGGGCTTCCGCACGACGTCGAAGCGGTTGCCGCCGTGCTGGCGGAGATCACGTTGTTCCAGGTGCTGGGGGAGAACGGCATCCGGAGCACGGCGCGGGCGGGGGTGGCCCGCAGATACCGTTCCGGGCAGATCATCTTCCATCAGGGCGACCCGGGAGAGTCCCTGTACGTCCTGCTGGACGGGCTGGTGAAGGTGGTCTTCACCACCGAGCACGGCGACGAGATCGTGCTCAACATGCTGAGCCGGGGCGACACGTTCGGCGAGATGGCGCTGCTGGACGGCTCGCCGCGCTCGGCCTCGATCGTGACCGTGCGGCCCGCCTGGGTGTTCGCGCTGCCCAGGGCGCGGCTGCTGGAGCTGATGCGCGAGCACCCGGCCCTGGCCGACGAGTTCCTGCGCCTGCTCGGCCACATGGTGCGCAGGCTCACCGGGCAGGCCGCCGACCTGGCCTTCCTCGACCTCGGGGGACGCCTGGCGAAGCTGCTGCTGGAGCTGGCCGACAAGCACGGCCAGGCCGACGACGTGGTGGACCTGCCCGGCCTGACCCAGTCCGACCTCGCCGCGCTGATCGGCGCGTCGCGGCCGGCGGTCAACCGGGCGCTGCAGTCGCTGGTGTCGAGGAATCTCATCTCCGTCCAAGGGCGGACCATCACGCTGCTGAATGTCGCCGCCCTGCGGAAACGGGGCGGCCTCTGACCGGAACGGGGAGTACGGGGTAGATGAACGATCATGAGGAGCGCTGGCCACAGGAGAGGTTCCGCAGGCTCAGGCAGCAGGCGGACCCGGAGATCGACAAGGTGGTGGCCGAGTACGTCCAGGCGCAGCCCCCGGGGACGGGCGCGCTGGAGCTGGTCAAGGCCGTGATCGCGGAGCTCGGTGCGGCCAAGCGGGAGGCCAGGGCGCCCTCGGGCGAGCCGCCGGCCTCCGAGATCTTCGACGCGATCGACTTCGCCAAGGAACTGCCCGCGTGGGGCGACGACCGGGAGCTGCTGGCGCGCGGGCAGGCCGTGTTCGCCGACTATGGGCTCTACCAGGCGGCGGCGCTGTTCTGCAAGTGCCTGCCGATGGCGTACGTCGAGGTGTCCAGCGCCAAGGTGCTGGCCGGCGTCTCCAACCTGGCCACGCACAGCCTCACCCGCCGGGTGGCGGAGACCGGGCAGATGCTGGTGGACGTGATGGGGCTGAAGGCCACCGACAGCCTCCAGCCCGGCGGGCCCGGCCACACCACGGCGATCGGCCTGCGGATCCTGCACTCGTTCGTACGGGCCCTGGTCAACGAGCGCTACGCCGAGCACTGGGACACCGACCGGTACGGCCCGCCGGTCAACCAGGAGCTGCTGCTGGCCACGATCTTCGACTTCTCGGTCGTCACGTGGGAGGCGCTGGAGACCATGGGCGTGGTGCTCACCGACGAGCAGCGCACCGCCCACCTCTACACCTGGAGCGTCTTCGGCCACCTCATGGGCGTGGACGCCTGCCGCGACGGCGCCCTCACGCTGGCCGACGTCGAGCCGGTCAGCGAACGGCTGGGCCGCCTGTACGAGTCCAGCGACGAGGGCCGCCGGCTGATGGCACGGCTGCTGGAGGAGATGGAGTCCTTCATGTACCTGGGCTGGCGCAAACTGCCGCGCAGCCTGGTGCACTGGGTCTTCCGCGACGCCAGGTACAACGCCGACAAGGTGCCCGAACTGCTCGGCGTGCCCAAGCCGGCCTGGTGGTTCACGGCCCTGTTCGCGGCGGCCCGCAACGCCCATCGGCGAAAGTGGCTGGCCGCGCCGGTGGACGGTGTGATTCGCTGGCTGGTACACAAGGCGGGCCGGCACATCGTGGTCGCCCTGATCGACCGCCACTCCGACGGGCAGGCGGCGTTCAGGATCCCCGACGAGCTGGCCCGCGCCTGGCGGATCAAGCAGTCGAGCCCGGCCGTGCGGGCCCGCCGGATCCGCCGCACCGTCCGCAACACGCTTCGAGTGCCCGCGCAGGGGCGGAAAGGCCCGCGCTAGTGACCGCCGCGCATGAGCCCAGGCGTGAGCCGGGCACGCTGACCACGTCGACGATCCTGTTCACCGACGTGGTCAGCTCGACCGCGCTGCGGATCCGGCTCGGCGAGGAGCGGGCCAACGTCGTCTTCCGCCGCCTGTACGAGCTGCTGCGCTCGGTGGTGACGGCCAGCGGCTCCTCCTTCACCAAGAGCCTCGGCGACGGGCTGATGGCCGTGTTCGACTCCGCGACGGCCGGGCTCGACGCGATCATCGCGGTGCAGCAGGCGGTGGCCGACGAGAACGAGCGCGCGCTGGAGAAGATCTCCGTCAGGGCGGCGCTCGCCGCGGGCGACGTGTGCTGGGGTCAGGACGACGTGAGCGGCCTGCCGACCGTGGAGGCGGCCCGCCTGGTCGCGGTGGCCGAGGGCGGGCAGGTGCTCTGCACCGACCTGGTCCGGCGGCTGGCTCAGGGGCGCAGCCGGCACGAGTTCAAGGATCTCGGACGGCTGCCGGGCAAGGGGCTGCGCGAGCCGCTGCACACCTACGAGCTGCACTGGCAGAGCGCCGACCACCACCTCGGCGGCGGGCTGGCGTCGTGGCTGGACGACGGCGGCATGCTGCCCTTCGTCGGCAGGGGGGAGGAACTGCGGGCCCTCGACGGGGAGCTGGCGGCGGCCGAGTTCGGCAGCGGGCTGGTGATCCTGGAGGGCGAGCCGGGCGCGGGCAAGACCCGGCTGGCCTCCGAGGTGGCCCGGCGGGCGCTCAAACGGCAGTTCACGGTGCTGGCGGGGCGGTGCACGGATCCGGCGCGCAAGGCGTACGAGCCGATCGCCGGCGCGGTGGAGCGGCTGGCCCGCACCTCGCCCGCGCTGCTGCTGCGGGCGGGGGTGGACCAGCAGTGCGGCCAGCTCGTCCGGCTGGCGCCGTCGCTGGCCACGCCGCCGCTGTCGCTGGCGGTGCCGCCCGCCACCGAGCCCGTCTCCGAGCGCTACCACCTGATGGCCGCGGCCCGCACGCTGATCGAGCGGCTGGCCACCGTACGGCCGGTGCTGCTGATCATCGACGACCTGCAGTGGGCCACCCTGGAGTCGCTGCAGATGCTCAGCGCCCTCATGTGGGACGCCGACGCGCTGCCGATGCTGGTGCTGGCCACGTCGCGGCCCGTGCCGGTCGAGTCCGCCGGCTCCCACGCGCTGCCGGAGCTGCACAAGCTCACCGTGACCGCCCGGGTCGTGCAGGTGCCGTCGTTCGGGCCGGACGAGGTCTCCTCCGCGCTGACGCAGTCGCGCGCCAGCGGCGACCCCGAGCGGCTGCACCGCATCACGGGCGGCAACGCGTTCCTGGTCAGCGAGGTGATCAGAGAGCTGGCCGCGGGCAAGGAGCTCGATGCGCTGGCCGTACCCGACTCGGTCACCCGGATGGTCATGGCCCGGCTGGCCCAGCTCCACCCCGACGCCAGAGACCTGGTCACGCTGCTGGCCGTCGGCGAGCGCATGGCCTCGGCCGAGCTGCGCCGCGGGCTCGACCTCGACGAGGCCAGGTTCGTGGCCGCGGTGGAGGAGGCGATGGGCACCGGCCTGGTGACCATGCTGGACAACGGGTCCTGCCGGTTCTCCCACGAGCTGACCAGGGACGCCCTCTACGCCACGCTCTCCCCGCCGCGGGCCGCGCTGCTGCACGGGCGGGTGGCCGACGCGCTGCGCGAGACCGACCCGGCGGCCATGCGGGCGCGGCCGTACGTGGTGGCCACCCACCTGCTGGCCGCCGCCGAGCACGACCGCGACGCCGAACGGGTGAGCGCGGCGGCCGACGCGGCCGTACGGGCGGCCCAGCACGCGCTGGCCGGGCTGGCGCACCGCGAGGCGGTCACCTGGTACCAGCGGGTGCTCGGCCTGCTGCACGACTCCCCCGGCACCACGCCGGAGCGCCGGGCCGAGCTGCTCGTCGAGTGTGGCCGGGCGATGTGGCTGGCCGGGCATCCCGAGGCCAGGCGCACCCTGCTCGACGCCGCCGACCTGGCCAGGGAGTGCGAGCGGCACGACCTGGTCGTCACCGCGGCGCTCGGCGGCGACCCGGGTTCGGCCATCTCGGCGACGCCCGACCGCGAGCGCATCGCGCTGCTGACCGAGGCCCGCAAGGTGGTCGACTCGACCGACGTCAGCACCAGGGCGCTGCTGGCCGCGCAGCTCGCCTCGGAGCTGATCTGGGCCTCCGACGGCGAGCGGCGCTTCGCGCTGAGCGACGAGGCCGTGGCGCTGGCCCGCAAGTCCGGCGACCCGCGCACGCTGGCCGGCGTGCTGGGGATGCGCAGCCTGACCATCATCCCGGCCGACCCGCTGCACCAGCGCCACCGCGACGGCGACGAGATGCTGGAGGCGGCCCGCCGGACGGGCGACGACCTGGTGCTGTTCCACGCGTGCATGCAGCGCACTCCCCCGGTGCTCGACAGCGGCGACACCGCCAAGGCCGCCCTGCTGCTCGACCAGGCCGACGAACTGGCCCACCGGCTCGCGCAGCCGCACCTCACCTGGCTGATCGGCTACTCCAAGGCGGGCCTGACCCTCATGCAGGGCGACCTGGCGCAGGCCGAGGCGGCGGCGGAGTCGGCGCTGCGGCTGGGCTCGGAGATCGGCCGCCGCCTGGAGGCCGTGGCCATCTACTCCGAGCAGATCGCCGAGATCCGGCGGCTGCAGGGCCGGCTGTGGGAGCTGGGCGACCGGCTGCGCCGCGCCGCCCGGCACCCGCGCGTGGACCCGGTGCACGCGGTGCTGCGGTACCTGTGCGAGCTCGGCGACGAGCAGGCCGGGCCGCTGCTCGACCGCATCCTCGGCTACGCGGGCGCCACGCCGCCGCGCAACATGGCGCACCGGCCCGCCCTCGACAACCTGGCCGTGGCCGCCGCCCGGCTCGGACGCGCGGAGCTGGCCGGGCGACTGCACGACTCGCTGGCCTCCGGCGGGGAGACGTTCGGGCACGGCGCGGTGGCCCACCACTGCGGGCACCACTACCTGGCCCACCTGTGCCTGGCGATGGGCGACCGGGGCCGGGCCGCCGAGCACTTCGAGGCCGCAGCGGAGGTGCACGAGCGGCGCGGGGTGCCGCTCATGCTGGCCGAGTCGCTCCTCGACTGGTCGGACCTGCTGGGCGCGGGCGGCGTGGGCGGGCCCAAACCGGCCGACCTGCGCGAGTGGTGCCGCCCGCTGCTGGCCGGGCGCGGCGCGCTGCTGCTCGAACGGCGGCTCGACCGGAGCGCCTGACGGCGGCAGGCGGGCTGTGCAAGGCCGTTCAAGGCTGTTTGAGACTGTTTAAGCAGGTCAGAGGCCGGGCAGCCCGTTCGGGTGAGAGTGAGCGGCTACCCGCCGATCGGATCGTACGCGTTCCTGTCCGACTGCCACACGGCGGCGCTGGTCGCTCCCGACGGCGCGGTGGAGTGGATGTGCGTGCCGCGCTTCGACGGTCCGAGCCTGTTCGCCCGGATCCTCGACCGGCGGCGCGGCGGGGCGTGGGAGCTGCACGTCGAGGACGCGTCCGTGGCCGGGCGCGGCTACCTCGACGAGACGCTCGTGCTGCGCACGCGCTGGGAGAACGCCGCGGGTGCGGTGGTCGTGCACGACTTCCTCGCCATGTCGCCGACGCCCACGGGCGACGGCCTGGCCCCCGTGCGGCTGCTGGTGCGGTGGGCCAGGTGCGAGCGCGGCCGGGCGGTGGTCAGGTCGCGGATGCTGGCCAGGCCCGGTTACGGGGCGCGCGAGGCCCGCTGGACGCTCCGTGACGGGGTGCTGGAGGAGGACTCCGGGCTGATCCTGGCCGGGGTGCGGGAGCCCGAGTCGCGCACCGTCCTGCGTGAGGGCGAGTCGCTGGCGCTCATGCTCGACTACACCGGCGCCGGGCCGGGCGGCGAGCCCGGACGGCTGCTGGAGGACACGGTGCGGTCCTGGCGGTCGTGGTCGGCCCGCTCGGGGTACGCGGGCGTGGGGGCCAAGGAGGTGCGCCACAGCGCGATCGTGCTGCGTGGCCTGCTGTACGACGAGGGCGGCGGCCTGCTCGCGGCGCCCACCACGTCGCTGCCGGAGTGGCCGGGCGGGCCGCGCAACTGGGACTACCGTTACGTCTGGCACCGCGACGCCGGCCTGGCCGTGCTGGCGCTGCTGCGGCTGGGGCACCGCGAGGAGGCGGGCGGGTACCTGCGGTTCCTGCTGCGGCAGTGCGGCAGCGGCGAGGAGGAGGTGCCGCCGCTGGCGGCCGTCGACGGCCGGCCCGCCGGCGAGGAGCACCCGCTCGACCACCTGGAGGGGTACGCCGGCTCCCGGCCCGTCCGCGTCGGCAACGGCGCCGCCGCCCTGCGCCGGCTCGACACCTACGGCCACGTCCTGGACGCGGCGCTGGCCTACCACGAGGTCACCGGTGAGCTGACGCCGCGCCAGACGTCCCGGCTCTGGCGGCTCGTCCGGCTGGTGCGCGAGCGGTGGCGCGAGCCCGACGCCGGCGTCTGGGAGACGCGCGGCGCGCCCCGGGCCTGGACGCACTCCAAGCTGTACGCCTGGGTGTGCTTCGACCGCGCGCTGCGGCTGGCGGAGCTGACCGGGGAGGACGGGCTGCCGCTGGAGGAGTGGCGGGCCGAGCGGGCGGCGGTGCGCGCGGACCTGCTGGCGCGCGGCTACTCGGCGGAGGCCGGCTCCTTCGTGCAGAGCTACGGCTCGACCGGCGCGGACGCGTCGCTGCTGCGGCTGCCGCTGACGGGTTTCCTCGACGGGCGGGACCCGCGGGTTCTGGGCACCCTCGACCACGTGCAGTCGCGGCTGGGCGAGGGCGGGGCGCTGCTGCACCGCTACGACCCCGAGAGCACGCACGACGGGGTGGCGGGGCCGGAGGGCGCGTTCCTGATGTGCTCGTTCGAGATGGTCTCGGCGCTGGTGCTGGCCGGGCGGACGGCCGAGGCCCGCGACCGGTTCGAGACGTTGTGCGCGCGGGCGCGGCCGCTGGGCCTGTTCGCCGAGCAGACGGCCACGGACGACGGGAGCATGCTGGGCAACTATCCGCAGGCGGGCACCCACCTGGCGCTGATCGAGGCGGCGCTCAACCTCGACTCCTCCGGCACCACGGACGCGCTGCACGACTGGGCCGCGCGGGGCGGCTGACGTGACGGCTCCCGTCAGACGGGCCGCTCCGGGGCCAGATCCAGGGTCTGACCTGCTTCGATGGCCACGCGGACGCTTCTGGACAGCGTCTCCTCCAGGGCCGCGCCGTGGGTCTCCAGTGCGTGCATCCCCTCGGCGTCGTCGGTGTGCGCGAGCAGGGCCCGGTACTTGTCGTTGGCGTCCAGCGCCTCGCGGGCCCGCAGGGCGGCGTCGGCCTCCTGGACGCGATGGGCGTAACGCTCCAACCGCTCGATCCTGGCCGTCACGGACGCGACGGAGCGGCGCAGCGCCTCCTGCTGCGGCTCCAGCACGGCCTTCAGCTCGGGGGTGACGACGCCGCGCACGGCCCGCTCCTGCTCCTTGCCCAGGTGCGTATGGACCCGCAGCAGCATCGCGATCTCCCAGATCTGCCGGGGTAACAGCACCTCGTTGGCCAGGCCGTCCAGCAGGCGGCCGCGCATGGCCCGCGAGGCGTGGACGGTCATGACGGCGGTTCTGGCGCGTTCCAGGAGAGCGCGTCCGGGCGGCGACAGCTCGGAGACGAGGACCACCCGGTCGCGGTAGCCGGCCCGGGACACCCGCAGGCGCGGCACGAACGAGTCGATGATCACCAGGCGTTCCTCGCCGGTCAGGCCGGGGTCGGCGACGAAGTCGACCGTGCGCCTGACGTGGTCGCGTTCCCGGGCGAGCCGCCGCTCCTCGTCGGCGCGCTCCGACCGGCGGCGCACCGCGTCGTGGGCCACGACGAACGCGCAGAGCCCGACCAGGCCGAGCACCGGGGCGGACAACGCGGCGACGGGCCCGGCCAGCAGGTACAGCACGCCGCAGGCCACCAGGACGGACGCGCCGATCGAGGCCGACGCCAGCGTGTACCAGCAGCCCTTGCCCACGCCGTCCCCCTCTGAGCGAGTATCCGAAGCACCCTGAAAGCCGACAATAGCCTTCAATTTCGGGAAGATCATGAAATTTCGGATCTGTCGGCTCGGGCTCCGGCGTCAGCGCAGGTACGAGGCCCCGTTCAGGTCGAGCACGGCTCCGCTGGCCCACTCGGCGTCCGGCGAGGCCAGGTAGACGACCGCCGCGGCGATCTCCTCCGGGCGCGCCACCCTGCCGAACGGGCTCTGCGCGCGGATCGCGTCACCGCGCGGGGCCTTGAGGTGCTCGTTCGTCATGTCGGTCTCGACGAAGCCGGGGGCCACGCCCGCCACCCCGATGCCACGCGGGGCCAGCGCGATCGCGAGCGACTGGCCCAGGGCGTTCATGCCCGCCTTGCTCGCGCCGTAGGCGGGGGCGTCGGGCTCGCCGCGGAACGCGCCGCGCGAGGAGACGTTGACGATCCGGCCGCCGGCGGACATGTGCCGCAGCGCGCACCACACGACGTTGGCCGCGCCGAACAGGTTCACCTCCAGCGTGCGCCGCCAGGCGTCCTGCCACTCCTCGTACGACGTCTCGGCGACGGGGTGGTGGAAGAACACGCCCGCGTTGTTCACGACCACGTCGATCCGCCCGCCCAGCTCCGCCGCCGCCGCGTCCACCATGCTCCTGACGCCCTCGGGGTCGGCCAGGTCGGCCTGGACGACGGCGTGCCCCTCCCCCGGCAACTCGCCGAGCAGGGACCCGGCCGCCTCGGCGGAGTCGCGATGGTGGATCGCGACCCGGTCCCCCTGCGCGGCGAAGGCCGCCGTGACGGCCCGCCCGATCCCTCTCGACGCCCCTGTGACAAGAACTCCACGTCCACTCATTTACCGCACATTAGGGGATCAACCGACCACGTCGTCATCCCGGTCCCCGCCGGCGGACAACCGGCCGCGGGTGTGGAACGTCCTGACATTCCCGTCCCCTGTCAGGAGTCGCGCCATGGGATATCCGCCCCTGCCGTCAGGCCCGTACGGACCGCCGCCGCCGTACCGGCCGCCGCAGGTTCCCCGTGTCCCGCCTCAGGAGCCGCCGGGGTCGCCGCGTGACGCCGTGGCGCTGGTCGTGCTGCTCGCGGTCGGCGTCCCGCTGCTGCTCCTGGGCGCCGGCGCCGCCGTGGTGATGGTCCTGACGGACACCGGCCGGAGCACACCGGCCGTCGAGGCGGACGCGCCGAACATGGTCATGCCCTCCCGCGACCCGCTGGCGAGCCCGGGAACCGGCGACCCGGCGGCCCAGCCACCGGCGGCGGACGATGCCGTGGGCCCGCCGGCCCAGGCGCGGGCCGCCGTCGGCGGGACGCTCCCACTCCAGGGCGCCGACCCCGCCCTCCGCGTGAACGCGACCGTGAACCGCCTGGTCAACCCGGCCACCCCCGCCTCCGAACTCGTCCGTCCGCAGGCCGGGAACAAGCTCGTCGCCGTGGAGATCACGCTCGCCAACACGGGCCAGACCGCCTACGGCGACGCCCCGGCCGCCGGCGCCGTGCTCATCGACGGCGCAGGCAGGCAGTACCGCAGCGCCCTGGCCGACGTCGGCGAGGGCCAGGGCTTCGGCGGCAGCGTGACCGTCGCCGCCGGGGACTCGCGCACGGGCGTGATCGTGTTCGAGCTCCCGGAGCCGGCCCAGCCCGTCACCTTCCGGTTCGGGCCGAGCGGCGGGCCGGCCGGCCAGACGGGCGAGTGGACGCTCTCCTGACCTCCGGCCCGCGGCGTGCGGCCGATCAGGTGAGGCGGCCCGTCCAGACGACGGAGGCGGCCTTGAAGATCAGGGCCGCCTCCCGGTCGAAGTACGGGGAGAGCCCGGTGTCGTAGCGCTCGTCGCCGTCGGTGTCGGAGACGCTCATCGTGACGCCGGTGAGGTAGCCGAGCCCGAGACCTTCGTCGTAGCCGGACATCCAGGCCGAGCCGAGCGAGCCCGCACCCGTGAACGGCGAGCCGACGCCGACGAGCCGCTCGGCCACCGGGTCGGAGACGGCCACGCCGGTCGCCGCGCCCGTGGACCGTTCGAGGCTCTGGCCCGTGTAGGGCGAACTCCCGTCGGGGTGGGAGCCGGCCGGGTAGCCGAAGACGTCGAACGCGGGGGCCGGCGGCTGGTTCCAGCCGAAGCCCTGCGCGCCCACGTTGTCAGCCAGCCGCCCGAGGTCGCTCAGCACGCCCGCAGGATCGGCGACGACGCCGCTGAAGACGTTCACGAACGCGAAGTCACGGTCGTGGTCGCGGAACAGGGTGAGGTCCTGGTGCGCGGTGGCCTGCTTGCCGGCGTACAGGCCCTTGGGGGCCACGCCGCCGGAGTAGCCGGGCACGAAGGCGATCCGGGAGTGCGCGGTGGTCTCGCCCGCGAGGTCGAACACGCAGTGACCGGCGGTGGCGACGAGGTTGCGGTACTGGTTGTGGACGGCGCTGCCGGTGCACCAGTGGGGCAGGCCGTCGGCGGCGACGAAGAACACCTTGCCCGAGGTCGTGGGCGCCTCCCCCTCCGTGGCGGGGCTCAGCGGCACGACCTGGCCCGGCGTGCCGTCCGGCTCGGGCGTGGTGGACGTCCGCTGCGCCGAGGCGGCCGTCCGCACGGTGTACGGTGTCGCGGCGGCGAGGTTGGCGCCCCCGTCGGCCAGCCAGAACCGCGCGGTCTCCACCGCCTGGGCCGTGGTGCTCAGCGTGACGGCGGCCACCGGCGGGGCGGCCTGGGCCGGCGCCGCGACGGCGGTGGACCCCGCCAGCCCGAGGCCGACGCCTAATGCGATCAGGGTGCGTCTCATGCTCGATCTCCCCGTTCAGTCGTGAACCGGCCAAGATCATATGTCGGGGCGGAGCGCCGGGAAAGATGGGAATCGGCCGGCGAGGCCGGGGGACGTGCCCGGCCTCGCCGGCCATGGGCCCGCGCCGGTCAGCGGCGGGTCATCGGGTGGCCACGTACTCGTAGGCGCCGGCCTCGATGCCGCCGTCCGCGCCGACGGCGACGCCGTTCAGCGCGATCTCGCCGTACGCCTGCCGGCCCAGGCCGATCGCCCTGCTGCCGGCGAGCAGCAGGAGCGGGGCGGCCGGGTCGAAGCGCGGGTCGTCGAAGACGTTGCCGGTGCCGTCGTCGCCCATCTGGTACTGGTCTCCGTCCAGCACGTTGTAGGAGTTGTGCGCCGCCGTCACGCCCGGCCCGTAGGCGCTCTTCTTCCTGGCATGGATGGCGTTCTGGGTCATGGTCAGGTGCTCGTCGGTGCAGGTGGCGTCGCAGACGACGCCCTCGGCGTCCTCGTTGGGCAGGTAGACCGAGTTGTTGCGGAAGACCGTGCGCAGCACGGGACCGTTCGGCTCGATCTGCCTGTCGGGCGTCTCGCGGTACGGCCCCCTGGTGACCAGCGCCGACCTGGCGCGCTCACCGTAGACCGCGTTGTACTCGAACACGTTGTCCGCGGTGCCGTCCGGATCCTTGGACTCGCCCGTCGGCAGGGTCTCGGTGCCGAGTTCGGTGAAGGTGTCGTTGTCGACCGAGATGTTGTGGTGCACCCAGTTGCGCGAGCCCCGGAAGATCTCGACGGCCGCGCCGTCCCACACGTAGTCGAAGCTCGGCGCGATCGAGCCCCTGATGTCGTTCCACGAGATCTCGGAGTCGTCGCCGTGGACCAGGATGGCGAAGGCGCCCGAATCGTCGTTGGCGTACTCCTCGCCCATCTCCGACGCGTCCGTGTTCACGCTCATGACGTTGTTGTTCACGAAGTCGTTGCTGTTGACCGAGGTGTATCCGGCCTGCTCGCCGATGTACACCCCGGCCGACGCGCCGGTGATGTAGTTGCGGTGCAGGAAGTTGTGGCTGCCCTCCACCGTGAACCCGGACCATTCGCAGCGCTCCGCGCCCTCCACGCCGACGTGCAGGTTGAGGACGTCGATGTGGTCGCCGGACAGCAGCACGCAGGACTCCTCGTCGCTGCCCTTGAGCACCGGCATGGCCCCGGTGCCGTAGGCGTCCACGACGATGGGGGCGTCCTGTGTGCCGGACTCGTCCACCACCAGCCGCTCCGCCCACGTGCCGCCCCTGCGCAGCAGCAGCCTGGAGCCGGGGGTCAGGGTCGCCGCGTTCGCCCTGGCCAGCGTGCGCCAGGCGGACGTCTCGGAGGTGCCCGCGTTCGCGTCCTGGCCGCCGGCGCTGTCGACGTAGTAGGTGACGGGGGCCGCGGCGGCGGCCGGGGCGGCGATCAGGCCCGAGACCACGAGGACGAGCGCGCAGACCCCCGCCGCGTACCACCCACGCGTCCTCACGGGTTTCCGTTGATCAGGGCCATGGCCAGGTCGGGGCTGAACTCGCCCGCCGGGGTCGAGCCGGCGATCCCGCACGGCCCGTCGGAGTCACCCGGCACCTTGACCCAGAACAGGTACTCGGCCCCGGTCGTCTGCCGCTGCGGCGGGGTCCCGAGCTTGCGTCCGGGCGGGTTGCACCAGTTGTCGCCGGGTGTGTCGTCCGTGTAGGGGCCGTTGCCGTTCCGGCTCGTGTCGATCACGTACGTCTTCGCGCCCACCGAGCCCTGCAGCAGGCCCTTGACCGCCGCCGCGTACGTCTCGCTGTCAGCGGTGGTGAGGTAGTTGGAGACGTTCACCGAGAAGCCGCGCGTGCCGGCGACGCCCGACTTCACCAGCAGCGGCGCCATCTGAGCGGCCGGGATCCAGGTGGCGTTGCCCGCGTCGAGGTAGACCCACGCGTTCGGCGCCTGCGCGCGCAGCACCTGCGTGGCGTCCAGCAGCATCCGGTACTGATCCTCCGGGTCCTTGCCGATCTGCGTCACGCACCCGGCGGCGGCGACGCCGTCCGGCTCCAGCACGACGACGGCGTGCCGGTTGCCGATCGCCCGCGCGAACTCGGTGATCCAGGCGTGGTACCCGGCCGCGTCACCCGCGCCCCCGCCCGAGTGGCCCGCGCACGCGTCACGGTTGGGGATGTTGTACGCCACCAGCATCGGCAGCCGGTCCTGGGCCTGGGCGGCGCCGACGTACGCGTCCACGGCCAGCGTCAGGTCGCCGAACCAGCCGCCGAACCACTCGAAGATCGGCTTGCTGCCGATGCCCGACATGATGGCCTGCCCGGTGGTGGTGCCGGAGTGCTGCGCGGCCCACCGGGCGGGGTTCGACAGCGGGGACACGTACAGGTCGGACGGGCGGGTCGCCTGCGTCTCCATCAGCGAGACGTTGTCGAACCGGACCACCGGCCGGGCGCCGGACCCGCCGAGCTGGAAGGTCACCTCGGCCGCCGTGTCGGAGGCCGCCGCGGCCGTGAACGGGATGCTGTGACGCCTGCTCGCCGTGGTCAGCGGCACGTCGGCGGCCAGCGACTGGTTGCCGCTCGGGGTGGCCGCGTACTGGACCGTGGTCCTGGCCGTGAAGGCGACGGTGGAGTAGGCGTCGAAGGAGAGGGTGTAGCTCCTGCCCGGGATCAGGGCGGCCGTGGTGGGGGCGGCCACCATGGCGTCCCACGGGTTGGCCACCACCGCCGTCACCTCGGCCCGCATGCGGTCGGACTCGGCCGACAGCGCGGTCTGGCCGATGGTTGCCCAGGGGGCGGTGGAGCCGGTGAAGGTGCCGTTCGCGATGAGCTGCGCTGCGGCGACGGCGCTCGCGGCGGTCGTCGTGCTCGCGGTGGTCGTGCTCGCGGTGGCGGGTGGGGTGAGGCTGAGGGGCGCGGCGGCCAGGACGGCGGCCAGGGCCACGGCCCGTGCTGCCTTCGTGCTTAAGAGTCGCACTTTTGATCACCTTTCGGCGGGTTCGGCGATGATCATTGCTGACTCGTCCTGACAAGGTCAAGAAATGTCACCACACTCCCACCGCCAACTCCGGCCTCGCAGCGGGCGACAGGCCGTCAAGGTCCAGGCACGCGTAGCCCGCTCCCTTGACCGGGGCGGGGATCAGCCGCACGAGGTCACCTATGATCGCAATGGTTCCGGCGAGTGGGCCGAGTTTCCTCGGGCCGAGGACGCGGAAACGTTCATGGAGTGGCTTGTCGCCGGGACAGCCGAACGTGAAGATCGCCGAAGTCGGGGAGGAGACGGCCGATGGATGAACTGCTCGCGTTCGTGCGCTCCCGGCTCGACGAAGAGGAGGCGAGCGCGACCGCGGCCACGCCGGGGCCATGGTCCTACGACCCCAGCAAGGAGTGGTACGACGGGGAGGACTTCGTCACCATGACCAACGGCCAGGAGTTCGTCGGCTACGGAGGCCCGTCATTCTTCGCCGGGGCCGTGTGCATCACCGGCGACGCCGGCCACTCGCAGTCCATGGCCGACGCCGAGCACATCGCACGCCACGACCCCGCCCGCACGCTCCGCGACGTACGGGCCCGGCGCGCGACGCTCGCGCGGTGCGAGGAGGAGATGTCGTCCGGTGTCCCGCCTCTGGTCGGGTTCGCCCGCGGGACGGCGTGGGAGATGGCCCAGCGGTGGAGCGATCACAAAGGCTTCAAACAGGCATGGAAGCCGTGAACCTCCCCAACTGATTCGCCGGATGGGGATGATCGGCGGAGCAGGCCGACGATCATTAGCGGCATTCCAAACGATCAGAGATACCGAACAGCAAAAGAGGCCGTTTCCCCTCAGGGAAACGGCCTCCACCTGCGGTGGGCGATACTGGGATCGAACCAGTGACCTCTTCGGTGTGAACGAAGCGCTCTCCCGCTGAGCTAATCGCCCGCCCCGTCGGCCCGTCGTGCTGCCGACGTGGAAAACCATACCGCACTCCGACTGCTACAGCGAACCGGTTGATCGACGGCGGCCTCGCGTCCGCGCGCCTCTCAGAGGGTGACCAGTCAGAGGGATTCGGGTGAAACGCGGCGGTTGCCCATCGGCACGGCGGGTGGGTGGCATACCATCGTCCTGTCCCGGAAGACATCGGACACGATCTTCCAGAGAAACGTTCATGGACGACGCGTCCGGGGCAGGCTCCACAGCACGCAAAACCCTTGTAAATACGACCCGATTGATGCCGTTTAGCCTGGTAGATGCCTAAATGTCCCGCTGTGATGTGCGTTACAGAAGGCCTTGGGAGCGGAATCTTTCCTACAGGTTTCTTCGTTCCGCGTCATAGCTCAGGGCGAAGTCCGTCAGAGCAGTGAAAGCCCCGAAGAGGGGACCTACGACGAAAAGGTTTGGCTGACGATGAACAGCACCACCGTCTCTGCCGAGCTTGGCCTTCGGCTAGTGGTCCCCGACCGTACTACCGTCCCCCTGCTCGCCGGACTGAGTTACACAGCCGACGATCCATACGCCATCCGCATGGCCTTCCACGTAGGGAACGACGAGCCGGTCGAGTGGATCTTCGCCCGCGAGTTGCTGACCGTGGGCATCGTGAGGCGTGTCGGCGACGGTGACGTGCAGGTCTGGCCCGCACGCGCCGACGGCGAGCGCACTCTGCACATCAGTCTCACCTCCCCGTTCGGGCAGGCGCTGTTCGAAGTGCCGCTGGCCCCCCTCACCGAGTTCCTCCACCGGACCTACGAGAAGGTCCCCGCCGGACGGGAGACCGACTTCATGGACCTCGACGCCGAGCTGACCAACATGCTCTGGCCGTCCTGAGCCCGTAGCACGAGCACCAGCCGTCCGGCGATCTTGAAAGTGAAGGGGCCGGACGTGATCATGCCTGGGGGAGGTTCCGTCCGCGGAGCCTCCCCCAGGCATTTCACGCTCCGCTGAACCGCCGCCGAACCGCCCCTGAACCGCCCCTGAACCGCCGCGGGCGCTCAGGCCCGCAGTGACTTGATGACGTCGCGCATCCTGGCGATCTCGATGCTCTGCCCCGAGTAGACGTCCTTGGCCATCAGCCGCATGCGCTGGTCCCGGCCCCCGGCCAGTTCCTCCCC
>NZ_SSXE01000641.1 GCF_021699195.1 Nonomuraea sp. MG754425 | reverse complement strand
TTGTTGGTGACGTCTACGCACATCGGGCGGTTGGTGCCGATGGTGTCCTTGATTTTGATCTGGCCGTTGTCGATGACGAACTTCTGGTTGTTGTTGCCGTCCTGGCATTCCCATTGGTAGATCTTGATGCCGTTGCCGCGGTTGTTGGTGACGTCTACGCACATCGGGCGGTTGGTGCCGATGGTGTCCTTGATTTTGAT
>NZ_SSXE01000640.1 GCF_021699195.1 Nonomuraea sp. MG754425 | reverse complement strand
CGACCGCACCCCCGCGGCGGTCCGTCAGCTCGGCCATCGCGCCCGCGGACACGTCCGGGCCAGGCGCCCGCGGCGGCGGGTGGATCCGTCGCTCCAGCGTCAGGTGACCGAACGCTTCGTGGCCGCCGCGTTCGGTGGCGACCTCGACGCGCTGCTGGAGATGCTCGCACCCGAGGTGACGCTGTGGTCCGACGGCGGCGG
>NZ_SSXE01000639.1 GCF_021699195.1 Nonomuraea sp. MG754425 | reverse complement strand
GGGTCTTTCCCCTTGAACGTAGACACCTTGGAGACTGGATCTTGAGGTCCAGGGGAAGAGATGTCCCTGATGGTGATGAGGAACTACCCGCCCGAGTTCAAGGCCGATGCGGTGGCGCTGGTGCTGTCGAGGCCGGATCGGACGATCACGTCGATCGCGCGGGATCTGGGGGTCAGCCGCGAGACGCTGCGGGTGTGGGTACGCGCC
>NZ_SSXE01000065.1 GCF_021699195.1 Nonomuraea sp. MG754425 | reverse complement strand
CCCCCTGCCCGGCCGCTGCTGACCCGCGCCTTCGTGCTGCTCCCGGCTGAAACGGGCCGGTAACGATCCCGCAAAGAGGGCTTCCCTCCCCGGCGTGTGACCGCTCACACTGAGGCTCAAGCATGTGACCGGTCACATGGCGAGCTGAGGAAAGCGAGACTCTTGATGCCTGCTGACGTCGTGGAGACCGTGCGCTGGGGTCACAGCGGCCTCACCGCCGTGCTGGAGGTCCACCCGGACCGCCCCGTGACGCTGCGCGAACTGTCGGCCGGAGCCGCCCCCACCCTGCCCGCGGGCGGCTCGCAGCCACTGGTGGAGGTGCTGGTCCCCGGAGCGGGCCGGGCCAGGGCCTCCCAGCGGCTCTCGGAGACGGCGGTGGGCTGCCGGTTGCGCCACACCGGCACCGAGCGCTCGTACGACGACGGCTGGCACGAGCTGCGCCTCCGCATGCGGGACGACACCTCGGGACTCGACGCCGAGATGGTCCTGCGCTCCCCCGACGGCGTGGCGGCGGTGCAGGCCCGGGTCCGGGTGACCAACACCGGCCAGAACCCGGTGCCGCTGCTGGCGGTCACCTCGTTCGCGGCAGTCTTCCCGGTCCGGCCGGACGGAACCCAGGACCGCCCCGTGAACGACCTCGACCTCCTGTACGCCGACAGCGAGTGGCTCGGCGAGAGCCGCTGGACCCGCCGCCCGCTCGGCGACCACGTCCCCGGCCTGGGCCTGACCGGCCACGGCCAGCACGGCAAGGGCACGTTCGCGCTGACCAGCGCGGGCACCTGGTCCAGCGGCCGGCACGTCCCCATGGGCGGCCTGACCGACCGCGGCACCGGACGTACGTGGCTGTGGCAGATCGAGCACAACGGCCCCTGGCGCTGGGAGACGGGCGAGCGGCTGGACGGCGTGTACGTGGCCCTGTCCGGCCCGACCGACCTCGACCACCAGTGGAGCCAGCCGCTCGCGCCCGGGGAGTCGTTCACCACCGTGCCGGTGGCGCTCGCCGTGTCCGGCGAGGGGGTGGAGGGCGCGGCGGCGGCGCTGACCGCCTACCGCCGCGCGCTGGTGCGCCCGCACCCCGACCGGGCCGCGCTGCCGGTCGTCTTCAACGACTACATGAACACGCTGATGGGCGACCCCACGACGGACAAGCTGCTGCCCCTCATCGACGCCGCCGCGGCGGCCGGGGCGCAGGTCTTCTGCGTGGACGCCGGCTGGTACGACGACGGCGGCGACTGGTGGGACAGCGTCGGCGAGTGGCGGCCGTCCCGCAGCCGGTTCCCGCGCGGCCTGGAGGAGGTCCTGGCCCGCGTCACGGGCCACGGCATGACGCCCGGCCTGTGGCTGGAGCCCGAGGTCATCGGCGTACGCAGCCCGATGGCCGGCGAGCTGCCCGCCGAGGCGTTCCTCCAGCGCGGCGGCGTCCGGCTGACCGAGCACGGCCGCCACCATCTGGACCTGCGCCACCCCGCCGCCGTCGCGCACCTCGACCGGGTGGTGGACCGCCTGGTCGGGGAGCTGGGCGTCGGCTACTTCAAGCTCGACTACAACATCGACCCCGGCGCCGGCACCGACCTGGACGCCCCCAGCGTGGGCGCGGGCCTGCTCGCGCACAACCGGGCGCACCTGGCCTGGCTGGAGGGCGTCCTCGACCGGCACCCCCACCTGGTGCTGGAGAACTGCGGCTCGGGCGCGATGCGCATGGACTACGCCATGCTCGCCCGCCTCCAGCTCCAGTCGACCAGCGACCAGCAGGACTTCCTGCGCTATCCGCCGATCGCCGTCGCCGCGCCGCTGTCGCTGCTGCCCGAGCAGGCCGCCAACTGGGCCTACCCCCAGCCGGGGATGACCGACGAGGAGATCGCCTTCACGATGACCACCGGCGTCCTGGGCCGGCTCTACCTGTCGGGCAACCTGCACAAGATGACGCCGGGGCAGCTCGCCCTGGTCCGCGACGGCGTCCGGCTGCACCGGAGCCTGCGCGCCGACCTGCTGCGCGCCACGCCCTGCTGGCCGCTCGGCCTGCCCGGCTGGGACGACCCGTGGCTCGCCCTCGGCCTGCGCGCCGGGGACGTCCTCCATCTGGCGCTCTGGCGTCGGCCCGGAGCCGCGGACACCACCGTGCTGGCGCTGCCCCACCTGGCCGGGCGCGAGGTGGCCGCCGAGATCGTCTACCCCGTGGCGGCGGGCGGCTGGGCCTGCTCGTGGGACCCGGAGGCCGCCAGGCTCACCGTCACCGCCGCCGCCCCCGCGCCCACCGCCCGGATCCTGCGCCTGGGCGCCCTCTGAAAGCCCGTTCCGAACCCCGATCAAGGAAGCCGAACCGTGAAGCTCGCACAGCGTGTCGCCGCCGCGTCGGCGCTCGTCCTGGCCGTCGCGGCCTGCAGTGACCCGTCCGCCGGGCCCGCCGCCGGCGGCCCGCCGACTGCCTGGCCCGACCCCACCGCCCGCCTGGACGGAGTGACGCTCACCATCTGGGCCGCCCAGAACAGCAACACCGTGCCCAAGGCGGTGACCGACGCCTTCACCCGGGCGACCGGGGCCGAGGTCGAGATCGTCACGATCCCCGATCCGTACGAGCAGGGCGTGCAGACCAAGGTGGCCACCGGCGACCAGCCCGACCTGGCCTTCTGGCAGCCGACGGCGTCCATGCTCACCGCGCTCAACGCCCGCGCGAACCTCCAGCCGCTCGACGGCGCGCCCTGGGCGGCATCGCTCGCGCCCGAACTGCGCGACATGACGGGCCTGCTGGACGGCACCCGCTACGCCGCGCTGATCACCAGCCCGGCGGTCGAGGGCGTCTACTACAACAAGCGGCACGTCAAGGAGGCGCCGAAGAACTTCGACGAGCTGGTCGAGGTGGCGCGCGCGCTCAAGGGCAAGGGCGTCACCCCGTTCTTCGAGATGGCCGGCGACAAGTGGGCCACCCAGTGGTGGGTGCAGGTACAGCTCGCCGACGCGGCCAAGAACGGCCTGTGGGAGCGGGTCAACACGGGCAAGGAGACGTTCGAGGACCGCACGATCCTGGACGCGATCAAGAAGTACCGGGCGCTGATCGACGAGGGCCTGTTCAACTCCGACATCAAGACGGCCACGTTCGAGGACCAGGGCGAGGCGCTGCTGTCGGGCGAGGCGGCCATGGCCGTGCAGGTGACCTCGTTCTTCGGCCAGCTCCAGGCCAAGGCCGGCACCGCGGAGCTGGACGAGAAGATCGGCTTCTTCCCGATCTCGCCGTCGGGGAACGTGGGCACGTTCATCCCCGACCAGTCC
The DNA here is from genome assembly GCF_021699195.1 of Nonomuraea sp. MG754425. Lineage (GTDB taxonomy): Bacteria > Actinomycetota > Actinomycetes > Streptosporangiales > Streptosporangiaceae > Nonomuraea. The sequence goes on along the minus strand of NZ_SSXE01000065.1, from coordinate 42,772 downwards.
AACGCCCTGGTCGCCTTCCGCACCGGTGACGCCCAGCGGGAGCAGGCCGCGCGGCAGCTCCTGGCGTACTGGATGGGGCCCGGCTACGCCGCGTTCGTGGCCGACCGCAAGACGGTCTCGCTGCGTACGGACGTGCCCACGCCCGCCGGCGTGCCGCAGGCGCTGCTGGACGTGCACGCCTCGCTCGGCCAGGCGGCCGGGTCGATGCAGGCGCTGGCCGTGGCCAACCCCGACCTGTACCTGAACCTGGCGGACATGATCACCGGCAGCCTCACCCCCGAGCAGGTGGCCGCGGCCACGCAGAAGCAGTTCGCCCAGTTGGCCAGGGCCGCCGGGGCCACCGGCTTCTGACGTCCGCCACCTCGCCGAGGAGTCACCCGTGCAGCAGACGCTCGCCCGCCCCATGACAGCCGCCCGGAGGGCGCCGGCCACGATCGCGCGCGGCCGGACGCACCCGATGTGGTTCCTCGTCCCGGCGTTCGCGATCCTGTTCGTCTTCTTCTTCCTGCCGACCCTGTTCAACTTCGTCTACGCCTTCACCGACTGGTCCAGCTTCAAGAGCGAGATCCGCTACGCCGGGTTCGGCAACTTCGCCGCCCTGCTGTCGGACGGGACGCTCGTCACCGCGCTGCGCGTCACGATCGTCTACGCCGCGCTGGTGGCGCTCTTCCAGAACCTGTTCGGCTTCGGCCTGGCCGTGCTGCTGGAGCGGGACACCTGGCTCAACCGGGCCGCCCGCCTGGCCTTCCTCGTCCCGGTGCTGATGTCCGCGCTGGCCGTCGGGTACGTCTTCCAGGCCCTGCTCAAGCCGGACGGCAGCGTCAACGGCCTGCTCTCGGCGCTGACCGGCCGGGAGGTGGACATCGCCTGGCTGGGCAGCACGACGTGGACGCTCGTGCTGGCCGCGGCCATCCACGCCTGGAAGTGGATGGGCCTGTCGATGCTCATCTACCTGGCCGGGCTCAAGACGATCCCCGAGGACGTCACCGAGGCCGCCCGCATCGACGGCGCCACGCCCTGGCAGGCGTTCTGGTCGATCCGCTTCCCGCTGCTGGCCCCGGCCGTCACCTTCAACGTGGCCACGGCGCTGCTCGGCTCGATGAACGGGTTCGACATCGTCCAGGCGCTGACCGGCGGCGGCCCGGCCCGCAGCACCGAGATCCTGAACATCTTCATCTACCGCACCTTCGGCCAGGGGCTGTTCGCGCAGGCCACGGCCATGAGCCTGGTGTTGTTCCTCATGGTCGCGCTGCTGGCCTTCCCCGTCATCCGCGTCCTGCGCAAGAGGGAGGAGATCCTGTGACGGTCCCCGCGTTCGGTTCCGCCGCCAACCGCGGCCGCTCTCCGGTGTCGCGTGGCCTGGCGGCCCGGCTGCGCCCGTTCGCGGTCGTGGCGCTGGTCGTCCCCGTGATGGGGGTGCCGCTGTGGCTGGTGGTCGTCACCGCCGCCAAGTCGCAGGGCGAGGCCCTGTCGCCGGACCTGTCGCCGCCGTCGGAGTGGCGGCTGTGGGAGAACCTGGCCCAGGTCTGGCAGCAGGGCGAGGTGCCGGTGGCGTTCCTGGGCAGCCTGCTGGTGGTGGGACCGTCCGTGGCGCTGGTGCTCACGTTCGGCTCGATGGCCTCCTGGATCCTGGCCCGCCGCGCCGGCCGGCTCAACGCCGTGCTGTACGCGCTGGCCATCAGCGGCATCGTGCTGCCGCCCGCCGTGGTCACCATCGTGCTGCTGCTGCGCCAGCTCGGCCTGGCGGGCAGCCCCGCGGGCATGATCGGCGTCTATGCCGGCATCTACCTGTCCACGGTGATCTTCTTCGTCACCGGTTTCGTGCGCACGGTGCCGCTGTCGCTGGAGGAGGCCGCCCGCATGGACGGGGCGGGGCCGGCGCGGGTGTTCTTCTCGGTGATCCTGCCGCTGCTGCGGCCGGTGCTGGCCACCGCCACCATCCTCATCTGCCTGTACGTCTGGAACGACGTCTTCTACGCGTTCTTCGTCGTCGGCGGGCGGCTGGACACGCTGCCGCTGAACCTGTTCCAGGTGGCCAACGCCGGGCTGTACCTCAACAACTGGCACCTGATCTTCGCCTACATCATCCTGATGAGCCTGCCGCTGCTGGTGGTCTTCGCCGTGGCGCAGCGCCGGATCATCTCCGGCATCACCGGCGGCGCGGTCAAGTGAGCGGTCACGCGAGCGGGGCCGTCAGGCGAGGGTGACCAGGCCGGCGTGGCCGTCGTGCCAGAGGTCCTCGGTGCCGTCGGGCAGCAGCAGCACCCGCTCGGGCCGCAGCGCCTCGACGGCCTCCTGGTCGTGGGTGACCATGACCATCGCCCCCTGGTACGCCGCGACGGCCGCCAGCACCTCGGCCCTGGAGGCGGGGTCGAGGTTGTTGGTCGGCTCGTCGAGCAGCAGCACGTTGGCCCGGGAGCTGACCAGCCCGGCCAGCGCCAGCCGGGTCTTCTCCCCGCCCGACAGGACGGCGACCGGCTTGTCCGCGTCGTCGCCGCCGAACAGGAACGACCCGAGCACCGCCCGCGCCTCGCCGTCGGTGAGCCACGGGGCGGCGGCGGCCAGGTGCCCGCCCACGGTGGCGGCCGGGTCGAGCGTGTCGTGCTCCTGGGCGAAGTAGCCGAGCCGCAGGCCGTGGCCGGGCACGACGCGTCCCGAGTCCGGTCGTTCGTGCCCGGCCAGCAGCCTGAGCAGGGTGGTCTTGCCCGCGCCGTTGAGCCCGAGCACGACGAGCCGGCCGCCCCGGTCGACCGCCAGGTCCACACCGGTCAGCACGGGACGGCCGCCGTACGACTTGGCCAGGCTGATCGCGCCGAGCGGCGTGCGGCCGCTGGGCGCCGGCTCGGGCAACCGGATGCGCGCCACCTTGGCCTCGCGGCGGGCCGGCCGGGCCTCGGCGAGCATGCGGTCGGCGCGGCGGGCCATGTCCCTGGCGCGTACGGCGGTGCCGGACCGGGCGCGCATGCGGTCGGCCTGCTCGTGCAGCGCGGCGGCCTTGCGCTCGGCGGCGGCGCGCAGCCGGGCCCGGCGCCGGTCGTCGGCCGCGCGGTCGGCCAGGTAGGTGTGCCAGCCGGTGTTGTGCGTCTCCAGGCTGCCGTGCTCCAGGTGCCAGACCCGGTTGACCACGTCGGCCAGCAGCGTGGTGTCGTGGCTGATCAGGACCAGGCCGCCGGAGTGGCCGAGCAGGAACGAGCGCAGCCAGGCGACGGAGTCGCCGTCGAGGTGGTTGGTCGGCTCGTCGAGCAGCAGCACGCCCGGTTCGGCGAACAGCACCCTGGCCAGCTCGACGCGCCGCCGCTGCCCGCCGGACAGCGTGCCGAGCGGCTGGTCGAGCACCCGGTCGGGCAGGCCGAGCCCGGCGGCGACGCGGGCGGCGCGCGCCTCGGCCGGGTACCCGCCGCGGGCCTGGAACTCGGCCTCGGCCCTGGCGTAGCGGGCCATCGAGCGCTCGTCGCCGGAGCCGGCGAGCGCGGCCTCGGCGGCCCGCAGGTCGCGCAGCGCCGCGTCGAGGCCGCGCGCGGACAGGATGCGGGCCATGACCGCGCCGCCGGGGTCGGCGGCGGCCGGGTCCTGGGGCAGGTAGCCGACGGGGCCGGTGCGGACGATGTCGCCGGCCGCGGGAGGCAGCCGTCCGGCGAGGGTCTTCATGAGGGTGGTCTTGCCGGCGCCGTTACGGCCGGCCAGGCCGACGCGGTCGCCGGGGGCCACGTGGGCGGTGACGCCGGACATCAGCAGGCGGGCGCCGGCGCGCACGTCGAGGCCACGGAAGGTGAGCATGGGATAACACTCCGGAACTGTCAGCGGACACACGGGTGGCGTGGAAGCGGGTGTGCCGGCTAAGAGGTCCGGGTGGCGTGCATGCGGCTCAGTGTAGAAGGGCGTCGCGCCGGCCTGCCACGGGTTTTCCGCCGGCCGGCGCGGGAGGGTGCGGGACGGTCAGTTCCAGATGCCCGGAACGCCGCTGGGCACGTCGTTCCTGACCTCGGCGCGGTCGATGGCGTCGCCCCGCAGCGGGAGGAGCACGCTGACCTCGCGGCCCCAGTCGGCGAAGCGGGTGTCCGACTCGACCTGGACGGTGGTCTTGGCGACGGGCAGGGTGGCCTTGACCGACACCCGCCGCACCAGGCCGCCGTCCCCGAACCAGAGGGTGTAGGAGAGCTTGCCGGTCTTGAACCGGGTGCCGTAACGCGCGGCGAACGGGGCGGAGGCGGCCGCGAGCTTGGCGGGCTTGATGGCTCCCTTGAGGATCCCGTCCTTCCACGAGGTGCGGGCGGCGACCAGGGCCTTGAGCGTGGCCGGGTCGAGCACCTCGACGAGCAGGTTGCTCGGCGGCTGCTTGACGCCCGGGTAGCGCACGTGGCTCACGTTCTGCGACAGCAGCGCCTGCTCGACCACCGGGCCGGAGACGTAGCTCACGTTGCCCGAGGAGATCAGCCGGACGGGGCCCGCCTGCAGCCCCTCGGTCTCCTTCGGGCTGGACTTCTTCATCTCGCGCAGCAGCTTGGCGCTGTACTGGACGGTCTGGCCCAGGTCGGAGGCGACCGGGCCGCGCGCGCCGAAGCCGATCGTGCCGTCCACGGCGGAGCTGACGACCCGGTCACCCGGGTACGTGATCTTGGCCGTGGCCTGCAGGTTGACGGCTCGGCCCGGCGCTAACTCGGCCCTGAGCGCCTTGACCGGATCGGTGGCGGATGCGGCCTGCGCGGGCATGGCGGTGAGCTGCACCACGCCCGCGACCACGGCGACACCGACAATGGTTCGCTTCATTGGTTTCCTTGGGAACGGTCCGAAAAGACGCGAATAATCTGGTGCATCCTAGATCGTCCGTCAAGCTGATCCGCCGGATCGGTCTGACCGTTCCCGATGTCCGCGGTCCCGCGGGCGGGGCCGCGGACATCGCGCTCAGGCCGGGAAGTCCTTCGGGGAGACCCCGGTGGTGCGCGCGTTGCCGCCCCTGACCGTGTGCAGGGTCAGCGACCAGCCGGGCAGAGTGGTCGCGGTGGTCCGGAACTTCAGCTTCTCGTTGAAGCGCTGGTAGACGGGGTTCCTGGTGAACCTGCCCTTCGAGGTGCTGAAGCGGGTGCCGGTCGTGAAGTAGATCCGGTACGTGCCGTCCCTGACGTCGGTGATGGTCGCCGTGGACTTCGCGCGGACGTAGATGCTGATCGCCTTGGTCTTCCCCCTGACCAGGGCCACCACGCCGTCGCGGGCGGCGCCGTTCTTGATCTTGAGCCTGCCCTGACCGCCGCTGATGCGGTCGTAGAGGATCGTGCCATTGCGCGGGCGGGCCAGGGCGGACGCGTCCGCCGTCAGCGTCACCGACGTCGTGACGGTGGCTGCGGTCGTTGCGGAGGCGACGGCCGGGGGTGCGCTCAGCAGCCCTCCCGCCAGCGCGACCGCGGCTACGACACCGGTGCGCAGGGCGGGTCCTTCGAGAAGCCTCTTCACAATGAAACATCTCCTTCGTGACGCATGGTCACCGCAAAAATAGAAGAAACCCGCCCAATCCTGCACCTGGTATTTCCCAGGGGCGCGGGCGGATGTCGTGGCGGGTTAAGGAGGGGTGTGTCCCTTATGGCCTAGACTGCGGCAGATGTTCTCGGGGCCCGCCCGGCTGGCCTGGTTGGACGCCCTGCGGGGACCGGCCGCGCTGGCCGTCACCATGCACCACGCCGGCTGGACGTTCATCCCGGCCGTCTGGGCGGAGGTGGACCGCCGCATCGATCTCGGCTCGTGGGGCGTGCTGGTGTTCTTCCTGGTCAGCGGCTACATCATCCCCGCCTCCCTGGAACGGCGCGGCGACCTGCGCGCCTTCTGGACCGGCCGCGCGTTCCGACTCCTCCCGCTCCTCCTGGCCGCCTGCTGCCTGGCGCTGCTCCTCGCCGCCACGGGCGTGCTGCCCCTGCCGCCGGGCCTCGGCGAGCGACCCTGGCCGCTGGTCGTGCTCGGGAACGTGACGATGCTCCAGGAACTGCTCAACCTGCCCGCGGTGATCAACGTGACCTGGACGCTCTCGTACGAGATGGCGTTCTACCTGATGAGCGTGGCCCTGTACGCGGTGCGGCAGGCGCACCGGTCGGCGGGGGCCGCCGTCGCGCTGGCGCTGGCGGCGGTGCCGCTGGGCCTGCTGCTGCCCAAGGCGTCGATCGGCGGCCGGGCCGACCTGGCCGCCGCGCTGCTCGGCCTCGCGGCGGTCGCCGCCGTCGTGGTGACCGCGCTGGCCGCCGGTCGGGCGCGTACGGTGGCGGCGGTCGCGGGCGGGCTGCTGGGGCTGGCGCTGGTGGTGCTGGGCAGCCGGGGCGGCACCTGGCAGGGCGTGATCGTCCTGGCCACGATGTTCGCCGGGACGGCGATCTACCGGGCCGAACAGGGGACGATCTCCTGGCGCGCCGCCGGGATCGCGGTGGCGGCGGTGCTGGGCTGCGGGATCCCGGCCAAGGACGACCCCGCCTGGATCCCGGCGATCGTGCTGGCCTTCGGCGCGTTCGCGGTGGCGTACGCGCTGCGCGGGCGGGCGTTCCCGCGCTGGCTGCCGTGGCTCGGGCTGATCAGCTTCTCCCTCTACCTGCTGCACCCGATGCTGCTGCACGTGCTGCCGAACCTGCCGCTGTTCCTGCTCGTCCTGGTCCCGCTCAGCTTCCTGGCCTACCGCCTGATCGAACTCCCGGCCCAGCGGCTGGGGCGGCGGGTGGCCGGGCGCGGCCGGTCCGCGACGAGCGCACGGACCGGCGACCCCGGGTGAGACCGCGCGGGCGGCCCGCACGAGGCTCGTACGAGCCGCGACGCGAGGCCAGGGTGAGACCGCTCGAACCGTGACGTGAGGCCCGGGTGCGGTCGCGGGGCCCGTGCCGCGCGACCGCACCCGGGTCCTCGGGCCGTCACCCGCCGGTCAGCTCGCCCCGCGGCGACCGGTAGGGCCCGGTGAAGGTGTGGGTGCCGGGCCCCGCCTCGGCCGGGACCGCCCCGGCGTACGGCAGGTCGATCTCGGCGCTCGCGCCGGGCGGGACGGTGACGGTGACGGTGAGGTCGGCGTCGGTCCTGGTCCACGAGACGGCGGCGCGGCCGTACGGGGTGTCCAGGGAGGCGGAAGCGGAGGTGAGGCCGCCGCCTGGACGCGGGGCGACGCGCAGCCGCCGGTAGCCGGGCGCGGCGGGCGCGAGCCCGGCGACCGTGCGGTGCAGGAAGTCGGCGACCGCGCCCAGGGCGTAGTGGTTGAAGGAGGTCATCTCGCCCGGGTTGACGCTCCCGTCGGGCAGCATGCTGTCCCAGCGCTCCCAGATGGTGGTGGCGCCCATCGTCACCGGGTACAACCACGAGGGGCACTCGCGTTGCAGGAGCAGCCGGTAGGCGGTGTCGTACGCGCCGGTCGAGCAGAGCGCGTCACAGACGAGCGGGGTGCCGACGAAACCGGTGCCGATGCGGTGGCCGTCGGCGGCGACGAGTTCGGCCAGCCGCCGCCCGGCGCGTTCCCGTTGGTCGAGCCCGTCGAGCAGGTCGAAGGCCAGGGCGAGGGCGTAGGCCGTCTGGGTGTCGCAGGCCAGCCGCCCGCTCGGGGTGACGAACTCGCGGCCGAACGCCTCCCGCACGGCGGTGGCGAGCGCGGTGTAGCGGGCGGCGTCGGCGTCGTGGCCGAGCAGCGCCGCCGTCTCGGCCAGGACGCCGGCGGTGTGCGCGTGGTAGGCGGTGGCGACGAGCGCGTGGTCGGTGCGGGACCGGCCGGGGTCGTCGGGGGGCGCGGCGGGGTCGAGCCAGTCGCCGAACTGGAAGCCCTCGTCCCACAGGTGGTCGTCGCCGGTCAGGGAGGCGATCTGGTCCACCCACGCCGTCATGCTGGGGTACTGGCGGCGCAGCAGGCCGAGGTCGCCGGTGCGCTGGTAGAGCGTCCACGGGACGACGACGGCGGCGTCGCCCCAGGCGGCCGTGGGGCCGACCCATCCGGTGCCGGGGTTGCCGTCGAACAGCCCCGGCAGCCACGGCACGAACGGCGGGACGGTGCCGTGCGTGTCCTGCTCGGCGGCCAGGTCGGCGAGCCAGGAGGTGAGCGGCCCCGCGCTGTCGTAGAGGAAGGCGGCGGTGGGGGCGAAGACCTGGATGTCGCCGGTCCAGCCGAGCCGCTCGTCGCGCTGGGGGCAGTCGGTGGGCAGGTCGGCGTAGTTGCCGCGCAGGCTCCACACGACGTTGTCGTGCAGGCGGTTGAGCAGCGGCTCGGAGCAGGTGAAGGCGCCGGTCGGACGGAAGTCGGTGTGGCAGACGACGGCCTCGACGTCGCCCTCGTCCAGCGGGCCGGGCCAGCCGGTCAGCTCGGCGTAGCGGAAGCCGTGCAGGGTGAAACGGGGCTCGAAGGTCTCCGGGGCGGCGTCGCCGCGCAGCGTGTAGCGGTCGGTGGCGGCGGCGTGGCGCAGCGGGCGCACGCTGAGCGCGCCGTCCTCCAGCACTTCGGCGTGGCGCAGGGTGACGGTGTGGCCGGCCGGCCCCTGGACGCGGATGCGCAGCCGGCCGGCGAGGTTCTGGCCGAAGTCGAGGATGGTCTCCCCCGACGGGCCGGTGAGCACCTTCTGCGGGCGCAGCGTCTCGGTGCGGCGCACGGGCGGCCCTGACGGGGCGACGAGCACGGACGGGTCGTGCCCGAGCGCGTCGGCGGGCAGCCAGGCGGAGTCGTCGAAGCCGGGCGCGGACCAGCCGGCGGGCTCCAGACGGGCGTCGTGGGCCTCGCCGTCGTACAGGCCGGTGGCGGTGACCGGGCCGGGAGCGCAGCGCCAGCTCCCGTCGGTGCCGACGACGGCGGTGCTGCCGTCGGCGTAGGTGATCTCCAGTTGGGCGATGAGCGCGGTGCGGTCGCCGTAGCTGTTCGTCCGGCCGCCGTTGAAGCCGAAGCGGCCCCGGTACCAGCCGTCGGCGAGGGTGGCGCCGACGGCGTTGGGGCCCTCACGCAGCAGGGCGGTGACGTCGTGGGTGCGGTAGCGCAGCCGCCGGTCGTAGGCGGTCCAGCCGGGGGCGAGCACGTCGTCGCCGATGACGACGCCGTTGAGTTCGGCCTCGTACAGGCCGTGCGCGGTGACGTACAGGCGGGCGCGGGCGACGGGTCCCTCGATGGTGAACTCGCGGCGCAGCAGGAGGGCGGGGCCGTCGGGCGGGCCGAGCAGGGCCGGTGGCGGCGCGGCGGCCCCGGCGCTCCAGTCGGCGGGCCGGAGCAGGCCGGCCTCGGCCCACGACCAGTCGCTCCAGCCGGAGGCCGAGCCGTCCGCGCCGTGCACGCGGACGCGGGCGGAGCGACGTTCGCGCGCGGCCAGCGCCGGGCCGGGCCACGGGACGAGCACCGACTCACCCGACTCGACCCGGCCGGTGCTCGTGCCGTCGCCGAACTCGATCTCGTAGCCGGCCTGCGACCAGCCCGGGAGGTCGGTGGTGACGGTCCAGGACAGGCGGGGCGCGCTCTCGCCGATGCCGAGCGGCTCGCGGTGGTGCTCGTACCTGAGGGGTGTGACGTGTAGCAAGGCGCTCCTTAGCCCTTGATGGCGCCGTCGGTCATCCCGGCGACGATCTTGCGGTTGAAGAAGACGAACATCAGCAGCGGCGGGATCGTGATGAGCACGATGTCCATGAACAGCAGGTTCCACTGGGTGCTGTACTGGCTCTGGAAGTTGTAGAGGGTCACCTGCACGGTGGCGTTGTCGTCGCCGGGCAGGAAGTACAGCGGGTTGACGAAGTCGTTGAAGACCGCCACCGACGTGGTGAGGATCACGGTGATGGTGACCGGCCGCAGCAGCGGGAAGATCACCCGGAAGAACAGCCGCAGGCCGCCGCAGCCGTCGATCAACGCGGCCTCGTCCAGCTCGCGCGGGATGGCCGCGACGAACGCCCGGTACAGCAGCACCGCGTACGACATGCCGAACGCCACCTCGACGAGGATCAGCCCCGGCAGGGTCTTGAACAGCCCGAGCGCCTGGAGCATCCAGATGGTCGGCACGATCGCGGGCGGGATGATCAGACCGGACAGCACGAGGAAGTTGGCCAGCGCCCCCACCCGGCCGGCGCGGCGTTGCAGCACGAAGCCCGCCATGGCGGCGAACACCACGATCAGCGCGACCGAGGCGACGGTCAGGACGGTGCTGTTGACGTAGGCGCGCAGCAGCACGTAGTCGCGGGCCTCGATGACCTCCAGGACGTTCTGGACGACCGGCCAGTTCACCGGCCAGGCGAAGTCGAGGTCCTCGGCCTGGGACTCGTCCTTGACGGCGGTCAGCAGCATGAAAGAGAACGGCACCAGGAACACGACGCCGGCCACGACCAGCGCGATCCCCTCGGCCCCCAGGCGCTTGAGCGTTCTCACAGCGCCACCTGCCTTCGGCCCAGGAACCAGGTGAGGGGCACCATGATCGCGGTCACGACCACGAACAGGATGACGTTCCCGGCGGTGGACAGGCCGAAGAAGCCGGCCTGGTACTGCTTGTAGATGATCGAGGCGATGGTGTCGCTGGTGAAGCCGGGGCCGCCGCGGGTCATCGTCCAGATCAGGTCGAACGAGCGCAGCCCGCCGATGAACGACAGCACGATCACCGAGTACGTGGCCGGCCAGCTCAGCGGCAGCGTGACGTGCCGGAAGCGGTGCCAGGCGGTGCCGCCGTCCACGCTGACGGCCTGGTAGTAGTCGGGCGGGATGGACAGGATGCCCGCGATGTAGATCACGGTGGCCAGTCCCACCCCTTTCCACACGTCCACCAGCGCCACCGACAGCAGGGCCGTGTTCGCGTCGCCGAGCCAGTCGGGGCCGTCCACGCCCACCAGCGCGAGCGTCCTGTTGACCAGCCCGGTGTCCGGGCGCAGCAGCACCGAGAACGTGATCCCGACCGCGACGGTGCTGACCAGCACCGGGAAGAACACCACCGAGCGCAGGAAGCCCCGCAGCCGCAGCCTGGAGGTGAGCAGCACGCCGAGCAGCAGGCCGAGCACCACCTTCAGCCCGCTGGTCAGCACCGCGTAGAAGAGGGTGTTGCGAAAGCCGATGCGCAGGTTCTGCTCGGCGAAGAAGTCGAGGAAGTTCTGCAGGCCGACGAACGTGCTGTCGAACAGGGTCCAGCGGGTCAGCGCGAAGTAGAACGCCAGCACCGTCGGCACCAGGAAGATCACGACGTACACGATGGCGGCCGGCAGGTAGAGCGCGTACGGGTAGGCCGCGCCCGCCTTGCGCCGCGCCTGCCCGGCGGGCCCCGGCCGCCGCCCGGAGCCGCCGGCCCCCGTGTCCGCACGGGGTCCGGCGGCCCGTTTCGAGCCGGTCACCATCCGGCGAGCCCCAACTGCTTGGCCTGCTTGTCCACGTCCTTGTCGTACTGGGCGGCGCCTTCGGCGGGCGGCGTCAGCCCCGAGCCGACCGCGACCGTGATCTGTTCCAGCGACGGGCCCTTGACCGGTGACAGGAACTCCAGGGCGGGCGCGGTGGCGCCGGAGTCGATGAGGGTCTGCAGGTCCTTGGCGACCTGGATGGCGTCGGGCGGCAGCGTCGCGCCCTTCACCCGGTAGGGGCCGGTCGGCGCGGTGGCGGCGGTGAGCGCCTGCGTGCCGGCCGGCGAGGCGATGAAGGCGAGGAACTTCTTGACCTCGGCGGGATGCTCGGTGGTCCTGGCCCCGTAGGCGGCGCCGGGCTCCCAGATGGTGGCGCCGGGGCGGGTGGCGTTCTCGCCGGGGATGCCGAAGAAGCCGATGTCGGTGGCCGCCTGCGGGTGGTCCGCCAGCATCGGCGGGAGCACGAACGTGAGCACCGGGTAGTGCGCGCCCTTGCCGTCCACCAGCAGTTTGAGGCCCTGGTCGAGGGTCATCGAGCCGAAGCCCTCGTTCAGGTAGCCCTTGCCGTGCACCTCGGCCAGCTTGTTGAACCCGGCCGTGGCGGCGGGCGTGCCGGCGAACTTGACCTTGTTGGCGGTGTAGTCCTGCGCGAAGCCGGGGACGGCGTTCTGCACGTTGTGGAAGTCGCCCAGCACGAAGAGCTGGGAGGTCCAGCTCTCCTTGAACGTGGAGATCACCGGTACGAGGCCGGCCGCCTTGATCTTGTCGTCGTTGGCGATGAACTCGGCCCAGTTCTTGGGCACCTGCAGCCCGAGGTCGGCGTAGATCTTGCGGTTGTACAGGATGCCGCCGCCGCCCGCGGTGCCGACGGGCACGCCGTACACCTTGCCGCCCTGCGTCACCACCGGCAGGAAGGAGTCCTGGACGTCCTTCAGCACGGGGTCGCCGGTCAGGTCGATCATGGTCTGGGAGGGATTGAGCGCCTGGAGCAGCGAGCCCGAGTTGTACCAGAACACGTCGGCCATGTCCCCCGTGGACAGCCGGGTCTTGACGATGTTGTCGCCTTCGGTGCCCTGCGGCCGGGTCTCGGTGTCGATCCTGATGGCCGGTTCGGCCTTCTGGAAGGCGTCCACGACGGCCTTGGCCTGGGCGATGGTGGTCTCTTGGTTGTCGATCAGGAGGGACAGGGTGACGGTGCCGGGTGAGTCGGACGTGCCGCCTCCGGCGCCGCCGCAAGCGGTCAGGATGAGGAGTCCCAGTGCGGCCGCCGCCGCGCCAAGCCCGCGATGGAAGCGTTTCATGACGCCCTCCGGGGGGGTTTGCTTGAAACGTTTTAATAACCCCGATGCGAGTTAACGTAAACGTCACGAGCGAGCGCGTCAAGACACAGAACGGGCAACGTTGCCCATGCCTCATCCCCGCCCAGGCATTGCCAATCGGCCCGGCCGCAGGCATCGTTGCTCACATCGGGGCGCGGACCTCCACACTCGGGAAGGCGGGAGACATGGCCGTGCGCGAGCCTCGGCGCCGGGTCACCATCGCGGACGTGGCCCGCCACGCCCAGGTGTCCACCACCGCCGTGTCCAAGGTGCTGCGCAACGCCTACGGCGCCAGCCCCGCCATGCGCGACCGCGTCAAGGCCGCCATCGAGGAGCTGGGCTACCGGCCGCAGGCGGCGGCACGGGCGATGCGGGGCCGCACGTTCACGATCGGCGTGCTGATCCCGCACGTGCGCAACCCGTTCTTCGCCGACCTCCTCGACGGCATCGGCGAGCAGCTCGGCGGCACCGACTACCAGGCGATCCTCGTCCAGGGCGGCGGCACCGACCTCGGCGCGGAGGCGCGGGCGATCGAGGCGCTGGTGGACCGGCAGGTCGACGGCATCCTCATGATCGCGCCGATCACGCCGAAGGCGCGGCTGGAGGAGGTGGCCCGCTGGATGCCCACGATCGTGATCGGCCGGCACGAGCGCTCCACGATCTACGACGCGGTGTTCGACGACGACGACGCCGGCACCGAACTCGTCGTCAGGCACCTGATCGAGCTGGGCCACCGGCGCATCGGGCACATCTCGCAGCGCAACTTCGGCCGGGGCAGGCCCGCCGCGCTGCCGCACCTGACCAGGGCGGAGACGTACCGGCGGGTGATGCGCGAGCACGGGCTCGGCGACGGCATCGACGTCGTCACCACGACCTGGACCGAGGAGGGCGGCCACGCGGGCACCGTGGAGCTGCTGTCGCGCTCCCCCAGGCCGACGGCCGTCTTCGCGGGCGCCGACCAGCCGGCCTTCGGCGCGCTCTCCGCCGTCCACGAGGCCGGGCTGCGCGTGCCGCAGGACGTGTCGATCGCCGGGTACGACGACACGCGGATGGCGGCGATGGCCAACATCTCGCTCACCAGCGTCGATCAGGACGGCGCGCTCATGGGCCGCACGGCCGCGCGGCTGCTCCTCGAACGTGTCGAGGGCCGGACGGCGGCGATGCGCTTCTCGGTCACCCCGGTGCTGGTGGCCCGCCGCTCGACCGGCCCCGCCCCGACCGGCTGACCCGTCCACCCGAGGGTCGCCGGCCGGCCGATCAAGTTAGCGCAAACATCAATGACGGTTTCCGGCCATCCGTTGCCGGGCCATGGACGGCCGGGCCACGGACAGCGTCTTTAGGATCGCCCGGCGGCGGGTCGCCGGAGCGGCCGGGACGCGCGGAGGGGTCCGCCGCGCGGCCCGGGAGCGCTCAGGCGCGGGGGTCGAACGGGATCGCGGCCGGCTTGGCCTTGGCGAGGGCGTCGGCGAAACGCCCGTTGACCAGCTTGAAGGTGGCGGCTCCGAAGTCGGCCCCGACCAGCTTGGCGCGCGTCCCCGCCGGGTAGTTCTTCCAGCCGATCAGGCGGCCGAGCTGCCAGCGTCCCTGGTGGTTCTCCGGGGGCTCGTCGCCGCCGCCGAGCTTGGCGAAGCGGAAGGCGTGCGTGCTGGGCCCGTCCTTGTGGTAGACGATCTTGGGGTGACTGGCCATCCAGGGCAGCTCCGGGGCGATGTGCAGCTCGTAGCCGGTGTGCTGGGAGACCGAGACGTAGTGGGCCTTCTGCTCGTGCACCCACACGATGATGTGCTCCCAGTCGTGCCGGTGCCCGGAGCCGTTGGTCATGCCCGTGAGCGGGTTGTAGACGGGATTGGCGCTCATGTCCTTCTGGAAGTAGTACGCGTACATGTACGCGCACCAGCCGTTGTTGCACTTCGCGCGGGAGTAGACGTTCGTCGCGCCGAGGCGGTTGCGGTTGCGGCAGTCGCTGGTGAGGGTGCCGGCGTTGACCGGCAGCCCCGGGTTGATCTTGCCGTTCGCCCAGATGGCGGGGACGTTGTAGCAACTGTCGGTGTCGAAGTCGAGCGCCGGCTGCCACTTGCGGTCCGGCACCGGGACCGTACCGACCGGCGTCAGGGCGGCGGGCAGCCGGACGGTCGGCTGCAGGGGGTCGGCGTACGCGTTCGCGGGGGCGGCCAGCAGGCTCAGCGCCAGTGCCGAGGCGCCGAGGACGGCGAGCGTCCGGCGCCCGGGTGCGGCCGGTGAAGGCGCGGATCGGTAGGTGTCGGTCACGGGTTTCTCCTGTCAACGAGGGGGTTTCCCTCAACGAGGGACGTACAGGAAGAGCGACGTGCGCGGAGCTACCCGGCCTGCAGGGCGCGGAAGTCGGCGAACCAGGGGCTGCGGCCGGGCAACTGGCCGCGCGGCTGCACGGTGTGGCGCGCGTAGACGCTGTTGAGCAGCCACGGGTCCTTGCCGGGACCCCAGTTCTGCACCATCAGGGAGTCCTGCTTGAAGGCGTAGGTGGCGACCGCCAGGCGTCCGGTGCCGCGGTACATGCTCATGAAGTTGCGCAGGAACGCCGAGTGGTTGGCGAACCACGGGCAGCCGCGCAGGAACTCGGCCCACTTGGCCTCGGGGAACGGCTTGTCGATGGCGGCCTTGACGACCTGCCAGACCTTGGTGTCCGGGGCGAGGCCGTACTTGGTGCGGAACGCGGCCGGGGCCGGGTCGGTCATGTGCTGACGCCAGAGCGGGGTCAGGGAGAACTCGGTGGCCAGGAACGTCTGGCCGGGGCGCATCTTCGGCAGGATGTAGTCGAGGAACGCCTGGGCGGCGCGGGGCCCGGGCACGTGCGGGTGGATGTCCACGCCCTGGATGGCCGCGGTCTCGCGGACGAAGGTCATCCAGCGCGCGGCGGCGGGAGTGCGCCGCTCGGCCAGGTCGATGCGGTTGAGCGCGCCCATGTAGAGCTGGGTGCGGCAGGACGCGCCGCAGCGGTTCTTCCGGAACTCGATCACGCGCCTGGCGACGGTCTCGTAGAAGACGTTGAGCCGCTGGTCGCGTTCGGCGGGCAGGCTCTCGATGAACGGCTCGTTGCCGATGGTCAGGATGTCGGCCTTGCCCATGACGGCGGGCAGGACCTTGTCGACCCTGGCCAGTTCCGCCTTCATCTGCGCGCTGCCCGGCGCGGGGAACGACTTGGCGTTGTAGGGGAACTTCAGGCTCAGGATCGTCTTGTAGCCGTGTCCGGACGTCTGGGTGACGGTGCGGATCGCGACGTGGGCGGCGGGGGCTCCGTCGTCGGCGGCCGGCATCGGGAAGAAGCCCCGGACCCATGTGACGCCGGCCTCGGCCAGTTCGTCGTAGTCGAGCGCGTCGAGGTTCTGGTTGAAGTTGGCGCCCAGCGCCCCGGGGGCGAGGGCGGCCGCGGGCTGTCCTGTCTCGGCGGTGGCCGGGGATGGCGATAACGGTGGTAAGACCACCGCCGCGGTCAACGCGGTGATTGATAGTCGCCGAAGCATGCAGTCATGTTTGCGCTAACTCAATCACGCTGTCAACGGATGTGACCCAAGAGGGTCAGGAGACCTCAGTGAAACCGGACGACCCGGCGAAGACCCCCGTCGGACACGATGGCCCGCCGCCGGGACGTGCACGTGACGCGGGCGCTCAGCCGCGCGGCGCGCCCTTGCCGCACAGGTAGCCCACGACCATCTCGCCCACCATCCGGCGCTGCCGGTCGCGGTGTTCCGCGGCCGTCATGTCGCGGCCGAACAGCGCGCCGAACGTGTGCTGGTTGGCCACCCGGAAGAAGCAGAAGGCACTGATCATCATGTGCACGTCGATGGCGTCGGCCTCGGTGACGAAGTCGCCGGACGCCTGCCCGGCGTCGAGGATCCGGGAGATCAGGTCGAGCACCGGCGTGCCGAGGTTGGCCAGGACCTCTGACTTGCGGATGTGCTCGGCCTGGTGGATGTTCTCGATCGCGACGAGCTGGATGAACTCGCGGTGCGCGTCGTGGTGGTCGAAGGTCAGCTCGGCCAGCGTGCGGATCGCCTCGACCGGCGCGAGGTGGTGGACGTCGACCGTGCGCTCGACGGCCCGCACCTCGGAATACGCCTTCTCCAGCACGGCGACGTAGAGCCGCTCCTTGCTGCCGAAGTAGTAGTAGATCATGCGCTTGGTGGTGCGCATGCGGGCCGCGATCTCGTCCACGCGCGCGCCCGCGTAGCCGTAGCGGGCGAACTCGCGCTGGGCGACCTCAAGGATCTCCGCCTTCGTGCGGTCGGCATCCCGCTGGCGTTCGCTGGTGGCGGGAGGAGAGGTCATTCGCTCATCATAGGCTGGCCCGCGCACGGGACGGCGGGCCGGAGCCTCAGAACGGACAGTCGGCCTGCTGCGTGGCGAGCGTGATCCAGCGGGTGTCGGTGAAGGCGTCCAGGGCCCAGCGCCCGCCGAAGCGGCCGTAGCCGGACGCGCCGAAGCCCCCGAACGGCGCCTGCGCGGCGTCCACGGCCGGCCTGACGTCCTCGACGCCGACCGCGGCCACCGTGGCGTACACCTCGCCGGTGGCCGGGCCGACGACCCGGGGCGTCCGGCCGGGGACGGCGGGCACGGACGTGCCGCCGATCAGCAGGTCACGGGTGAGCGTCATGAGCGCTCCTCCTCGGTCAGTACGCGCTGGGCGACGGCGAACGCGGCGTTGGCCGCGGGCACCCCGCAGTAGACGGCGCTCTGCAGCAGCACCTCGCCGATCTCGTCCGGGGTCAGCCCGTTGCGGAGCGCGGCGCGTACGTGCATGGCCAGCTCGTCGAGGTGCCCGCGGGCGACGAGCGCGGTGAGCGTGACGCAGCTACGGGTGCGCCGGTCGAGCCCGGGGCGGGTCCAGATCTCGCCCCAGGCGTAGCGGGTGATGAAGTCCTGGAAATCCCTGGTGAAGGGCGTGGTGCGGGCCGCCGCGCGATCCACGTGGGCGTCGCCGAGCACCTCGCGCCGGACCCGCGTGCCGGGCAGCTCGGGCAGGTGGGCGAGCAGCGCCCGTACGACCTGCTCCGGCCGGTCGGCCGGGGCCAGATGCGCGGCGCCGGGGATCTCGACGAGCGCGGCCCCCGGGATGCCGTCGGCCAGCTCCCTGGCGTGGGCCGGCGGCGTCGCGGGGTCCTCCCGGCCGGCCACCACCAGGGTCGGGACACTGATCTTCGCCAGCTCCCCCCGCAGGTCGTACCCGGCCAGGGCCTCGCAGCAGCCGGCGTAGCCCTCGGGGTCGGCGGCGGCCAGGTCGTCCAGCAGGTCCTGGTGCGGCGGGCCGGCGAACCAGCGGCCGGCGGTGCTCTCCAGCAGCGCGGCCGTGCCCCGCGCGCGGACCAGCCGGGCCCGGTCGTGCCAGCTCTCCGGGTCGCCGAACCTGGCGCTGGAGCAGATCAGGGCCAGGGAGCGCAGCCGTCCCGGATGGCGGACGGCCAGCGTGGCGCCGATCGCGCCGCCGATGGAGACGCCCGCGTAGTGGAAGGTGTCCAGCCCTTCGGCGCGCGCCACGTCCAGGACCAGGGCGGCGAGTTCCTCCATGGTGCGCGCCCGGAGCGGGGGCGAGCCGCCGTGGCCGGGCAGGTCGAACCTGAGCACCCTGAACGTGCGGGCCAGCTCCGCCAGCAGGGGGTCCCACAGGCGGGTGGAGGTGCCGAGCGACGGGGCGAGGACGAGCGGCGGGCCCTGTTCCGGGCCGTCCAGCCGGTAGTGCGGGAGCATCAGTGCGGTGCCTTGTCTCGGTGGTGGGCGAGTGCGCGGTCGACGAGGGCCGCGGCCGGGCCGGGGTCGCCGGGGACGGCCAGGTTGGCGCGCATGCGGCCAGGGTGCACGCGCAGGTCCGCGATCAGCTCGGCGGCGTCGCGGGCGGCGCCCGCCACCAGGCGCAGGGCCTCGCGCAGCGGCTGCCACTCCGCGTGCCAGGCGCCGGACGGGCGTTCGTCCTCGGCGACGAGTGCGGCGTACAGGACGGCGGCCAGCGGCGGCACCTGGCGGGCGGCGGCGGCGATCATCGTGGCCCGGACCGGGTTGTGCTTGTGCGGCATCGACGAAGAGCCGCCGCCGACGCCCTCGGACAGCTCGCCGATCTCGGTGCGCGACAACGTCAGCACGTCGGCCGCCGTCTTGCCCAGCGCTCCGGCGGTGAACGCCAGCGCTCCCGCCAGGTCGGCGACGGGCGCGCGCAGGACGTGCCACGGCAGCACCGGCGCGGCCAGGCCCAGCTCGGCCGCGAACCGGCCGGGCAGACTCAGCACCACCTCATCCCCCGTCGGCCACGCTCCGGCCGAGCCCTCGCCGCCCGCCGATTGCGCCCCGGCCTGGCTCTCATCGTGCGCCGGCCGCGCTTCGGCCGGGCTCTTGTCGGGGGGCGGTACGGGTGGGCGGAAGGCGGCGAGGGTGCCGGCCGCGCCGCCGAGCTGGGCGGGCAGGGCGGCGCGGGCGGCGGCGAGCCGGGCGCGGGCCCCCGCGGCCAGCTCGTGCCAGCCCGCCGCCTTGAGCCCGAACGTCGTGGGGACGGCCTGCTGGGTGAGCGTCCTGGCGGCCATCGGGGTGTCGCGGTGCCCGGCCGCCAGCGCGGCGAGGTCGTCGGCCAGCCGGTCGAGGTCGGCCAGGACCGGGCCCAGCGCGCGGTGGGCGACGAGCATGAGGGCGGTGTCCATGATGTCCTGGCTGGTCGCACCCCGGTGCACGTACGCGCCGCCGGGGCCGGCCGCCGCGCGCAGGTCGTGCACCAGGGGGATGACCGGGTTCCCGCCCGCGCGGGCCCGCGCCACCAGGCCCGGCAGGTCGAACGCGGCGGCGCGGGCGGCGGCCGACACCGCCCGCGCCGCCTCGGCGGGCACCAGGCCGAGCGCCGCCTGCGCGCGGGTCAGCGCGGCTTCGGCGTCCAGCATGGCCTGGAGCACCGCGACGTCGCCGGTCGTCCCGGCCGCGCCCCGCATCGGGGACAGCAGGCCGAGATCGGACTGCGGCTCGGGATCAGCCGAAGTCAAGGAAGACCGTCTCCTTCTCTCCCTGGAGGTGGATGTCGAACCGGTAGACCCCCTCGCGCTCCGGCGTCGCCACCAGCGTGCGCCGCCGCTGCGCGGGCAGCGCGTCGAGGAAGGCGTCCGGCCCGAGGTAGATGCGCGTGTAGAGGTGGTGCAGCAGGCCGCGGGCGAACACGCACACGCTGATGTACCCGTTCCCCGGCACGACCGTGCGCAACGCCCAGTGGCCGTCCTGGTCGGTGGGGACCCGGCCGAAGCCGGTGAAGCGCAGGCCGTCGCGGCCGAGCACGGACCCGTCGGTGGGGTCGCGGCGCAGCGTGCCGGGCGATCCGGCCAGCGAGCCGTGCTCGTCGGCCTGCCAGAACTCCAGCAGCGCGTCGGGCACCGGGTCGCCGGCCCCGTCGTAGACGTGACCGTGCACGCCGATCCCGCCGGACGCGAGGTCACCGCCGCCGGGGAAGGGCAGCGCGTAGCCGTAGAACGGGCCGACGGTCTGGGAGGGGGTGGGGTGGTTCATCGGCCTTCCTCCATCCACGTCCCGGCGGGCCCGTCGAGGACGATGTCCCACCGGTAGCCGAGCGAGTACTCCGGCTCGGACAGCTCGTGCACGTACCCGGCCACCAGCCGCTGCCTGGCGCTCTCGTCGGTCACCGACTGCATGATCGGGTCGTACGGGAACAGCGGGTCGCCCGGGAAGTACATCTGGGTCACCAGCCGCTGCGTGAAGGCGGTGCCGAAGAGCGAGAAGTGGATGTGCGCCGGCCGCCAGGCGTTGAGGTGGTTGCGCCACGGGTACGGGCCGGGCTTGATCGTGGTGAACAGGTAGCCGCCGTCGTCGCCGGTCAGGCAGCGTCCGACGCCGGTGAAGTTGGGGTCGAGCGGGGCCGGGTGGTCGTCGCGCTGGTGCAGGTAGCGGCCGGAGGCGTTGGCCTGCCAGATCTCGACGAGCTGCCCGCGCACCGGACGGCCCTGACGGTCGAGCACCCGCCCCCGCACGGTGATGCGCTCGCCCAGCGGCTCCCCGGGGTGCTGCTTGGTGAGGTCGTTGTCCAGCGTGGTCACGTCGGTGACGCCGAAGACCGGCCCGGACAGCTCGGCCGCGTCCGGGTCCTTGACCACGACGAGCGGCCGGTGCGGGTGGCGCAGCAGCGTGCTGCGGTAGGGGGCGTAGTCGCGGGCGGGGTGCTCGCCGTGCTCTCCGGCGCGCGCCGCGATCTCCTGGTCGATGTCGGCCTGCTTGAGGGGTTCGGACATCACGCTACCTTTCGAGTACGACGGCCAGTCCCTGGCCGACGCCGATGCAGAGACAGGCGAGGCCGAGGCCCGAACCGGCGGCGGCCAGCCGGTGGGCCACCGCGCCGGTGACGCGGGCGCCGGAGGCCCCGAGCGGGTGGCCGATCGCGATGGCGCCCCCGTCGGGGTTGACGATGGCGGGGTCGAGGTCGGGCAGCTCGGCCAGGCAGCCGAGTGCCTGCGCGGCGAACGCCTCGTTCAGCTCGGCGGTGTCGAGGTCGGCGAAGCTTTTGCCCGCTTTGGCCAGTGCCCGTCCGGCCGCCTCGACCGGGCCGAGCCCGAAGTAGCGCGGCTCCAGCGCGCTGACGCCGCCGGCCACGATCCGGGCCAGCGGCTCGCGCCCGCGCAGGCCGGCCTCGTCGGTCAGCAGCAGCGCGGCGGCCCCGTCGTTCAGCGGGGAGGAGTTGCCGGCGGTGACGGTGCCGCCGTCCTTGCGGAAGGCGGGCTTGAGCCTGGCCAGCGCATCGAGGGAGGTGTCGTGGCGGATGCCCTCGTCGCGGGTGACGCCGTCGAGCGGCACGATCTCGCGCTCGAACGACGCCTTGGCTGCCTTCTGGTGGCTGACCAGCGCGTACGCGTCCTGTTCGGCCCGGGTGATCCCGTGCTTGTCGGCGATCAGCTCGGCCCCCTCGCCGAGCGCGACGGTGTGCGTGGCGGGCATGCGCGGGTTGACCAGCCGCCACCCGAGCGTCGTGGAGACCAGTTCCTGCCCGCCCGCCGGGAAGGCCCGGTCCGGCTTGGGCAGCACCCACGGCGCGCGGGTCATCGACTCGACGCCGCCCGCGATCACGGTCGAGGCGTCGCCGAGCGCGATGGCGCGGTAGGCGTGCAGGACGGCCTCCATGCCGGAGCCGCACAGGCGGTTGACGGTCACGCCCGGCGTGGTGATCGGCAGGCCGGCCAGGATCGCGGCCATGCGGGCGACGTTGCGGTTCTCCTCGCCGGCGCCGTTGGCGTTGCCGAGCACGACCTCGTCGGCGGCCTCCAGGCCGGTGCGCTCGGCCAGGGCCGCGACGACGTGCGCGGCCAGGTCGTCCGGGCGGATCCCGGACAGGGCCCCGCCGTAGCGGCCGAACGGCGTGCGGACGGCGTCCACGACGTAGACGTCCTTGATGCCCGAGCTCATGCGATCACCTCCGCGTCGGTGCGGTCGCGCACCTGTTCCAGGCTGACGTCCGGCGCCCGCTCGACCAGCGCGAGCCCGCGCTCGGTGACGTCGAAGACGCCGAGGTCGGTGACGATCCGGTGGACGCACTTCTTCCCCGTCAGCGGCAGCGCGCACTCCTTGACGATCTTCGGGGAGCCGTCCTTGGCGTTGTGGTCCATGATCACGATGACCCGGCGGGCGCCGTGCACCAGGTCCATGGCGCCGCCCATGCCCTTGACCAGCTTGCCGGGGACCATCCAGTTGGCCAGGTCGCCGCGGGCCGAGACCTGCATCGCGCCCAGCACGGCCACGTCGATGTGCCCGCCGCGGATCATGCCGAACGACAGCGAGGAGTCGAAGAACGACGCCCCGGGGAGCACGGTGACCGTCTCCTTGCCGGCGTTGATCAGGTCGGGGTCCACCTCCTCCGCCCGCGGGTACGGGCCGACGCCGAGGATGCCGTTCTCCGAGTGCAGCACTACGTCCACGCCCTCGGGCAGGAAGGACGGGATGCGGGTGGGCAGGCCGATGCCGAGGTTGACGTAGTCGCCGTCGCGCAGCTCGGCCGCGGCGCGGGCGACCATCTCGTCGCGGGTCCAGCTCATGCGGTGTCGGTCCCTTGCGCCTGAGGGGTGGAGATCGTGCGTCGTTCGATGGACTTGTCGGCGGCCTGCTCGGGGGTCAGCACCAGCACGCGCTGGACGAAGACGCCGGGCAGGTGCACCTCGTCGGGGTCGAGCTCGGTCAGCTCCTCGACCTCGGCGACCGTGACCCGCCCGGCCATGGCGGCCAGCGGGTTGAAGTTCCTGGCGGCCTTGTGGAAGGCCAGATTGCCGTGACGGTCGCCCCTGGCGGCGCGGACCAGCGCGAAGTCCGTGCGGATGCCGTGTTCGAGCACGTACTCGCGGCCGTCGAACTCCCGCACCTCCTTCGGCGGCGAGGCGAGCGCGACGGAGCCGTCGGGGTGGTGGCGCAGCGGCAGGCCGCCGTCGGCGATGGGCGTGCCGACGCCCGCCGGGGTGTAGAAGGCGGGGATGCCGCTGCCGCCCGCGCGCAGCCGCTCGGCCAGGCTGCCCTGCGGGGTGAGCTCGACCTCCAGCTCGCCGCCCAGGTACTGGCGGGCGAACTCCTTGTTGTCGCCGATGTAGGACGCGGTGACGTGGGCGATGCGGCGGGCCGCCAGCAGGACGCCCAGGCCGCCGCCGTCCACGCCGCAGTTGTTGGACACGACGGCCAGGCGGGTCGCGCCGGTCTCGTAGAGGGCCCGGATCAGCACATTGGGGATGCCGCTGAGGCCGAAGCCGCCGACGGCGAACGACGCGCCGTCGTGCACGCCGGCCAGCGCCTCCGCGGCCGTGGCGACCACCTTGTCTCTGCGCACGACGCTCCCGTCCGTGATGTGTTCGCTCTGCGAACTTTTGTTCACTATGATGTCTGTCCAGTATGTGTACGGGTGGGCGGGCTGTCAAAGGTCCGTCCGGTGGTGTGCGGCGTCGCCGGGCGGCGCTCGTCGCCCACATGAGAGAGCACCCGGCGTCGTACGTCGCCGTAGGAGGAGCCCATGGAAGCGGCCGGAACCCTTGAGCGCGGGCTCGCCGTGCTGCGCGCGCTGACCGCCGATCCGCGGCGGCCCGCGCGCGCGACGGACCTGGTCCGCGCCACCGGCCTGGCCAGGTCCACCGTGGACCGGGTGCTGGGGACGCTCACGCGCCTCGGCTACGCGCGGGCCGAGGGCCGCGACGTGCTGCCCGCGCCGCGCCTGATGGAGCTGGGCGAGGCGTACCTGGCGGGCGGCGGGCTGCGGGACGCGCTCGCGCCGCTCGCCGGGCGGCTGGCCGACGAACTGGACGAGTCGGTGTCGCTGGCCGTGCGGGACGGCGACGGGGTGCGGTTCATCGTGCAGTTCACCCGGCGGCGCACCATGTCGGTCACCTTCCGGGTCGGCGACCTGCTGCCCGCCGACCGCTGCGCGGCCGGCCTGGCCCTCCTCACCCCGCCACCACCTGCCCCGGCGCCCCCTGACTCGCCCTCGCATGACTCGACCCCACCCGACACGGCCCCGTCCGGCTCGGTTCCGTCGTGGGCTGAGGATGATCAGCTTGTCGAGCCCGGTCTGATCGCCGTCGCGATGCCCGTGCGGGACGGGACGGGGCGGGCCGTGTGCGCGGTCAGCGTCGTCAGCCACACCAGCAGGCACACCGCGGCCGGGCTGCGCGAACACTGCCTGGGCGCGCTGCGCGCGACGGTCGCGGAGATGGAGGCCACGCTGGCCGGGGAACGCCCCGCCGCCGCGCGGCCGGTCCCCGCCCCACCGGCCGATCCCTCCCGGGCCGCCAAGCAGGAGCTGGGGATGGGGTTCCTGCAGTCACTGGCGCGTGGGCTGGCCGTCATGGCCGCGCTCGGCACGGCCCCGGGCGGGCTGACCCTCGCCGACTGCGCCAAGGTCACCGGCCTGCCCCGGGCGACCGTGCGGCGGGCGGCCCAGACGCTGGAGCGCCTCGGCTACGCCGCCGCCGACGGGCCCCGCTTCGTGCTGCTGCCCCGGGTGCTGGAACTCGGCTACGCCCACCTGTCGGGGCTGACGTTCGGCGAGATCGTCCAGCCGCACCTCGCCGACCTGGTGGCGCGGGTGCGCGAGTCGGCGTCGGTGGCGGTGCTGTCCGGCGACGACGTGCTGTACGTGGCCCGGGTGCAGACGGTCAGCCTCATGAGCATCAACCTCACGGTCGGCACCCGGCTGCCCGCGTACGCGACGTCCATGGGGCGGGTGCTGCTGGCGGAGCTGCCCGACGAGCGGCTGGCCGCGATCGAGCCCAGGCGGCTGTCGTCCAGGACCGTCACCTCGGCGGCGGAGTTGCGGGCCCTGCTGCGCCAGGCCGCCGCCGACGGGTACGCCCTCGTCGATCAGGAACTGGAGGAGGGGGTGCGGTCCGTCGCGGTGCCGGTGCGCGACCGGTCAGGACGCACGGTGGCGGCGGTGAACGTCGCCACGCACGCCGGTCGCGCCTCCAACGCCGCGCTGCTGCGCGACGTCCTGCCCGAGCTCAGGGAGACGGCGGCGCGCATGGAGGCCGACCTCGCCCACGCGCACGCCGCGATCGACGGCCGCCTCCCCGCCACGCTCAGGACGCCAGGACCGTGACGGCGGCGGCCAGGTAGAGGCAGCCGCCGACGGCCACCGCGACGTCATGTGCGCCGTCTACCGCCGCACCGGCCGCCTGGCGGGCTCGGCGCTGCCCTGATCGCCGTCAGATGACCTTGCCGGGGTTGAAGATCCCGGCCGGGTCGAGGGCGGACTTGATCGCGCGGTGCAGCGCCAGCACGTTGTCGCCCAGTTCGGCGTGCATGCCGCGCTTCTTCAGCAGGCCGACGCCGTGCTCGCCGGTGACGGTGCCGCCGAGCGCGACGGCGTCGTCGAGGATCGACTCGAACGCCCGCTGCGCCCGTTCGCGGGCCTCGTCGTCGCCGGCCGGGACGACGATGAGCGGGTGCAGGTTGCCGTCGCCGGCGTGCGCGATGTTGGCGATGTGCACGTCGTGCGCCGTCGCGTGGGCCTCGATGCGGGCGAGCATCTCGGGCACCAGCCCGCGGGGCACGCACACGTCCTCGGTCAGCACCGGCCCGAGCCGTTCCAGCGCGGGGTAGGCCAGCCGCCGGGCGGCGAACAGCGCCTCCGCCTCGTCCGCGTCGGTCGAGCGGGTGCTGAACGTCGCCCCGGCCCGTTCGAAGCAGTCCTGGAGGGCGGCGGCCTCCCGCTCGTCGCCGGTGTCGACGCGGCCGAGCAGCAGGACGTCGCCGAGGTCGGCCAGCCCCATGTTCTTCCAGTCGTCCACGGCCCGCAGGCAGTAGCGGTCCACCAGTTCCAGCGCGGACGGCGTGATCCCGGCCCGCGCCACCGCCGCGACGCCCTCGCCCGCGGCGACCAGCGAGTCGAACGCTCCGACGACGGTCTTGGGCGGGCTGTCCGGCAGCCGGAGCAGCCGCACGGTGATCTCGGTGATGACGCCCAGCGTGCCCTCGGAGCCGACGAACAGGCCGGCCAGGTCGTAGCCCGCCACGCCCTTCCTGGTGCGGCGGCCCAGCGTGACCTGCTCTCCCCTGCCGGTGACGGCCTTCAGGCCGAGCACGTAGTCGCGGGTGACGCCGTACTTGACGCAGCACACGCCGCCCGCGTTCGTGGCCGTGTTGCCGCCGATGGTGGACCAGGGGGAGCTGGCGGGGTCGGGCGGGTACCACAGGCCGTGCTCGGCGGCGGCGGCCCGCAGGCGGTCGTTGACCACGCCCGGCTGCACGACGGCGAGTTGCTCGGCGGGGTCGATCTCGATGATGCGGTCCATGCCGTCGAGGGCCAGCAGCACGCAGCCGTCCACGGCGTTGGCCCCGCCGGACAGGCCGGTGCCGGCGCCGCGCGGCACGATCGGGACGCCGTGCTCGGCGCAGGCGGCCACCACCGCGCGCACCTGGCCGGCGTCCCGGGGCCGGACCAGCGCGAGCGGCGTGCCGGCCGGCGCCCAGGCGGCCTGGTCGCGGGCGTGGGCGGCCATGACGTCGGGGTCGAGGACGATCCGGTTCGGCGGCAGGGCTGCGGACAGGGCGTCGATGAAGGGCACGAGCAGCACGGTAACAACCCCCCTGCGGTAAAGTCCGCGTCGCGTTCGCGGCGGGCGGGACCTTTCTTGACCGCCCCTTATCCCACCATATGGGGATAAAAACGGCGTTCAGCACTAGCGTTGCGCCTATGACCTCGGAGGTAGTGACCGAGTTCACGGTCAACGGTCAGGCCGTACGCCTCGATCTCGACCCGCGGGAGTCACTGCTCGACGTCCTGCGCGAGCGGCTCGGCCTGACCGGGTCGAAGAAGGGCTGCGACCACGGCCAGTGCGGCGCGTGCACCGTCCACGTGGACGGCCGCCGGGTCGTGTCCTGCCTGCTCCCGGCCGTGCAGGTGAACGGCAGATCGGTGCGCACCATCGAGGGCGTGGCCGGACCCGACGGCGCCCTGCACCCGCTCCAGCAGGCGTTCGTGGACCACGACGCGCTGCAGTGCGGCTACTGCACCCCCGGGCAGGTGATGTCCGGCCTGGCCTGCATCGCCGAGGGGAACGCCGGCGCCGACGACGACATCCGCGAGCACATGAGCGGCAACCTGTGCCGGTGCGGGGCCTACCCGGGGATCCTGGCCGCGGTACGCGCCGCGGCCGGGCGACGGGAGGGCTGAGCCGTGCGCCCGTACACCTACACCGCCCCGGCCACCCTGGAGGAGGCCGTCCGCGCGCTGTCGGAGGCCGGCCCCGGCACGAAGGTGCTGGCCGGAGGCACCACGCTGTTCGACCTGATGAAGCTGGACATCGAGACCCCGCCCGCCGTCGTGGACATCCGCGCGCTGCCCGAACTGGCCGGGATCGACACGGCCGGGCCGCGCGAGCTCACGTTCGGGGCGGGGGCGCTGATGGCGGACGTGGCGGCCGACCCGCTGCTGCGGCGCGACTATCCGGCGCTGGCCGAGTCCCTGGCCAAGGCCGCCTCCCAGCAACTGCGGAACATGGCCACCGTGGGCGGCAACCTGCTCCAGCGCACCCGCTGCACGTACTTCCGCGGCGGGCCCCCGTTCCCGTGCAACAAGCGGCTGCCCGGCAGCGGCTGCGCGGCGATCGGCGGGCTGGACCGCGGGCACGCCCTGCTCGGCGGCGGCGACGCGTGCGTCGCCACCTACCCGGGGGACTGGGCGGTCGCGCTCATCGCCTTCGACGCCGTCCTCGACGTGACGGGACCGCGCGGCACGCGCACGCTCCCCCTGGCCGGACTGCACGTCGAGCCGGGCGAGCGGCCGGACCGGGAGCACACGCTGGCCTGGGACGAGATCGTCACCCGCATCCGCGTGCCGGTCACCGCCGCCGGGCGCGGATCGACGTACCACAAGGTCAGGGACCGGGAGTCGTACGCGTTCGCGCTCGCCTCGGCGGCCGTGGCCGTCACGCTGGGCGAGGGCGGAGCGGTCGAGGAGTGCCGCGTCGCCGTGGGCGGGGTCGCCACCCGGCCCTGGCGCTGCCCCTCCGCCGAAGAGGAACTGGCGGGGGCGGTGCTGGACCGCCGCAGCGCGCGGCGGGCCGGTGCGGCCGCGTTCGCCGGCGCGCGGGCCGGCACACACAACGCGTTCCGGATCGAGCTGGGCATCCGCACCGTCGCCGAGGCGCTGCGGATCGCCGGAGAGCGGGCCCTGCGATGACCGACACCGAAGAGAGCGGCGACCGGACGGCGCACCCCTGGCCACCCGTGGAGAGAACACCGCGCGTCGGCGCGCGGGAGAAGGTCACCGGGGCGGCCCGCTACGGCGCCGACCACGCGCCGCCCGGCCTCGCCTACGCCATCCCGGTCGTCGCGACCGCCGGCAAGGGCCGGATCACCGGCCTGGACACCGCCGAGGCCGCCGCCGTCCCCGGCGTCCTGCTCATCCTGTCGCACCTCGACGACCTGGGCATCGCCCCGGCCGGGTACGTCATGGCCGACGGCTACGCCTTCCAGAGCCTGCAACCGCTGCTCGACGACCGGATCGCGTACCGGGGGCAGCCCATCGCCCTGGTCGTGGCGGACACCCTGGTCGCCGCCGTCCACGCGGCCGGGCTGGTGCGGGCCGCCTATGACGAGGAGCCGTTCGCCGTCGAGCTGGACGCGGCGGGCACGGAGACCGTGCTCCAGGAGGAGGCGCTGCCGCTGCCGTTCCTCGCCGACGTCGTCGTGGGCGACGCCGACGGCGCGTACGAGCGCAGCCCGCTGCGGGTGGACGCCGTCTACGAGACGGGCCCGCAGCACCAGGTGCCGATGGAGCTGATCGGCGGCGTGGCCGAGTGGCACGGGGACACCCTCGTCGTCCACGAGGGCACCCAGAGCGCCGGGGCCCTGCGCGGCGGCCTGGCCCGCCAGCTCGGCATCGACCCGGACCGCGTCCAGGTCATCACCCCGTACGTGGGCGGCGGGTTCGGGCAGAAGAACTCGCTGCAGCCGCACCTCGCGCCCCTGGCGGTGGCCGCCCGCCGGCTGGGCCGCCCGGTGAAGCTGGTGCTGCCCCGCGCGCACACCTTCCACGCGGCGAGCTTCCGCCCGGTGAGCCGGCACCGCGTACGTCTCGGCGCCGACCGCTCGGGCCGGCTGCTGGCCGCGATCCACGAGGTGGACCAGCAGGCGTCCCGGCGCGACCTGCTCCCCGCCACCTACACCGAGATCACCTCCCGCCTGTACGGCATCAGCAGCTTCCGCGGCCGGCAACGCCACGTCAGGACCGACGTCCAGACGCCCGGCTACATGCGCGCCCCGTTCGAGCACCCGGCGGCGTTCGCGCTGGAGTCGGCCCTCGACGAGCTGGCCTGCGCCGCCGGGCGCGACCCGGTCGAGCTGCGCCTTTCCAACGACGCGGGCGCGGACCCGGTCACGGGCAAGCCGTTCTCCTCCCGCCATCTGGCGGCGTGCCTGCGGCGGGGCGCGGAGCTGTTCGGCTGGGCGGAGCGCCCGCCGGACCCCGGCTCCATGCGGGAGACCGACGGGACGCTGGTCGGCTGGGGGGTGGCGGCCGGGGCGTACCCGGTGATGACGGTGCCGGTGCTCGCCCGCCTGCGCGCCCGCGCGGACGGCCGGGTGCTGGCGGAGGTGGGCGGGCACGAGATGGGCCAGGGCATCACGACCGCCCTGGCCCGCGCCGTGGCCGGTGACCTGGGGATCGGCGTGGACCGGGTGGACGTCGTCGTCGGCGACACCCGCGTCGTGCCGCACCATCTGACCGCGGGGGCGTGGGGCACCAACAGCACGCTGCTGGCGGTCCACGCGGCGCTGCTCGAACTGCGGGCCCGCCTGGGCGTCCCGCGGGAGGGCCCCGTGGACGTCGCGGCGGCCGTCGCGGCGGCCGGGCGGAGCGCCCCCGAGCAGGACGGCGCCGAGGTGGTGGCCGAGGCCCTCACCAAGGGGCCCGGCCAGCCGCCCGAGGCGGTGGACCGGATGCGCGCGGGCCTGGTCGCCCCGGCGGGCCCCGAGTACCCCGGCCACGTCGCCTTCAGCTTCATCGCGCACTTCGCCGAGGTGCGGGTGGCACCCGCGGCCCCGCGCGTACGCGTCTCGCGGGTGGTCAGCGTGGCCGACTGCGGACGGGTGGCCAGCCCGGTCACGGCCGAGGCCCAGGTGCGCGGCGCGGTCGTGTGGGGCATCGGCGCGGCGCTGAGCGAGCACAGCGAGGTCGATCCCCGCTTCGGCGGCTTCGTCAACGCCGACCTGGCCGACTACGTGATCCCGGTCAACGCCGACGTGGGCCGGATCGAGGTGGCCTTCGTCGGCGAGCCGGACTTCACCCTCAACCCGACGGGCGTGAAGACCCTCGGCGAGGTGGCCCTGGTGGGGGTGGCCCCGGCCATCGCCAACGCCGTCTTCCACGCCACGGGCCGCCGCCCGCGAAGCCTGCCGATCCGCGTCGAGGACCTGCTGTAGGCCGCCCCTCCACCGGGTAGACCCCTTACCGGACGATTCCCCCATCGTGCACGCAGGAGGTCCCCGTGACCGACGCGCCGACGATCCTCGACACCTCCGGGAGCCGGCTCCACGACCAGGCCGACCGGCTGCGGGCGGCCGGCCCCGCCGTCCGCGTACGCCTGCCCGCCGGCGTCGTCGCCTGGTCGGTCACCCGGGGCGAGGTGGTCAGGCGCCTGCTGACCCACCCGCACGTCTCCAAGGACGCCCGCACGTCGTGGCCCGGCTATCAGCCGTTCGCCATCGCCTGGCTGACGGCCTGGGTGGACGTGGTCAGCATGCTCACCGCCGACGGCGACGACCACCGGCGGCTGAAGAACCTGGTCGGCAGGGCGTTCACGGGCCGCCGCGTCGAGGCGATGCGCCCGGCCGTGGAGCGCATCGCCGCCGGGCTGCTCGACGAGCTGGCCGGCCTCCCGCCGGGCGAGCCGGTGGACCTGCGCGCCCGCTACTCCTACCCCATCCCCAGCGGCGTCATCTGCGACCTGTTCGGCGTCCCGGCCGGGCAGCGGCCCGCGATGCTGGCGGCGATCGACCTCGTCCTGGACAACTCGCTCACCGCCGAGCGGGCCGCGGCGATGCGGGAGGGCATCTACGCGGCGATGCACGAACTGGTCGAGACCAAGCGGGCCGCGCCCGGCGACGACCTGACGACCCTGCTGCTGGCCGCCCGCGAGGACGACGGCGACCGGCTCACCATGGACGAGGTGGTCAGCACCCTGCTGCTGATGATCGGCGCGGGCAGCGAGACCGCGGTGTCGCTCATCGACCACGCCACCGTCGCCATGCTGACCCACCCCGGCCAGCTCGCGGCCGTCCTGGCCGCGCCCGCGCGGTGGACGGACGTGATCGAGGAGTCGCTGCGCCGCGACCCGCCCGTCATGCACCTGCCGCTGCGCTTCGCCACCGCGGACATCGACCTCGGCGAGGGCGTCACGATCGCCGCGGGCGACCCCATCCTGATCGGGTTCGGCGCGCACGGGCGCGATCCGCTGGTCAATCCCGATCCCGGCAGGTTCGACATCGACCGGCACGACCGCCGGCACCTCGCCTTCGGCCACGGCATGCACTTCTGCCTGGGCGCCCCGCTGGCCAGGCTGGAGGCCGCGGTCGCGCTGCCCGCGCTGTTCGGCCGCTTCCCCGGGCTCCGGCTCGCGGTCGAGCCGGGCGCGCTGCGGCCGTTGCCGTCGTTCACGGGCAGCGACGTCCTGGCTCTGCCCGTGCTGCTGGCCTGAGGGGTTCCGTCCCCTGGCGGGCCGGGTGCCCCGGGCCGGTCACGTGCTCTTCCCCGTCGCGCGCCGAGCCTGGCCGTCCCGTCAGGAGGTGCAGGTTCCTGACGTGGGCGGTCCCCCGTGGTGGCGCTGACGCGGCGGGCGGTCGTGGACCGGCTCCGGGGCCGCTCATGGCGGGCTACCGGCCCGGCACCGGGAGCAGGGCGAGGTGGTCGCTGGTGACCAGGTCGAACCTCAGGGCGAGCGAGACCAGCGCGTGACGCTGCCAGTCGGCCTTGCCCTCCCCTGCCTGCGGGCTCTTGACGTGCAGCTTCTTCTCCGCGAGATACCCGATGTGAAAGCCGATCGCGGTCCGGCTGAGCCCCAGGTCGGGCAGGCGTTCGCCGATCTCGGGGATCGTCGGGATGCGCGAGGTCGAGGAGTCGCGCAGGCGCGGCTCGCACAGGGCGACCAGGATGCGGAAGTACTTCGCGTTCTGGTCGAGCGGGTAGGCGACCTGCGTGGCCGCGCCGCCGTCCGCGTGGCCGGGAGGCACGTGCACGTGCTGCGGCGCGAACACCAGGAACGAGACCGTGCCGTCCACGGCGGGCAGTGTCACCCGGGAGAACTCGAACGGGATCGGCGCGCCCATCCGCCCCGGCGGCACCTTCACGAACTCCCCGCCGCCCTCGGGATTCTCCACCACGTACGTCTTGGACGTGCTGAGGTTGGACAGCACCCAGTAGTCGCCCACCGCCACGATCCGGCCGGCCCTGCGGGAGACGGCGGGGTCGTCCAGCAGCAGGTCGACGGGCGAGCCAGGGGTCCCGCGGCCGAAGAACGCCTGCTCGCCGGGTGCGAGCTCCAGCGAGTACGGCCGGTCGTCGGTGGGCGTGGCGGCCATCTGGATCAAGATCGT
Organism: Nonomuraea sp. MG754425; assembly: GCF_021699195.1. Taxonomy (GTDB): domain Bacteria; phylum Actinomycetota; class Actinomycetes; order Streptosporangiales; family Streptosporangiaceae; genus Nonomuraea. Next base: position 10,106 of record NZ_SSXE01000065.1, on the reverse strand, counting down.
GCTGTGGGACATCGGGCGCGACCCTACTCGTGTGTCTGGGAGGTGTCGAGGACGGACAGGCGCTGTCAGACGGACGGCCACGCGGCCACCGCGACGGCGGCACGCCGGATGTCCATGGTGTTCGCTCCCGTCTCGGAGTCGCCGCTCCGATCCTGCCGGATCGCGGGGGCCGTGCGTAACCTGGTAGGTACGAGGGCGCGTGGACGGATCCGGGGCCATCGGCCATGATGAGCTGAATGACGGCTCCTCCCCACGCAGGCCGCTACCGGATCGAGCAGCTCATCGGCGTCGGGGGCTTCGCCTCCGTCTACCTCGCGCGTGACGACGAGTTGCGCTCGTCGGTGGCGGTCAAGATCCTCGCCGACAACTGGGCCAGGCAGTCCGACGTGCGCGAGCGGTTCCTCCAGGAGGCGCGGCTGCTGCGCCGGGCCGACTCCCACCTGCTGGTGCAGGTCTTCGACCTCGGACAGCTCGACGACGGGCGGCCGTACTTCGTGATGACGTACGCCGACCGCGGCACCCTGGAGCAGCGCCTGGCCGGGCCGCCCCTCGGGGTCGAGGAGACGCTCGGCCTGATGGGCGAGATCTGCCAGGGCGTGGCCGTCCTGCACAGCATCGGGGTCGTGCACCGCGACCTGAAGCCGTCGAACGTGCTGTTCTGCTCGCGGCCCGAGGGCGGGGAGCGGGTGATGGTGGCCGATCTGGGCATCGCGCGCTCCACCGATCACCTGAGCGGGCTGACGCTGCCCGCCGGGTCACCCGGCTACCAGGCTCCCGAGCAGCTCTACTTCGACGGGGCGCCCGACGCGCGGGCCGACGTCCACGGGCTGGGGGCGCTGACGTATCACCTGCTCACGGGCAGGGTGCCGGCCAAGCCGGAGCAGCGGGTGCCGCCGGGCGCGCTGCGGCACGGGGTGCCGGAGGCGGTCGACGCGGCGGTGATGCGGGCGCTGGACCCCGACCGCGCGGCCCGCTGGCCCGACGCCGCGGCCTACGCCGCCGCCCTGTCGTCGCCCGTCCCGATGGAGCTGACGCCCGCGCCCGGCGAACCGCCTCCGGAGGCCCCGGAGCAGCAGCGTGCGGCGGGACACGGGTCGGCGCGGCGGCGGGCGGTGATCGTCGGGGGCACGGCGGTGGCCGTCGCCGGGGTCGCGACGGCGGCGGCCATCGCGCTCGTCCAGCCCTTCGACGCCCCGCCGGGCGGCGGCGAGGATCCGCAGCCGGGCGCCGTCACGAGCGCGCCGTCACCGGCGGCCGACGACACCGGTCGCTGGCTGCGCGACGACGCCGACATCCCGCGCGAGTACCGTCCGCTGATCGTCCAGGCCGGGACCTACTGCGCGGAGCCCGGCCTGAGCCCGGCCCTGATCGCGGCGATGCTCAAGGCGGAGTCGGACTACGACCCGCGGCTGTCGGACTCGGTGCGCGACGAGTACGGCATCGCCAGGTGGACCCCCGGGGTGCTGTGGCACTGGCAACCGGGCGGCCTGCAGAGCCCGAAGCCCGTTCCCCCGTTCAGCCCCGAGTTGTCGATCGTCTCCATGGGCCGGTTCATGTGCGCGCTGGGCCCGGAGGTCGAGAAGCTGCCCGGCGACCCGGCGCTGAAGCTGGCCGCGCTCTACCGCAGCGGCGTCGACCCGCTCAAGCGGGCCGACGGCATCCCGGCGAAGTGGCGCGACTACACCGCCGAGGTCGCCCGCCACCTGCGCGACTACCAGCCCTCCTGAGGTATGGGCGGCGCGGCGGGACGGGGGGTCATCGGGGGAAGTCGTGCAGTTCGTGGATGGCCTGGTCGAGGTCGTCGGCGACGCCGCCGCGCAGCAGCCGCGCGTACAGCCCTTCGCCGGACGCCCCGAGGCGGCGGATCTGCGCGGCCCGCACCCGCATCCGCGCCTGGATCTCCTTGATCACCGAGTCCGTGCTCCCGCGCCAGCCGTAGGCGTCGAGGAAGAGCCGCAGCCGGGCGGGCCGCGCGTCGAAGTCGCACAGGCCCTCCGTCTCGGTGACGCGGCGGGAGTGCAGCGGCACCCAGGCGTGCGCCATCCAGGCGACGTCGGAGTCCACGGTGGCGGGGCCGGCGAAGTCCCAGTCGAAGAAGCCGGTCAGCCGGCCCCGGTGCCAGGCGGCGTTCCAGGGCGTGGCGTCGTTGTGGACGACGACCGCGCCCGGCGTCCAGGAGGCGCCGGTGCGCCAGCGGGCGCCGGGCGGGGGCACGAAGCTGGCCACGGTCTCGTGGTAGGCCCGCGTCCACTCCGCCACCTGCACGAGCGTCTCCTCGGTACGCGACCACGGGGGCCACACCGGAGCGTCGCCCATGGTCTCGCCCTCCAGGTACGTGAGGATCTCCCGCCCCAGCTCATCGACCCCCAGGACACACGGCGCCCCGGGGAAGCCCATGCGTTCGAGATGCCGGAGCAGTGCGTGCACCGAGGCCGTCCACTCACGCACCGGCCGCCGGACGGTGCCCTTGACGCGAACCGCGCCCCCGTCGTTTCCGCCGCAGAGCCGAGTCATCTGTCACCTCACCGGAGCCGGCGTCCGGTCGCCCGGCACCGCGCGGCCACCCCAGGGACGAAACCGTGGCGGAGGCCGGCCGACCGGCGGTCAGACGCTGTCTGGATCGTGATCCCGCCGGAGCCGGCCCGGACGGGCCATGGCATCGGCGGCGGGAGGTATGACGGCCGCACCCGTCATACGTCGAGGAGACTCCCACGCCCTCGAACATGGAGTCAACAGCCCTCGAATCTCACCCGTCCGGCCAGCCCAGCGGGTGTGGACCGGCCGTCGTGGGCTCGCCGCCCGCCTCGTTGAAGGCGTTCATGGCCGAGACGAGCGCGTGGCGCTGCGCGGTGGACATGCGTGCGACGATCTCGCCGATCTCGTTCCTGCGGCGGGTCATCACCTCGTCCACGACGCGCCGCCCCTCACCGGTCAGCCGCATCAGGCTCTCGCGCCGGTTGCTCGGGTTGACCTCGCGGACGACCAGTCCGGCGCCGGCCAGCCGGTCGGCCATCCGCATGGCGGTGGAGGAGTTGACGTCGAGCAGGTCGGCCATCGTCACCAGCTTGGTCCGCCCGCGGCCGGCCAGCACCACCAGCATCCTGAACTGCGGCAGGGTGATCTTGTCCTCGGCGGCGGCCAGCGACCGGGCGGTGAGGGCGACCAGGAGCCGGGAGCCCGCCAGCACCGCGGTGACGACCGCGTCGAGGTCCTCGCCGCCCGGCGGAGACTCATCGTCGTGCGCCATGGGCACTGTTGTACACGTGCCCGCGGAAGCCACCTGCGGGTCCCCGAGTATAACTTTCCGGTTTCGTTGCACTGTGCAAAGATGAAGGGCGCGAACCGTTGCAAAGCGGAGGGATGTAATGAGAAGCGCCGACCGCACCGGCTTCTCCTGGGTCGTCACGCAGAGTGACGGCTCCGCTGTGCTGCGTCCTGCCGGCGACCTGGATCTGGCCTCGAAAGAGGAGTTCCGCAACGGACTGAACGAGGCGATGTCCTGCCTGCGTCCGCCGTCCGTGGTCGTCGACATGAAAGGGGTCGAGTTCTGCGACTCCTCCGGGTTGAACACGCTGATCTGGGCGGCGAACACCGTCGAGGGCGCCGGCGGCCGGATCCGGCTGACCGGGCTCCAGCCGCGTCTGACCCGGCTCCTGCGCATGACCGGCCTCGACAGACGCTTCCACCTCACGTCGGCGGGCTCGTGACGGAACCAGCCGCTCCGTCACGGGCCCGGCCGGCGGAAGCCGCCTCGGGGCGATTTCGATTACATAGCGGTGCTTTGCGGCCTATGACACGAACCCGCGCGGACCCCTTTACAGTGATGCCATGAGTGATCACTCGGAAGCGCCTGTCACTCCCGTCGCGGCATATGAGCCCCCTTACTACGTGGCGGTCTTCACCGCGGTGCGGACCCAGGAGCAGAGCGGCTACAGCGAGACCAACGCACGCATGGAAGACCTGGTGAAGGACATCCCCGGGTACCTGGGGATGGACCACGCGCAGACACCTGGCGGGCTGGGCATCACCGTCGGGTACTTCCGCGACGCGGACGCCCTCACGGAATGGCGCAACAACGCCGAGCACCGCGCGGCACAGAAGCGCGGGCAGGTCGAGTGGTATCAGAGCTACACGTTGCATGTGGCGAAAGTGGAGCGGAGCCACGGGTTCAGGCGAGCGCAGGCCCCGAGCCCGCACTCCTGATCACAGTGTCCGGACCGGAGCGTGGCACACCGACCTGAGCGCGCCGCCGAGGCCAACCGCCAGAGACCCCGCTCGTCTTAGGGCACCCGGCCGACCGCGCCGACGAGGCCGGGCACGCTCAGGTCGACCGGGGCCTGCCGGTCGAGGTCGGAGTCCGGCCGCCACGACTTGACCGGGACGATGCCCGGCTCCAGCAGGCTCAGCCCGTCGAAGAAGGCGGCGATCCGGCGCAGCGGGCGGGCGATCAGCGCACCCGGTTTGGTGCTGCTGTACACCTGCTGGCCCGCCCTGACCTTGGGGTCGTCGGCGTCCGGCGTGAAGAAGTGGGAGATCAGCACATGGCTGCCCCGCGCGAGCGGCGCGCGCAGCGTCTTGACGATGTCGCCGGTCCGCTCGTCGCCCGGCACGAAGTGCAGCACCGCCGAGGCCAGCAACCCCACGGGACGCCCGAAGTCGAGGTGCCCGGTCACCTCGGGGTCGGCCAGGACGGCGGCGGGCTCGGTGATGTCGCCCCGGACCGCCGTCGTGTGCGGGTTGTCGGCCAGCAGCGCGCGGGCGTGCGACAGGACGATCGGATCGTTGTCCACATAGACCACCCGCGCGTCCGGGACGATCCGCTGCGCCACCTGGTGCACGTTCTCCTGGGTGGGCAACCCGGCCCCGATGTCGAGGAACTGCCGCACACCCTGCTCGGCCATGAGGCGGACGGCCTTGCCGATGAAGGCCCGGTTGTCGCGGGCCGTCTCGCGCACCTCTGGGACGATGGCGATGATCTTCTCCGCGGCGGCGCGGTCCGCCGGGAAGTTGTCCTTCCCGCCCAGGTAGTAGTCGTACATGCGGGCCACGCTGGGCACCGTGGGGTCAACACCGGCCACGCCGGGCTCAACAGCACTCACGCGTCGTCTCCCTGGACTGAGGTGCCGTCAGCCTAGCGATCAGTCTGGTACGCGTGAAGTTCCCGTTTCGCCCGGCCGTCACCGCTCGTCCCGGAGCCTGCCCCGGGTGGGAGACTTGAGGCGTGAGCCTCGACGACGGCCGCCCGGCCGCCCCGACGACCAGCACCTCCATCGTGGTGCTCACGCTGGCACGCCAGGTCGAGACCGAGCTCGGCGCCGCGCTCGCGCCGCTCGACCTGACCGTGAGCCGGCTCGGGCTGCTCGGTCACATCGCGGCCGTGCCCGGGATCTCGTTCAGCGACCTGGCGCGCATGTCCGGCATCACCGTGCAGAGCGTGCACGCGGCGGTGAAGGCGCTGGCCGGGGCCGGGCTGGTGCGCGACCACACCGCCCGCGCGGGCTCGGCGTCCGCCATCGAGGTCACCCCCGGCGGGGCGCGCCTGCTGGAGGCGGCGCGGGCGGCGGTGGCGGAGGTGGACGAGCGGCTGTTCGGGGCGGCGGCCGATCCGATCAGGCGGCAGGTGGGCGACGCCGTCCGCGCCGCCTTCGCCGGGGAGGGCGGCTAACCGGGCTCGTCGGCGAGGTACGGCGGCGCGGGCTCGTACTGCATCTGCCGGCGCACGGCCCTGGCGTGGTCGCGGCCGTGCAGACGGCCGACGAGCCACAGCGCGGCGTCGATCCCGGCCGAGACCCCCTGGCTGGTGAGCAGGTTGCCGTCCACGACGTAGCGGGCGTCCCGCACGACGGTCACGTCACCGAGTTTCGCCAACTCGTCCTCGTGGTCGCGGTGCGTGGCCACCCGCCGGCCCCGCGCCGGTCCGGCGGCGTGCAGCACGAACGCGCCGGTGCACACGCTCGCCACCCAGTCCGCCCGCGCGGCGGTCCCGGCGACCCAGCCGGTGACGACGGGGTTGTGCATCTGCACCCGCCTGGCGCCCCGGCCACCCGGGACGAGCAGCACGTCCAGCGGCGGGTGGTCGTCGAGCCCGTGGTCGGGCAGCACACGCATGCCCTTGGCGCAGCGCACGGGGCCGGGATGCTCGGAGATCAGCAACGCCGCGTCACCGCCGCCACGCAGCGCCGCCGACAGGGTGAAGACCTCCCAGGGACCGGCGAAGTCGAGCTCCTCGGCATCCTCGAAGATGAGCAGTCCGTACGTGGTCACGGGTCGCCTCCTTCGGCGATGGCGCGAAATCGCCCGCGACGGCCGGACGGCGCGGCGCGGGATCACCCTCTCAGCCTGCTGGCGGATCTCTCGTGGGGTCAACGACCGGCGTCCCCCATATCGCGCCGCGCCCTCCTTCAGGCACCCTGAAGGTCGCGTGTTAGGCTTCAGGCTTCCTGAAGGTTTTGGTGGAGGGAGAACTCGTGGAGCCTGTGCTGCTGTCCATCCACGTGGTGGCCGGCATCGTGTTCGTGGGTGGCTCGGCCATCGCGACCAGCCTGTTCCCGCGGTACGTGCCGGTCCTCGGCCAGGAGGGGGCCGGGGAGCGCGACCGGGCCGTGGCCACCGCGCTGCACCGCGTCACCCGCGGCTACAGCGTCGCCGCGCTCGTCGTGCCCGTGGCCGGCATCGTCCTGGCCCTCGTGCAGGGGCGCGTCGGCGAGATCTGGATCACCCTCGCCATGGTCCTCACCGCGGCGGCCGGGTTCCTGCTGGCCGTGCAGATCTACCCGCGCCAGCGCGCCGCCCTCGCCGCCCCGGGCGAGCGCGACCGCCTGCGGCCGCTGTCCATGCTCGCCGGCGTCTACAACGTGTTGTGGACGGTCGTCGTCGTGCTGATGATCGTCCGGCCCGGGTCGGCGGAAGGGGCGTGACGGCCCTCGACAACCCCGGCGGCGGATCCTACGTTCGGAATGACCGACATCGTCCCGTTCGGAACAGGTGACGTCCATGGCCCCCGACCAGGCGACGACCGCGTTGCTCGACCAGCTCGCCCAGTCGGGCGGCCGGCCCCTGCACGAGATGACGGTGACGGAGGCCCGCGGCCTCGGGGCCGCCCTGGGCGAGCTGTCGGGCAAGGGCCCGGACCTCGCCCGGGTAGCGGAGGTCGTCATCCCCGCCGAGGACGGCGCCTCGTTCCCCGGCCGCCTTCTGGTCCCGGACGGGACGCCGCGCGGCGTCATCGTCTACTACCACGGGGGCGGATGGGTGCTCGGCGCCCTCGACGAGTTCGACACCCTGGGCAGGGAACTGGCCGCCCGTACGGGCTGCGCGGTCGTCCTGCCCGCCTACCGGCTCGCCCCGGAGCACCGCTACCCGGTCGCCGCCCGCGACGCCTACGCGGCGCTGCTCTGGGCCGCCGCCCACCTGCCCGGCCTGCCGATCGTCGTGGCGGGCGACAGCGCGGGCGGCAACCTGTCCGCCGTCGTGGCCCAGCGCGCCAGGGACGACGGCGGCCCGGCCATCGCGCTGCAGGTGCTCGTGTACCCGGTCACCGACTGCGACTTCGACCGCGACTCCTACCTCGCCCCGGGCAATCAGCTCGTGCTCACCCGGGACTCCATGCTCTGGTTCTGGGACCACTACGCGCCCGACCCGGCCCAGCGCGCCAACCCCGACGCCTCTCCCCTGCGCGCCGCCGACCTGTCCGGCCTGCCGCCCGCGCTCGTCCTGACGGCCGAGCACGACGTGCTGCGGGACGAGGGCGAGGAGTACGCGGAGCGGCTGCGGGCGGCGGGGGTGCCGGTGGAGCTGGAGCGGTTCGCGGGCCAGATGCACGTGTTCTTCACGATGGTGAACGTGCTGCCGGGCAGCGCGGCCGGGATCTCGGCGGTGGTGCGGGAGGTCGGGCGGCGGATCGGCTGAGCCCGGTTCCGGCCTCAGCCGGAGAAGAGCTGGGAGAGCTTGAGGAACAGCTCGTACACCCCGTACGTGAAGGGCGCGCCCACCCAGATCCAGGCCAGCGTCATCAGCCCGGTGCGGCGTCGGCCGGAGGTCATGCGACCTGTCCCTTCTCCACCATCGGCGCGGGCCGTTCGTGGTGCTTGTCGTGGACGGGCCGGATCAGCTCGTTGGCGAGGAAGCCCACGGCGAGCAGCCCGATCATGATGAACAGCGAGGTCGTGTAGAGGTCGGAGCCGGAGCGCCCGGCGGCCTTCTGCGTGTCGGCGATGGCGTTGACGATCAGCGGGCCGAGCACGCCCGCCGTGGACCAGGCCGTGAGCAGGCGGCCGTGGATCGCGCCGACCTGGTAGGTGCCGAAGAGGTCCTTCAGGTAGGCGGGCACGGTCGCGAAGCCGCCGCCGTAGAAGGACAGGATGCCCAGCGCGCACACGATGAACAGCGGCTTGGAGGAGTCGCCCGCCAGGGCGATGACGAGGTAGAGCAGCGCGCCGACGCCCAGGTAGACGCGGTACATGTTCTTGCGCCCGATCAGGTCGGAGGTGGACGACCAGACGAACCGGCCCGCCATGTTGGCCAGCGACAGCAGCGCGACGAACCCGGCCGCCGCCCCCGCCACGACCGCGGCCGTGGTGCCGGCGAAGAAGTCCGTGATCATCGGGGCGGCCTTCTCCAGGATGCCGATCCCGGCGGTGACGTTGCAGCACAGCACCACCCACAGGCAGTAGAACTGCGGCGTGCGCAGGGCGTTGCGGGCCGAGACGTCGGCGGTGGTGATGAGCGGGCGCGCCTGGGCCGCGGGCGGGCTCCAGCCCTTCGGTGTCCAGCCGTCCGGGGGCACCCGGACGAGCAGCACGCCCATCGACATGAACACCGCGTAGACGACGCCGTGCACCAGGAACGTCGTGGCGATCCCCGTCGGGTCCGCGCCGAAGGAGCCCAGCATCTGCGCCGACCACGGCGAGGCGATCAGCGCTCCCCCGCCGAAGCCCATGATCGCGATGCCGGTGGCCATGCCGGGCCGGTCGGGGAACCACTTGATCAGGGTGGAGACGGGCGAGATGTACCCGATGCCGAGGCCGATTCCGCCGACGAAGCCGTAGCCGAGCACGACCAGCCAGTACTGCCGGGTGAGCACGCCCAGCGCGGAGAGCAGGAAGCCGGAGGAGAAACAGGTCATCGACACGAACATGGCCCACCGGGGCCCGTTGCGCTCGACGAGCGTGCCGCCGAAGGCCGCCGACAGGCCCAGCATGACGATGCCGAGCTGGAACGGCAGCGCGCTCTGCGTGCCGGACAGGCCGAGCGCGGACTCGAGCGGGGGTTTGAAGACGCTCCACGCGTACGCCTGTCCGATGGCCAGGTGCACGGAGAGCGCCGCGGGCGGCACGAGCCAACGGCTCCAGTTGGGCGCCGCCACGGTACGGGACCGGCTGAGGAAGCCTGTGGGACTCGCGAACCTCGTACTGTCTGCCACGACACACAGCGCTACCACATACGGTATGCAGTATCTGGCATGCGGGAAGTCTTTACGGCGAGCGGTCTGATCTTGTCGACGAATGGCGGCGCACGCTCGGGGGGATGTTCCCGCTGTCCCCGTTGTACCGGCGAGAGGCGGGCTGAGCATGGGCGCGACCAAGGAACCCGAGGTGCGGATCGCGGCGGGCGGTGTACGGGGCCGCGTCGAGGGCGGCGTCCACGTCTTCCGCGGCATCCCGTTCGCCCGGCCCGAACGGTTCGCCGCCCCGGCGCCCGTCGAGGCGTGGGACGGCGTGCGCGACTGCGCGGAGTTCGGGCCGCCACCGCCCCAGCGAGGCGGCCCCCCGGGGCCGGCCGCGGGCGGGGAGAGCTGGCTGACGGTCAACGTCTGGTCGCCGTCGCCCGGCCCGGCGGCCCGCCTGCCGGTGATGGTGTGGATCTACGGGGGCGCGTACCGCTCCGGCGAGTCCGGCGCGTCCGTGTACGACGGCGCGCTGCTGGCCCGCGAGGGGAACGCGGTCGTCGTCACCCTCAACTACCGGGTCGGCATGGAGGGGTTCGCCCACGTCGAGGGGGCCCCGGCCAACCGGGGGCTGCTCGACCAGGTGGCCGCGCTCGAATGGGTGCGCGACAACGTGGCCGCGTTCGGGGGCGATCCGGGGCGGGTGACGGTGTTCGGGGAG
>NZ_SSXE01000638.1 GCF_021699195.1 Nonomuraea sp. MG754425 | reverse complement strand
GAGACGCTGGGTGTGGTCGTCGGTTATGACGGCTCTGATCATGCGATGCAGGCGTTGGACTGGGCGATGGACGAGGCCGAGTTCCGGCGGTTGCCGCTCGTGGTTTGTCATGCGTGGCGGTGGCCGTACGGTGATGGGGATCAGGCGGCTCGGGATTCGTTGCGGGGTGCGGCTGAGCACGTGTTGTGGCACGGTGCGGACTGCGCGCGG
>NZ_SSXE01000637.1 GCF_021699195.1 Nonomuraea sp. MG754425 | reverse complement strand
GAGACGCTGGGTGTGGTCGTCGGTTATGACGGCTCTGATCATGCGATGCAGGCGTTGGACTGGGCGATGGACGAGGCCGAGTTCCGGCGGTTGCCGCTCACCCTCTGTCACGCGTGGCGGTGGCCGTACGGTGATGGGGATCAGGCGGCTCGGGATTCGTTGCGGGGTGCGGCTGAGCACGTGTTGTGGCACGGTGCGGACTGCGCGCGG
>NZ_SSXE01000636.1 GCF_021699195.1 Nonomuraea sp. MG754425 | reverse complement strand
AACATCCGCCCGGTGGTGGCCTCGATCAAGGAGTTCTTCGGCACCTCGCAGTTGTCGCAGTTCATGGACCAGACCAACCCGCTGGCCGGCCTGACGCACCGGCGACGCCTGAACGCGCTGGGCCCCGGTGGTCTGTCCCGTGAGCGGGCCGGCTTCGAGGTCCGCGACGTGCACCCGTCCCACTACGGCCGGATGTGCCCGATCGAGACGCC
>NZ_SSXE01000635.1 GCF_021699195.1 Nonomuraea sp. MG754425 | reverse complement strand
AACATCCGCCCGGTGGTGGCCTCGATCAAGGAGTTCTTCGGCACCTCGCAGTTGTCGCAGTTCATGGACCAGACCAACCCGCTGGCCGGCCTGACGCACAAGCGGCGTCTGTCCGCGCTGGGCCCCGGTGGTCTGTCCCGTGAGCGGGCCGGCTTCGAGGTCCGCGACGTGCACCCGTCCCACTACGGCCGGATGTGCCCGATCGAGACGCC
>NZ_SSXE01000634.1 GCF_021699195.1 Nonomuraea sp. MG754425 | reverse complement strand
CATCCACCACCTCGCCACCACCGGGCCGCACCTCCCGGAGCCGGATGTCCCGGAGCCGCACACCCCGGAGCCGGATGCCCTGGAACCGGGTGTCCCGGCGCCGCGTAGTGCGGGGCCGGGACACCCGGTTCCAGGGCATCCGGCTCCGGGGTGTGCGGCTCCGGGACATCCGGCTCCGGGAGGTGCGGCCCGGTGGTGGCGAGGTGGTGGATG
>NZ_SSXE01000633.1 GCF_021699195.1 Nonomuraea sp. MG754425 | reverse complement strand
CAGAAGCGTAAGATCACCGACGGCGACAAGCTGGCCGGCCGGCACGGCAACAAGGGCGTCATCTCCAAGATCCTGCCGGTCGAGGACATGCCGTTCCTCGAGGACGGCACCCCGGTCGACATCATCCTCAACCCGCTGGGCGTGCCCGGCCGGATGAACGTCGGTCAGGTGCTGGAGACCCACCTCGGCTGGATCGCGGCCAGGGGCTGGGAC
>NZ_SSXE01000632.1 GCF_021699195.1 Nonomuraea sp. MG754425 | reverse complement strand
TCGATTCGCTACTCATGCCTGCATTCTCACTCGCACAGCCTCCACAACTAGATCACTCTGCTGCTTCACCGGCTGCACGACGCTCCCCTACCCACCAACCCCACATGGGGGTCAATGCCACGACTTCGGCGGTGTACTTGAGCCCCGCTACATTGTCGGCGCAGAATCACTTGACCAGTGAGCTATTACGCACTCTTTCAAGGGTGGCTGCTTC
>NZ_SSXE01000631.1 GCF_021699195.1 Nonomuraea sp. MG754425 | reverse complement strand
TCGATTCGCTACTCATGCCTGCATTCTCACTCGCACAGCCTCCACAACTAGATCACTCTGCTGCTTCACCGGCTGCACGACGCTCCCCTACCCACCAACAACACAAAGCTGTCAGTGCCACGACTTCGGCGGTGTACTTGAGCCCCGCTACATTGTCGGCGCAGAATCACTTGACCAGTGAGCTATTACGCACTCTTTCAAGGGTGGCTGCTTC
>NZ_SSXE01000630.1 GCF_021699195.1 Nonomuraea sp. MG754425 | reverse complement strand
TTACGCCCAGTAATTCCGATTAACGCTTGCACCCTCTGTATTACCGCGGCTGCTGGCACAGAGTTAGCCGGTGCTTATTCTGTCGGTAACGTCAAAACACTAACGTATTAGGTTAATGCCCTTCCTCCCAACTTAAAGTGCTTTACAATCCGAAGACCTTCTTCACACACGCGGCATGGCTGGATCAGGCTTTCGCCCATTGTCCAATATTCCCC
>NZ_SSXE01000629.1 GCF_021699195.1 Nonomuraea sp. MG754425 | reverse complement strand
GGGGAATATTGGACAATGGGCGAAAGCCTGATCCAGCCATGCCGCGTGTGTGAAGAAGGTCTTCGGATTGTAAAGCACTTTAAGTTGGGAGGAAGGGCAGTAAGCGAATACCTTGCTGTTTTGACGTTACCGACAGAATAAGCACCGGCTAACTCTGTGCCAGCAGCCGCGGTAATACAGAGGGTGCAAGCGTTAATCGGAATTACTGGGCGTAA
>NZ_SSXE01000064.1 GCF_021699195.1 Nonomuraea sp. MG754425 | reverse complement strand
GCGCCGCCCCGTCCGTGCCCGTGCCCGGGACGGAGCTGATCGGCAGGGACGCCGACGTGCGGCGGCTGCGCGCGCTGCTGGCCGGTGAGCGCCTGGTCACGCTGCTGGGGCCGGGCGGCGTCGGCAAGACCCGGCTGGCCATCGCCGCCTGCGACCCGCCCGCGGTGTTCGTCTCGTTCGCGGGGGTACGTCCGGAGGCGGCCGTCACGACGCTGGCCCGCCGCCTCGACGTGGACCTCTCACCGCCGCGTCCCGCCCTCGACCTGCTGCTCACCGCCGTGGCCGGCCGCCCGCGCCCGCTCCTTCTCGTCCTCGACAACCTTGAGCACCTGCCCGCCTTCGACCCGGTCGTCGGCGAGCTACTGCGGGCCGCCCCGGCGCTGCGCGTCCTGGCGACGAGCAGGCGGCGGCCCGACCTGCCCGGCCAGGTGACGGTCACGGTCGAAGGGCTGGGCGCGCCGGACGCCGAGGCGCTGTTCACGGTCAGGGCGGCCAGGGCGTGCCCGGGGTTCGACCCCGACCGCGAGGCCGCCCCGGTCGCCGCGATCTGCGCCGCCACCGGCGGCCTGCCCCTGGCCATCGAGCTGGCGGCCGGGCTGCTGCGCGCCGTGCCCTGCGCCGCGCTGGCCCGGCGGCTCACGGCCGACCTCGGCCTGCTGTCGGTGGCCGGGCCCGCCACCCGCCCGCGGCACGCCTGCATGCGCACGGTCTTCGAGACCTCCTGGCAACTGCTGGACCGGGCCGGGCAGGAGACGCTGGCGGCGCTGTCGGTGTTCGGCGGCGGCTGCACGCTGGACGCCGCCGTCGAGGTCGCCGGGACCGGCCCCGACGTGCTGGTACGCCTGGTGGACCACAGCATGGTCCAGCTCACCTCCGCCGGCCGGTACGCCGTCCACCCCCTCGTCCAGCAGTACGCCGCCGCCCGCCTGAGCCCCTCCGAGCGCCGGACCGTGCGGAGACGGCACTCCGACCACTTCGGCCGGCTGCTCGAACGCCACGCCGCGGCGCTGCTGGGCACCTCGGACACCGGGGTCGTCCACGTGCTCGGCGCGGAGCTGGACAACCTCCGCACGGCCTGGGCGGCGTCCGGGCGACCCCGCTTCCTGGAGCTCTACTGGACGTTGTGCCTGCGCCTGCGCCTGTACGAGGAGTCGGCGGCCGTCGTGCGGCGGCACCTCGCGCGTACCGAGGAGGAGCCGCGGCTGCGGGCCCGCCACCTGTGGATGGCGGGCACCAGCGAGCATCACCTCGCCAGGGAGCACCAGGCCACCCGCCTGGCCAGGGCGGCGCTGGACACGCTCGGCGAGCCGCTGCCCGAGTCGCGGGCCGGTCTCGTCCGGGCGGCGCTGCTGGCCGCCGCCCGGCAGGCCGCGCACCGCGTGTTCCGCGCGCATGGGCCCGGCCCGGCCGGTGACGGGTGGGAGGCCGCGCAGGCGCTGACCATGCTGGCCCGGCTCGCCTACCACCAGCATGACGCGCTCACCCTGCTGGCCGCCTCGTTGCGGCAGCTCAACGCCGCCGAGCGGACGGGCGACGCCGCGCTGCGGGCCGAGGCGTACGCGAACGCCGCCACGATCGCCCGCGTCTCCGGACGCCACCGCCTGGCCGCCCGCTACGGCACCTTGGCCGACCACGCCCTGACCATCGGCCACAGCGCTCCGGCCGTCCCCGCCCCGACCACCCGGCGCGCGGCGTCGCCGGGGCCGGCTGACAGCGGGCACGCCGCCGAGTCCGTGCACCGCGCCCGCCTGGCGCGCGGGCTCGACCAGCTCTACGCGGGCGCGTTCGAGGCGGCCCGGCGCTCGTTCACGGAGTGCCGGGCCGGGACGCTCGCGCCGCGCGTGGCGGAGAACTGCTCGGGCCTGCTCGCCGAGACCGCGCTCTGGCAGGGACGGTTCGCGGAGGCGGCGGAGCTGTTCGCCGCCACGGCGGAGCTGGCCGCCAGGCGGGTCGGCGGGGACGACATCGGCCGCCACTGGTGCCTGACCGGCCAGGCCGAGGCCCTGCTGCGGTCGGGCACGGCGTCCCCGGACCGGATCGGGGAGGTGCTGGCGGGGGCCCGTGCGTCCGCCGAGCGACGGCGCACGCACGAGAAGGACCTCGGGCTGCGCGACGGCCCCGTCCTGCACACCATCCAGGAGATGCGCCTGCTCACCGCCACCGCCCGCCTGGCGGGCCTGGAGCGCGGGGTCGCGGGCGGCGAGGCGCGGGCCGAGCCGGGAAGCGGGGCGCGGGAGGTGCTGGAGGAGGTGATGGTGCTGGCCGGGCGGCTGCCGGGGGCGCAGCGGGGCATGCTGGAGTGCTGGTCCGGCCTGGCCGAGCTGCTCTGGTCGCTCGACCCGTGGCCGGACCCGCGGGTGGCCCGCCGCCTGCACGCCCACCTGTCCCGGTACGCCGCCAGGAACCCGGGGGCCGCCGCCAGGATCGGCTGGGGCCGCGCGCTCGTCCTGGCCGCCGGGGGCAGGCGGGGCGCGGCGGGCCGGGCGGCGGAGCAGGCGCTGGCCGCCGCGCACCGGCTGGGCACCCCGTACGACCAGCGCCGCGCCGAGGCGGTGCTCCGGCGGCTGGGCCGGCGTGACGGCGAGCCGGGAACCCTCGACGGCTGAAAGTTTCACCGTCTTCGCCGCCTTCGCCGCCCGCCCGTGCGGATCCGTTGACGCGGCGGCTCCGGGCAAAGGAGGATCAGGGTTCCGCACCCCTTTGGGAGCGCTCCCAAAATCCCGTAAGGACCTCCATGACCCGATGCCGGGCCGCCTTACTGGCCCTCCTCACCATGGTCGCCCTGTCCCCCGCCCCGGCCGCCATGGCCGCCGACGAGGGACCCGAGCAGATCGTCAACGGCTCCTTCGACACCGGCACCGCCCCCTGGTGGAGCACCGGCAACACCGCTCTCGCCGTCGAGGACGGCCGGGCCTGCGCCGACGTCCCCGGCGGCACCGCCAACCCCTGGGACGTCATCATCGGCCAGAACGACCTGCCGCTGGTGGCGGGCGAGACGTACGCCTACCGGTTCTTCGCCACCGCCACCCCGGCCAAGGTCGGCAAGGCGCTGATCCAGCTCCCCGTGGACCCCTGGACGCAGTATCTGGCCGCCAACCCCGAGCTGAGCGTCTCGGGCAACGCCTACTCCTACACGTTCACGGCCCCCGTGTCGCTGCCGGACGCGCAGGTCGTCTTCCAGTTGGGCGGCAGCGCCGAGCCTTGGAGGTTCTGCATGGACGACGTGTCGCTCAAGGGCGGCGCCGAGCCCGAGGAGTACGAGCCGGACACCGGCCCGCGCGTCCGCGTGAACATGGTGGGCTACCTCCCGGCGGGCCCCAAGAAGGCCACGCTGGTCACCACGGCCACCGAGCCGCTGGACTGGGAGCTGAAGGACGCCGGCAAGCGGACCGTGGCCTCCGGGACGACCGTCCCCAGGGGTGTGGACGCCAGCTCGGGGCAGAACGTGCACACGCTCGACTTCGGCGCGCACCGCGAGCCGGGCGAGGAGTACACGCTGACGGCCGACGGCGAGACGAGCAGGCCCTTCGACATCGGGGCCGGCATCTACGACCGGCTCCCGGCGGACGCGCTGAAGTTCTACTACACCCAGCGCAGCGGCATCGAGATCCGCGACGAGCTGCGGCCCGGCTACGGCCGCCCGGCGGGCCACGCGGGGATCGCGCCGAACCAGGGCGACGTGAGCGTGCCGTGCCAGCCGGGCGTCTGCGACTACAGCCTGAACGTCAAGGGCGGCTGGTACGACGCGGGCGACCACGGCAAGTACGTCGTCAACGGCGGCATCTCCGTGCACCAGCTCATGGCCGCCTACGAGCGGGACAAGACCGCTTTCGGGGACGGCCAGCTCGACATCCCGGAGAGCGGCAACGGCCGGCCGGACATCCTGGACGAGGCCCGCTGGGAGCAGGAGTTCCTGCTGAGCATGCAGGTGCCGGACGGCAAGCCGCACGCGGGGATGGCGCACCACAAGATCCACGACCGGAACTGGACCGGCCTGCCCCTGCTGCCCCACCTGGACCCGCAGCTCCGCGAGCTGCACCCGCCCTCCACGGCCGCCACGCTGAACCTGGCCGCGACGGCCGCGCAGGCAGCCCGTCTGTTCGCCCCGTACGACGCCGGGTTCGCCGCCAGGAACCTCAAGGCGGCCCGCAGGGCGTGGGCCGCGGCGAAGGCCGAGCCCGCCAGGTACGCCGACCCGAACGACGGCGTGGGCGGCGGCGCCTACAACGACGGCGACGTCAGCGACGAGTTCTACTGGGCGGCGGCCGAGCTGTACATCACGACGGGCGAGAAGGAGTTCAGGGACTTCGTGCTGGCCTCGCCGCACCACACCGGGGACGTCTGGCGCGAGCGCGGCTTCGACTGGGGCAACACCGCCCAGCTCGGCCGCCTGGAGCTGGCGACGGTGCCGAACGCGCTGCCCGACCGGGAGCGGGTGCGGCGGTCGGTGGTGGAGGGGGCCGAGAAGTACCTGGCCGTCCAGACCGCGCACCCGTACGGGCTGCCGTACAACCCGCCGGACTTCGACTGGGGCTCCAACAACCTGGTGCTGAACAACCTGGTCGTCCTGGCCACGGCCCATGACCTGACCGGTCAGGAGAGGTACCGCGCCGCCGTCCGGGAGGGCATGGACTACCTGCTCGGCCGTAACGCGCTCAACCAGTCGTACGTCACCGGCTACGGCGAGGTCGCCTCGAAGAACCAGCACAGCCGCTGGTACGCCCGGCAACTCGACCCCGCGCTGCCCCACCCGCCGCGCGGCACCCTGGCGGGCGGCCCGAACTCCGCCATCCAGGACCCGCTCGCGCAGCGGCTGCTGCGCGGCTGTAAGCCGCAGTTCTGCTACGTCGACGACATCGAGTCGTGGGCCACGAACGAGCTGACCATCAACTGGAACTCGCCGCTGGTCTGGGTCTCGGCGTTCCTGGCCGACAAGGGTGAGCGCGCGGACTGCCGGGTCCGCTACACCGCGCACGGCTCGTGGCCGGGCGGCTTCACCGCGCAGGTGGCGATCGAGAACACCGGCGAACGGGCCGTGCACGGCTGGACCCTGCGCTGGTCGTTCCTGGGCGGCCAGCGGGTGGAGCACGCCTGGTCGGCGGCCCTGTCGCAGTCCGGCTCGGTGGTGACGGCCCGTGACCTGCGCTGGAACGGCACGATCAAGCCAGGGCAGAAGGTGACGTTCGGGTTCAACGGCACGGACGCCTCCGGCCCCAACCCGGCTCCCGAGGTGTTCCACCTCAACGGCGCACGCTGCGGGTAGTCGCGGACGTCACGGCGGCGGGCGCGCTCTGGTGAGCCGTCCGCCGTCCCCGTACGTGTAGAAGGGCATGGGAATCTGGCGAATCGTGCTCGTGCCCGTGCTGCTGGCGACGCTGAGCACGTCCATGGGCCCGGCGCAGGCGGAGATCGCCCCGAAACGGGTGCTCGTGGAGCTGCGCGAGCAGGGCGGCTTCGCGGGGCTGAACGACCGGGTGATCGTCTACGGCGACGGGTGCGCGCGGCTCACCCGGCGCACGGGACCGGCCGTCAGGACATGCCTGACGGCCAAGGAGCGGCGCACGCTGCGCGGTCACCTCGGCCGCCTGAAGCTCGGCCGCTCGCAGCCGCCGCCGCGCGGGGCCGACTTCATCGCGTACACGCTGGTCCACGACGGGCGGCGGGTCACCGCGTACTCGCTGCCCGCGACCTGGCGGCCGGTGGTCCGGCATCTGGAGAAGATCATGGCCAGGTACCGGACCTCCGGGTGAGGATTCAGCCGGCCGGCGGGGGCTCGTCCTCGTCCTCGTCGGCCGCCGCCTCCTCCAGCCACGCGCGGGCGAACGAGCTGATCTCCTCGTCCGGCACGGCGGTGGCGCGCAGCAGGAGGTCCGGCTGCTCGTCGGCCCACCGCGCGGCGACGGCCGCCGCGAACAGCCTGGCCAGGGGGTCGGGCCCGGCGAGCCGGGTCACGACGTCCTGCGGGTCGGGCTCCTCGTCGTCGTGCCGGACCAGCCATTCGGCCTGCTCCTTGACCCGGCCGGGCGCCAGGCTCACCGCCCCCGCGGTGAGCTGCTCGGTCGTGGCGTCGGCCAGGAAGCCGAGCACCTTCCAGCGCACGCTGCTCTCGGGGTCGGCGCCCAGCTCCATGACCTGCGCGATGAGCGGGCCGTTCCAGCTCTGAGCGGTGACCAGCACGACGTCTATCGCGAGGAAGCGCACCTGGCGCAGCGGGCCGGCGAGCAGGGCGGAGACCTCGCCGATCAGCTCTCCGGCCGGCTCGCCCAGCTCGGACAGCAGCCAGGCACCGGTGCGTACGAGCTTGGCGTCGCCGCTGTGCAGGAGCGTGCGCAGGTTCGTGACGGGGTAACCCGCGTGGAACTCGTCGAGCAGGTCGTTGGCGAGCACGCCCAGGCCGGCGTCGTCGGCGGGGTAGGTCAGGATGCGGGCGATGAGGTCATCGCCTGTCGGCGCCTGCATGAGCTAGTTCAACCCCCTTCGCCGCATGTCTTCCTGGAATCGCCTCAGCGCGTCCTTCTCCCTGCGGATCCGCTCCTCGTGCCCGGCCTCATAGCCGAGCCTGTCCTGCTCCCGGTTGCGCCGATCAAGGCTTTTCTGCATCTCCTTCTCTACCCGCTGCGCCTCTTCCTTCGACATGTTCGCCGCGCTGTTGGGCAGGTCGCCGTGCATCTTTCCGGTCTGGTCCCGGCGGAACATCCCGGGCCGGCCGCTGCTGCTGCCGCCACGCCGGCCGCCGCCTCCGCGACCACCGCTGTTGCCTTTCTTGCGGGCGAAGTTCGCGATGCCGTCCCGGACGGAGCGGGGGCCGCCCGGGTTCCTGAGCACGGTCGGCCGCAGGGGCATCCGCCCGCCCGCACCGGCCAGCGCCGGTGTGCCTCCCGGGCCGCCCGGACGGCGCAGGTTGTCCAGCACGCGCCGCATCGGGTCGGTCACCCGCCGGGCCACGGCCGGGCCAAGGACCTTGCCGGTGCCCTCGGAGCCTTCCCGCAGCACCTTCCCCATCGCGTGCCGGGTGAGGTACATGCGCGCCGTGGCCGCCGTGACGCCGAGCGCGCCGCCGAACGCCAGCGTCTGCGCGACGGCCGTCAGCCCGGCCGCCGCCTGCATGCCGACGGCCAGCTTCACCGCGCTCACGACGCCGGCCGCGCCGTCGAGCGCCATCGGCGCGACCTTTGAGGCGAGGGCGGTCTGCGTGAGGTGGCCCTCGTTGCCGCCGACCTGGTTCCAGTGCCCGGCCAGTTCCGTGGCCGAGTCGCCGCTGTAGACGTCCCGGGTGCCGCGCACGTCCGTGTCGGCCTCGGCGCTGGCGGGCTCCGCACCGGCCTGGACGATCCGCCAGGCGTCGGCGTCCAGCCGGATCTCGTCCTCGTCGATGTTCGGCCAGGGCACGCCGAGCAGGCTGACGAACCCGTTCAGCTCGGGCGAGAGTGTCAGACCCATAGGGCGCTCTCCACGTTCCCGGCGTTGGCCTCCTCCATCTGCCGCGTGTTCCTGCTCACCGCACGCAGCCCCTCGCCGGTGCCGCCCACCTCTCCCGAGACCCCGGTCAGCGCCATGAGCGAGACCTGCGTGCACTCCGCGTACATGGTGGCGAAGCCGCCGAACAATCCGTCATCCCCCCAGGAGGACACCCCGTTTCCCCGTTCCCGAAGCCGCTGCAGCGCTGCTTGATATTCCGCCCCGTGGGTGGCGATGCGCGTCCCCACGCGCCCCACCTCATGCGACGCGATCTCAAATCCCGTCATGGCCGGTCACCATAGCGATATATGTCAGGGCTATTAGTGATTCGTTATGTTCATGAGACAAACATCTCACTTTCAAGATCTCTTCAAAGAAATGTCTACACTGGGCGACCACCCTGCTCCCTGACCGCCGGGGGTTGACATGCGCGCACCCGCGCCGGAGGACGACGCCGACTTCCTGGCCCAGTACGTCGCGCAGAGCCGCCGGATCATGCGCGACCTGCAGGCGGCCCGCGAGGCCATCCGTCAGGTGGAGGCCCGCGCCGAGAGCGACGACGGCCTGGTCGCGGCGGCCTGCGACGGCCAGGGTGGTCTGTCCCGGCTGCGCATCGACCCACGGGCGCTGCGCCTCGGCGAGGCGGCTCTCGGCCGGAAGGTGACCGAGGTGCTCAGGGCGGCGCAGGAGGAAGCGGGACAGCAGGCGCAGGAGATCGCCGACAGGGCCGGCAGCGGCGCCTCGCTGTCCGCGCCCCTCGACGAGACGTTTGTGCGCGCGCGGGTCGAGCAGGCGGCCCGCGATCTTCTCTAGGAGGCGACAGGTGTACGGCCCGGACATCGACCCCGGCAACATCAGGGACGAGGATCTCGACGAGGCGGCCCGCAGGGGCGAGAGCATGCTGGCCTGGCTGGAGGAGGCGCGGACGGAGCTGGAACAGGTCGTCGGCACCGGCATGGCCCCGTCCGGCCAGGTCAGGGCCACCGTTGACGCCAACGGCCGGGTCCTCGAGGTCAGCTACGGCCCCCGGGCGCCGCGCATGGACAGCGTGGAGCTGGCCGAGGAGACACTCGCGGCGGTGCGCGCGGCCGGCTCGGACGCCGAGCGGCAGACCCACGACCTGCTGCGCGCGGCCCTGCCGGGATACGACCCGGTCGCGGCCGGCGCGGAACTGGAGCGGCTGCTGAACGACGAGCTGAGCTGACCTCGTCTCCATCAAGCGATTGACCGAGAGCAGCCGGCCGAACTATCTTCGGTCGCATGACCTCCGGCCAGGCCGACACGATCCTCAAGGCCGCGACCCGGCTGTTCGCCGCGCTCGGCTACGACGGCACCTCCACGCGCCAGATCGCCGACGCCGCCGGGCTGAACATCGCCACCGTCAACTACCACGTGGGCGGCAAGCGGGAGCTGTACCTCGCCGTCATGGAGGCCGCGCACCGGGCGGAGCAGGCAGCGCTGGAACAGGCACTGGCCCGGCTGCCCGGTGACGATCCCGTGGCCGCGATCCACCGGCTGGCCGACGACTACCTCGACTTCTGCGTGGACCACCCCGAGGTGCCCGCCCTGTGGATGCACCGCTGGCTCTCCGACGCGAGCGACGTCACCGAGCTGGAGCGCCAGTACGTGCAGCCGCTGCTCGCCGCGGTGACCGCCGCGCTGCGTCCCGCGGCCGAGGCCGGGCTGATCGCGGACGAGACCGACCTGGAGTACACCGTGTGGACCGCCGTCTGGGCGGTGCACGGCTTCGCCAAGGGCGGGGTGCTGGACGCCGAGGGCCGCCGGCGGGCGGGCGGCGACCGGGCCGCGCTGCGCCGCTTCCGCGCCCACCTGCACCAGACCCTGCACCGCACGCTCGGCCTGCCCGGCGACCCCCGGTGAACGCCACCCGGATCGGCGGCGGCCGGCTGCTCGGCTACGGGATCGGCTCCGTGGGCACCGGCGTGTTCTCGGCGGTGCCCGGCCTGCTGCTCCTGTACTACCTGACGGACACGCTGGGCGTCCCGGCCGCGGTGGCGGGCGGCGTGCTGGTCGCGCCCAAGATCTGGGACGTGCTGCTGAACCCCCTCGTCGGCGCGGCCAGCGACCGCGAGGCCGTGCGGACCGGCCGCAGGACCCGTCTGCTGGCGACCGGCTCGGCGGCGTTACCGGTGTCGTTCGCGCTCATGTTCGCGGTGCCCGGCGACCTGCCCGGGGCGGTGTGGGCGGGGGCGGCGTTCCTGGCGGCGGCCACCGCGTTCGCCTGCTTCCAGGTGCCGTACGTCGCCCTGCCCGCCGAGATGTCGGCCGACCCGGGCGAGCGCACCCGGATCATGTCCTGGCGGGTGGTGTGCCTGACGGCCGGCATCCTGGTCGCCGGCGGCCTGGCCCCCGCCGTGGTCGACCTGGCCGGCGGCGGCCGGGCCGGCTACGCCGTGATGGGGGTGACGATCGGGGCCGTCATGGCGGCGGCGCTGACCGGGGCGACGCTGGCCACCCGCTGGGTGCGCTCCGAGCCCGGCCCCCGCCGGCTCGGCCCCGTCGCCGCCTTCCGGCTGGCCAGGGGGAACGCGCCGTTCTTCGTGCTGCTGGCGGCGTTCGTGACGCAGGCGCTGGCGGTGGCCGTGATGCTGGCCGGAGCCCCGTACGTGGCCGCGTACCGGCTGGGCGACTACGGGCTGACCACGGTGATGTTCGTCTGCCTGGTCGGGCCCAGCATGCTCGCGGTGCCGGTCTGGGCGCGGCTGGCGCGCGTCCACGGGCCGGTGCGCTGCTACCTGGCCGCCTCCGCCGGCTTCTGCGCCGTCGCGCTCGCGCTGATCCCGGCGATCGCGGCCGGCGCTCTCGCGGCCACGCTGGCGCTGACCGCGCTCGCCGGCGTCTGCTACGCGGCACTGCAACTGCTGCCCCTGTCGCTGCTGCCCGACACCGTGCACGCCGACGCCGCCCGTACCGGCCAGGCGCAGGCGGGCGCGTTCACCGGGCTGTGGACGGCGGGCGAGACCGCGGGACTGGCGCTCGGTCCGGGGCTGTTCGCGCTGGTGCTAAGCCTCTCCGGGTTCGTCTCGGCCCCGGTCGGGTCGCCGGTCGCGCAGTCACCGGACGCGCTGACCGGGCTGCTGCTGGGCTTCACCGCGCTGCCCGCCGCACTCATGCTGATCAGCCTGCCGTTCGTGGTCCGCTACGGGCGGTCGGCCCGGACCGAGGAGACCGTGTGAACCTGCCCCCGACCGGAAGAACCGTCGATGACCTGCTGGCGGAGGTGGCCCGCCTGAAGGAGCACGACCTGCCCGTACGCGGCGGGCAGGTGACCGCCTACGTCTACGACACCGGGCGGGCCGAGGTGAACGACGCCGCGACCCGGGCGTACCTGGAGATGCTGGAGGTCAACTGCCTCGACCCGACCGCGTTCCCCAGCGTGGTCGAGATGGAGCGGCAGGTCGTCGGCGCGGTGGCGGACCTGCTGGGCGGCGGGCACGGCGTCTTCACCAGCGGCGGCACCGAGTCGATCATGCTGGCCGTCAAGGCCGCCCGCGACCGGGCCGCGCGTCCCCGCCCGAACCTGGTGCTGCCGGTGACCGCGCACCCGGCCTTCCACAAGGCGGCGCACTACCTGGGCGTACGGGTGGTGGCCGTACCGGTGGACCTGGAGACGTACAAGGTGCGGGCGGGCGACGTCGAGCGGGCCGTCGACGAGGACACGATCATGGTCGTTGCCTCCGCGCCGTCCTATCCGCAGGGCGTGATCGACCCCGTGGCGGAGGTGGCGGCCGTGGCCGCGGCGGCGGGCGTGCCCTGCCACGTGGACGCGTGCGTGGGCGGCTGGCTGCTGCCCTGGCTGCGGGAGGCGGGCGCGGCGGTGCCGCCGTTCGACCTGTCCGTGCCCGGGGTGACGTCGATCTCCTGCGACCTGCACAAGTTCGGCTACGCGCCCAAGGGGGCCTCGGTGCTGCTGTTCGCCGATCCGGCGATGCGGCGCGCGGCGTACTTCGCGTCGGGGGCCTGGCCCGGGTACACGGTCATCAACGCGACCGTGCAGAGCTCCAGGTCGGCGGGCCCGCTCGGCGGCGCGTGGGCGACCCTGCAGTCACTGGGCCGCGACGGCTACGCCGAGCTGGGCCGGGCCACGCTGGAGGCGACGCGCAGGCTGCGCGCGGGCCTGGCCGGCATCCCGGGGCTGCGGGTGCTCGGCCGGCCGGAGTCGTCGCTGG
The DNA here is from genome assembly GCF_021699195.1 of Nonomuraea sp. MG754425. Classification (GTDB taxonomy): domain Bacteria; phylum Actinomycetota; class Actinomycetes; order Streptosporangiales; family Streptosporangiaceae; genus Nonomuraea. Next base: position 34,826 of record NZ_SSXE01000064.1, on the reverse strand, counting down.
TGGCCTTCGCCGGCGACGACGTGGACGTGTTCGTGCTGGCGGACGAGGCGCGGGCGCGCGGCTGGTTCCTGCAACCGCAGCTCTCCTACGCCGGCATCCCGGCCAACCTGCACGTCACGGTCACGGGGGTCACCCTGGCCGGGGTCGAGGCCATGCTGAAGGTGATCGCCGAGTCGGCAGGGGCGGCGCGGGAGCGCGGCCCCGTCGTGCTGCCGGACGGGCTGGTCGAGCTGGTGGCGGAGCTGGACCTGGCGGCGCTCGACGACGCGGCGTTCGCCGAACTGGCCGCCTCGGTCGGGGTGGATCTGCGGCCGGGGGCGGGACAACCGGAGATGGCCGTGGTCAACACGGTCCTCGACGCGCTGCCCGCCCCCGTACGGGAGGCGGTGCTGGTGCGGTTCCTGTCGGTCGTCTACGCCTCGTGACCCCGGCTCTCACGACGTGGGGAAGACGGCCTGGACCTGGAAGCCGCCGTCGGCCAGCGGCCCGCACTCCAGCGTGCCGCCGGCCAGCGCCACCCGCGCCCGCAGGTCGGGCAGGCTCATGCCGGGGCCGGAGCCGGTGACCCAGGCCGACGGCGAGCCGCCGGTGTTGCGTACGACGATCCGCACGGAGCGGGGCGCGTACCGCACCAGGACCCGCGCCTCCGCCCCGGGCGCGTGTTTGCGCACGTCGGCCAGGGCCGTCTCGACCACGAGGTAGGCGGTACGGCCCACCAGTCCGGCGACGGGCTCGGGGACACCCTCCACGGCCAGCTCCACCGGCACGCCGTCCTGGGCCGAGTCGATCACCAGGGAGCGCAGGTTCGGCAGCGGCAGCCCCAGGTCGAAGCCCTCGCCGGTGCCGCGCCGTAACAGCGCCACCATGTGCCGCAGTTCGTCGAGCGCCTCGCAGCCCGTCGCGCGGATCTCCTCGGCCGCCAGCCTGGCGCGGTCGTCGCCGGACGCGAGGGCCAGCACGCCGGCCCGCAGCACGATCCGGCTGACGCGATGGGTGACGACGTCGTGCAGTTCGCCCGCCAGCCGCTCGCGCTCGACCCGCCCGGAGCGTTCCGCCAGCTCGGCGCGCAGGCGTTCCTTGACGGAGACGTACCGGCCGTACAGCACCGCGAGCGCGATGACCGCCTCGCTGCGGGCGACCAGCCCGGCCCGGTCGGACAGGGTCAGCACGGCGAAGGCCAGCACGATCACCGGCAGCCACCGCGACAGCGGGCGGCGATCGGCGGCGAACACCATCGCGCCGTAAGCGGCGAACGGGCCCGCGGGCGGCCAGATCGGCGCGCCCGCGGCCGGCAGCGCCACGACGGACGGGACGAGCACGGCCAGCACCGGCACGGCGAGCGCGATGCCGGCGCAGATCCAGGCCACGGCGAGAGGCGCCCGGCGCATCCAGAGCAGCGGCAACGCGCCCGCCAGCAGGATCACCAGGCCCGGCCCCGCATAGCCGCTCGCGGGCGTCAAGCCTGCCGCGACCAGGACCGCGACGGCGTCGATCGGTCGCACGCGGGCACCGTCCACCGCCTCATCGTACGATCACCCGCCGTGTCTGCCCACCCCCGATCGGGTAGCCGGTCACAGCCTGGTGATGCGGACGGCGTCGGCGATGACGTACCCGGTCGTGGAGGTCCAGCGGCTCACGCCGACGACGTTGTAGGTGCCGGCGTTCAGCGTGAACGTGCCGAGGTCGCGCCAGGCCCCGCCGCCCGTGCGCTGGTCGACGGTGACCGTGCGGTTCCCGCCGGAGGCCGCCACGACGTACGGGGTCGCGCTGTTGTACCCGGCGTCGGCCGGATACCACACCTCCACCCGGTAGCTGCCCGCGCTCGGGACGGCCGCACGGAACCAGGCGGGATCGCTGGCCGCGACCGGTTCGGCGAAGCGGTAGTCGGTGCCGTGCCGTTGCGTGGAGAAGGCCGAGGTGCCCCATGCGGTGCTCGCGGCGAACCCGGTGTCGGCGTTGTCGATCACCACGCTGAACGTGTCGCCGCCGCCGGTGCCGACGGCCCGTCCGGCGCTCGGCGCGCTCTCCTGGTGGGTGCGGTTGAGCGCGCTCACGTAGTACGTGTACGCCGACCCGGTGGCCGTCGTGTCCGTGAACGTGCTCTGCCTGGTCGTCGCGACCAGGTTGCGGGCGTCGGCGAAGAAGCACGGGTCGGCCGCCGAGGGTGTGCCGTCCACCCGGTAGACGGCGTACGAGGCGGCCGAGCCCGTCCAGGAGAGCTGGACGCCGTTCGTCCCCCGGGTGGCGGAGGTGATCGCGGGAGCGGCGGGCGCGGCGGCGGAGCCGCGGGCGGGCAGCAGCGCGGGCTTGGTGTAGTGGGCGTTGACGACCCGGGTGAACGCGCCGATCCGGTCGGCCCTGACGTCCTTGGCGCTGAAGAAGATGTCGCCGGCGACCTCGGGATGCTTGCGGTTGTCCTGGAGATGGTCGCTCAGTTCGGCCGGGTCCTGCCAGGCGGCGTCCTGCCCGGACGCGCCCGCGCGGTAGGCGGCCTGGCCGACGACGAGTTGCACGCCCGTGCCCTTGACCACGTCGGACCACCAGGCGGTCAGCACCTCGTAGGGGGCCGTGGCGAAGCCGATGTGCCAGTAGATCTGGGGTGCGAGGTAGTCCACCCAGCCCTGCTTGACCCACTGGCGGCTGTCGGCGTAGATCGAGTCGTACGACTGCAGCCCCGAGGTGGCGGAGCCGAGCGGGTCGGTGCCGGCGTTGCGCCAGATGCCGAACGGGCTGATGCCGAAGGACACGTGCGGCTTGGCCGCGTGGATGCGCTGGTCGAGCTCGCGTACCAGCAGGTTGACGTTGTTCCGCCGCCAGTCGGCGACGTTGCCGAACGAGCCGCCGTACTGGGCGTAGGTGGCCGCGTCGGGGATGCTCTGCCCGCTCACCGGATACGGGTAGAAGTAGTCGTCGAGGTGCGCGCCGTCCACGTCGTAGCGGGAGACGGCGTCCATGATCGCGTCCTCGATGAAGTCGCGCACCTCGGGGATGCCCGGGTTGTAGTAGAGCTTGCCGCCGTAGGCGAAGCGCCAGCCGGGGTGCTGCCGCGCCGGGTGCGTGGCGACCAGTTTGGACGGGTCGTCGTGGTTGGCGATCCGGTACGGGTTGAACCAGGCGTGGAACTCCAGGTTCCGGGCGTGGGCCTCGTTGACCATGAAGGCCAGCGGGTCGTAGCCCGGGTTGCCGCCCTGGGTGCCGGTCAGCCATTGCGACCAGGGCTCGTACGTCGAGGGCCAGAACGCGTCCGCCGTCGGCCGGACCTGCACGACCACGGCGTTCATGCGCTTGGCCACGGCCAGGTCGAGCCAGGCGCGGAACTCGGCCTGCTGCGCCGACACGCTCAGCCCGGTGCGGCTGGGCCAGTCGATGTTGGCGACCGAGGAGATCCACATGGCTCTGAGCTGCCGCTTCGGGGTGGCGGGGTCGGTGGTGCAGGCGGCGGCAGCGGCGGGTGAGGAGTGCGATGGGCTGACGAGCGCGGCGGTGAGCAGCGCCAGGACGGCCAGGACGGTACGCGGAAGCGCGGTCACGAAGGGAAGTTTCAGCGCATCGAGAGGAAAGCGCAATAGTCTTCACAAACATCGGAGGTCACCGCGGAGCCCGGCGGGGGCGAGAAGTTTCACTTAACTCCGAAGTAATGTCAATTATCGACATTAGTCAGAATCTTGTCGTAGCGTGCTGCCGTCACCTGTGAACGAGGAGCACCCCATGACTCTCGCCCGCACGCGATTAGCAGCCCTCGCCACCTCGATCCTCGCCCTCCTCCCCCTCACCGCAGGCCAGCCCGCCTGGTCGCAGACCAGCGCGGTCGCGGTGGACGAATCCCCGCTGGCCGCGGCCTTCACCCAGGCCGCCGCCGCCCACGACGTGCCACGCGACCTGCTCGTCGCCCTGGCCTACGCCGAGACCCACCTCGACGGCCACAACGGCGAACCCAGCGCCAGCAACGGCTACGGCGTGATGCACCTGGTCAGCAACCCGACCAACCACTCGCTCGAGAAGGCCGCCGAGCTCACGAGGCTCCCCGCCGGCCGGCTCAAGTCCGACGACGCGGCCAACGTCCTCGGCGGCGCGGCCGTGCTCCGCGCCCTCGCCGACGAACTGGGCCTCGACGAGAGCGCCAGGAAGGACGCCGGCCGCTGGTACAAGGCCGTCGCCAAGTACGGCAACGCCTCCTCCCCCGAGCTGGCCCGCCTGTACGCCGACGCGGTCTACGAGCAACTCGGCCTCGGCATCGACCTGCGCGGCGTCCAGGTCGAGGCGCAGGAGGTCACCGCCGACCGCGGCGAGTACGCCAAGACCCGCGACCTGAACGCCCGCGCGGGCAAGCAGGCCGGGGACCAGGCCGACGCGCCGGTCGCCATCGCCAGCACCGACTACCCGCCGGCCGCGTGGGTGGCGGCCAGCTCCAGCAACTACCGCGTCTCCAGCCGCGAGACCAGCTACAACATCGACCGGGTGGTCATCCACGTCACCCAGGGCTCGTACGCCGGAACCATCTCCTGGTTCCAGAACCCGAGCGCCCAGGTCTCCGCGCACTACGTGGTCAAGTCCTCCAACGGCGCCGTCACCCAGATGGTCCGGGACAAGGACGTCGCCTGGCACGCGGGCAACTCCACCTACAACAACCGCTCCATCGGCATCGAGCACGAGGGCTTCGTCAACGACGCCTCGTGGTTCACCGACGCCATGTACCGGTCCTCGGCCGCGCTGACGCGTTACCTCTGCGACAAGTACGGCATCCCGAAGACCCGCACCGGCATCGTCGGCCACAACGAGGTCCCCGGCGCGACCCACACCGACCCGGGCTCGAACTGGAACTGGACCACGTACATGAACTACGTGACCGGTGACGGCGGCACCCCCTCGTGGACCACCACCGTGGACAACACCACCTCCGGCCAGTTCACCGCCAGCGCCAACTGGGGCACCTCCGCCTACTCCAGCCAGCGCTACGGCGCCGACTACCGCTTCGCCGACCCGCTCGCCGCCAGCGACCCGGCCTGGTACTCCGCCACCATCCCCAGCGCGGGCACCTACCAGGTCGAGGTCTGGTACCCGGCCGATCCCGGGTACAACAGCTCGGCCCCGTACATCGTGGCGACGTCCGGCGGCAACCAGACCGTCTACGTCGACCAGCGCTCGGGCGGTGGGGCCTGGCGCAGCATCGGCTCGTTCTCGCTGAACGCCGGCACCTACAACGTGGTCGGCGTGAGCCGCTGGACCTCGGGCACCGGTTACGTGATCGCCGACGCGGTCCGCATCAGCAGGCAGTGACCTCTCCCGAGTGACGGCCCGCGCCCGATCCCCCTCCCGGGCGCGGGCCGTCCCCCCTCTACGGGCTAACCTCCACCGGCTCACCTGGGGGTGAGCACCCACCGGTAGTCGCCCTCGCCGCCGCTGCGGCGGTTGAGGCCGAGCTGCACCATCCTGGAGCCGTCCACGCTGACCAGCACCGGGCCGCCGTTGAACTCGTCCGCGCACTTGCCGGCGCAGCCCAGCGCGATCACGTTGTCGTCGTCCGCCCAGGCGTGCAGTTGCAGCACCCGCTGGCGGCCCGCCACCTTCCCCGTCGCCGCCTCGGTGATCTTCGTGGGCAGGCCGTCCTCCCCGAGCACCAGACGGCCGTCCGGCGAGGTGGCCGAGGCCCGCGAGTAGGCGACGTACCGCTGGCCGTCGGGCGCCGGGCGCTCCTGGCCGTCGAGGGTGTAGAAGAGACGGTCGGGCCTGGTGTTGGTGGGGCTCCAGATGAGCTCGCCGTCCAGGCTCCAGCCGAGGTCCTGGCGGGCGTTCCCGCTCACCTCCGCGCGGCTCAGCAGGCCGGGCAGCGGCTTCAGCTCGTGGTAGCCGGACGTGCCCGCCGGCACGTCGATGACGTAGTAGCCGATGCGCGGGCTCTCCCTCATCAGCGGGCCGATCTCGTCGCCCTCGCCCTGAAGGAGATCCGGGTAGCCGGAGTAGGCCGTCGCGAGGATCTTGGTGCCGTCCGGGGACCACGCGACCGCGCCCACCGAGTGCTCCAGCTCGAACCAGCCGAGCATCTGCCGGGTGTTCAGGTCCAGCACGCCCACCCGCCGGCCGAGCAGGTCGCCTTCGATCACGGCCGCGACCTGCAGCCCGGGGGCGACGTCCACCCAGGCGTACGCGGTCCGCTCGTAGCCGCCGGTGCGCGGGTCGTACAGCGACCAGGTCCGCCGGGTCCTGGGCGGGGCGTCCTGAGGGCGCTCCACCTCGGTCACGTAATACGCCGACACCGCCAGCCCCCCGGCGGCGATGAGGCTGGCCGGCGGGCTGTGCTCAAGATCAGCGCGCACGTCCGCCGGAGCGGGGGACGGCCTGGCCGGCAGCTCGATGCCGGCGGCCGGGCGCACGGCGGGCTCGGGCGCGCGCTGCCCCGTGACGAACACCGCGACGGCCGCGATCATGGCCGCCACCAGCACCGCCGCACCGTACGGCGTCCAGGCGCGCCTCCGTAGCGCCCGATCCGCCAGTCCGGCGGGCACCCTGGCCTCGCCGGCCCACTCCTCCATCGTGTCGCGCAGCAGCCGGGTCACGCGGTCACCTCCAGGTCCAGTGCCAGTTCGGGCGCGATCTCGCGCAGACGTGCCAGCGATCGGTGCGCGGTGCTCCTGACCGTGCCGACGGAGCAGCCCAGCGCCCGGGCCACCTCCTGTTCCGGCAGGTCCTCGAAGTAGCGCAGCACCAGCACCGCGCGCTGGCGTGCGGTGAGCCTGGCCAGGGCCGAGCGCAGCACCAGGCGCAACTCGCTCTGGTGGTGCGCGTCGCGCTCCTCCCGCTCGGGCGGGCTCTCCCGGACCACCTCGCCCCGCCGCGCGCTCGTCCGCCACCAGCTCACCTGCTGCCGGTACATGATCTGCCTGGCGTACGCCTCCGGCGCGGCCACCCGCCGCCATCGGGCCGCCAGCTTCGCCAGCGCCGTCTGCACCAGATCCTCGGCCGCGTGCTGGTCACCACCGGTGAGCAGGAACCCGAGGCGCATGAGCGCGGGAGAACGCGCATCGACGAACTCGCGGAAGCGTTGCTCGTCCGCGGCGTCCATGGTCACCTCCAGGGGGAATCGACATCATTCTCTGAGACGCCCCCTGGCACCGCCCGCTATGCCTACCGCATCAGATCGGGGCCCTCGTCCTCGTCCGCGAAGTCCCGGCCGGGCACCTCCAGCAGGCCGAGCGTGTCCTGCTCGCCCCTGCGGACGATCACCTCGTTGATCGCCTCGATCAGCTCCCGCCGGTCGTAGGCGCCCTCGGGCAGTTCGTTGAGGTGCGTCAGCAGGTCAGCCGGCAGGCCCACGTGCCGGGACGCCTGGGCGTACAGCTCCCGCATCGCGACCCGCTCCCGCCCGTCGAACACCTCGTCAATGGCCTGTCGCAGCTCGTCGAGCACGGCTCGGTCGGTCATCGTCCCTCCAGAGCGGGTCCGCGGGGCAGGTCCACCACCTGCTCCGTCACCATGTCCACCGAGACGTCGCGCGGGCAGCGCCGCCCGGATGCGCGCCCCGTGCACAGCGCCTCGCTACCCGCGCGTTTTCCCGGTTAACTACCGAGCACGCTGGTTTGAACTGGTCTTTTACCGGTAATCGCCCCACATGGACATAGCTGGGGTCATCAACGCCGTGGTCGTCGGCGACGTCCTGCCCGGCTCGTGGCCGCGCGGCCGGGAGGCACCCGGGGCGGAGCCGGTCGAGGACGCGCCGGGCGGCGCCGCCGGAGCCGCGGTCAACCTGGTGGCGCTCGGAGCGCGCGCCCGGCTCGTCGGCGTGGTGGGCGACGACCCCCGGGCGGCGCGGCTGGAACGTTCGCTGCGGCTGCTCGGCGTGGCCGCCGATCTGCTGACCGTCCCGGGACGGCACACCGCCGGCCACGGCGAGCAGCACCCCATCCCCGAGGCGGCCGAGCGCGACCTGCTCGGACGGATGTCCGCGGCCCTGGCGACGGCCGACGTGGTGATCGCCTGCGACTACGGCGGAGGGGTGTGCACCCGGGCCGTGCGGCTGGCGCTGGCCGGGCTGCCGCTGCTGGTCGTGGACGCGCACGGGGTGGCCAGATGGCGGCCCTGCGCGCCGGCCGCCGTGCTGCCGGACTACGCCGAGGCCGTCCGCCTGCTCGGCGACGGGGACAGGGACGGCGTGGCCGACCGGGCCGCGTACCTGACGGGCCGCTCGGCGCGGCTGCTGGAGCTGACCGGGGCCGCGATGGTGGTGACCACCCTCGGCGGGGAGGGCACGCTGCTGCACCGCGCGGGCCGCCCGCCGTACCGGACCCACGCCCGGCCCGCCCCCCGGCACATGGCCGCCGGCGCGGGCGACGCCCACACGGCCGCGTTCGCGCTCTGGCTGGCGGCCGGCGCCACCCCCGAGCAGGCCGCGGAGGCCGGCCAGGCGGCGGCCGGGGTCGTCGTACGCCGCCGCGGCACCGCCGCCTGCACCCGCCACGACCTGCTGCGCGCGCTGCGCCCCCACGAGGGCGCGTGAGGCCGGCGCGTCAGGGCGCGCCGCCGGAGTGCGGTCGCAGCGGGTTCGGGATGGGCACCCAGCGCATGGCCGCCCCGTCGGCGTCCAGCCAGCGCAGCAGCAGGTTCGCCTTGGCCGGGACGTGCGTGGCGGACAGCAGGTCGCGCAGCTCGGGCGGGTCGCCGTACTCCTTGGCCGCCTCGGCGAAGACGGCCCTGGCCCGAGCCCACAGCTCGTCCCGCAGCCGGGGATGCCGGGCCCCGACCGCGCCGGCGATCTCGCAGAGGTTGTTGGTCAGCAGGCAGTACACGAGCCGCTCCCAGGCCCGCACGCCGTCCAGCACGGGCGCGGTGAGCCCCGGGTGCCGCTCGGCGACCAGCTTGACCCCCTCGTGGTCGCGGAACAGCGCCTGCCCCGGCAGGCCGCGATCGTCCACCGCGATCAGCACGTTCTGCAGGTGGCACTCCAGCACCACCCCGTGCCGCAGGTACGCGTGCAGGGCCGGCGGCACCACGTGCTCCAGGTAGCGGCGCCACCATTCGAGCGCCGCATCCGCGTCCAGGCCGTCGAGCGGGTTGCCGGGGAAGCCCTCGCTGATGCCCGCCGCCAGCAGCGCGGTCAGCCCGGGGCGCAGGTGCTCGCCCAGCCCGTCGCGGACGATCACGGCCAGCGCCTCGCCTCCGTCGCCGTCCAGCTCGGCCCCGCGCCAGCCGCGGTCGCGCAGCACGGACGGGCGCGGCAGGTGGGCGGGCAGGTCGTCGAAGGCCACGTCCACCAGGGCCGCGACGAGCGACAGGCGGCGCAGGTCGTGCAGCCACAGGCGGCGGACGTCGTTCGTGATCCGCACGTCGAGGCTGAACTTGCAGAACAGGTCCGCCTCCGGCAGGTACACGGTGCGGACGGACGCGGTGGCCACCGCGGTGGCGGCGGTCTCGCCCAGGTGGCGCAGCCGCCCGCCGCCCGGCCCCGCCCGGGAGCCGTCCAGCAGCTCCATCTGCCAGGGGTGGGCGGGCAGCGGGACCAGCCCGTCGCCCGGCGGGCCGCAGAGCCGGTCCAGCGCGCCGGTGTCGCCGTCGCCCACCAGGTCTCCCGCGGGCACGCCGAGCAGCGGCAGGGCGAAGCTCGCCCGCGCCTCGGGCGAGTACCGCAACCACGACTCCGGTCCGCCCCCGCCGCGGGCCTTGGGCGCGGGATGGTAGCGATGGCCCGCCACCAGGGCCTGCTCGGAGCGCAGGTACGCGTCGCCGGGCGGCGCGGCGGCGCTCCTGGCCGCCAGCAGGGCGGCGGTGACCGCCCGGCTGTCGAGGATCTCGGCGGGCAGCGCGTCGTTGGCCACCCCCGTGCCCGCGCGCAGCTCGGCCGCGGTCAGGGCGACGAGCTCCGGCAGCGACAGCGGGACCCAGCCGTCCGGAGCGCGCAGGGCGGGGACGGCCGGAAAGCGCGCGCCGCCGACCCGCAGCAGCCGGCCGGTCGCGGGCAGCAGGAAGACCCCGGGCTCGGCGGGCCGGGCCACCTCCCGGATCAGGCAGTTCAGCAGCGCGGTCACCGCGAGCGGTTCGGCTTCGCGATCCGCCGCGGGAGCGGGAGGGAGGCCGTCGGTAGATGCCATGGCGACCCTACTCCTACCCGTCGGCCCCCCTTGGTGCCCACAGCGTAGCTATCAGGCTGGTTACCGGGAAAGGTGAGTCGTATGAGGCGTGCAGAGGCGGAGTTCGCCGCCGAGCTGAGCCGCGTGCGGCCCGATCTCCGCGCCCGCTACGAGGCGGCGCTCCCCGGCGCGCGGGCCGCCGTCCTCGGACGCCTGTGGCGGGGCCTGCTGTACGAGCCGCTGCCCGGCCTGACCGCCGCCGGGCCGTCCCGCGTGCTGCTGCCCGGCGGGCGCGAGCTGACCGGACGGGAGCGCCGGCCGTACGACCTCGGCGAGGAGCCCGTCCTGTGGCTGGACGGCCGGCCCCGCGCCCACCCGGCCAGGCTGCTGGCCGACCTCGGCCTGCCCGGCACCGGGCGCCTGGTCTCCGACCTCGACAACAGCGTGGCCTCGCTGGCGTTGTCACGCGCCGGCGCCTCCCCTCGCCCGGCCGCCACCCCGGAGGAGCACGAGCAGAGCGTGGTGGACGGCCATCCCTATCACCCGGGGTGCCGCAACCGGCCGGGCGTCTCCGTGGCCGAGCAGCTCGCGTACATGCCCGAGCACCGCCCCACCGTCGCCCTCGACCTGCTGGCGCTGCCGCTGCGCGAGTGCCTCGTGTCGGGCCCGTGGCCGGGCTCCCTCGTGGACGGCGACCGGCTGCTGCTGCCCGTGCACCCGTGGCAGACCCGGCACGTGCTGCCCGCGCTCGGCCTGCGCCCGTACGCCACGGGGGTCGTCCCGGCCCGCCCGCTCATGTCCGTGCGCACGCTCGCCCCGCTCGACGGCGGCCCGCACCTGAAGACGGCGTTCACCACGCGGATGACCTCGGGGGTCCGCGACATCTCCCCCGGCTCGGTACGCGACTGCGTCCCGCTGTCGGCCCTGCTCACCACCGTGGCCGCGCGGTGCGGCGGGGCGCTGCGCATCGCCCGCTACCTGGCCGGGGCCGCCGGCGCGACAGGCGGCGCGCCCAGCGCCGACCTGTCGGTCCTGCTCCGCGAGCCCACGCCGCCGGGGACGGTGCTGCCCGTCGCGGCGGTCACCCTCGCGACGGCCCGCGACCCGGCCGCCTGGCTGGCCGTCTTCGCCCGCCTGGCCCTGACGGGCACGCTGGGGATGCTGGCGCTCGGCGTGGCCCTGGAGGCGCACGGGCAGAACCTGCTGGTCGTGCTCGGCCCGGACGGGCTGCCGTCCCGGCTGGTCTACCGCGACCTGGCCGACGTGCGGATCAGCCCCGCCCGGCTGGCCCGCAACGGCATCGAGCCGCCGCCGGTGAGCGCCAGGCTGCTCGACGACGACCCGGCGGTGCTGCGCGCCAAGCTGTTCGGCTCGCTGGTCGGCACCACGTTCGGCAGCCTGGTCGCCGTCTTCGGGCGGCGCGAGCGCGCCGTGGAGTCCCGGCTCTGGGCGATCGTGGCCGCCGCCGCCCGGCACACGTCCGAGACGCTGCCGGACACCCCGGACGTACGCGCCGACCGGGCCGCCCTCCTCGGCGAGCGCCTCCCGGCCAAGGCGCACCTGCTCGCGCGCCTGGACGACGCCCCGCCCGGCGACCGCTGGACCACCCTGCCCAATCCGCTCGTCGATCCGGGGCCTGCCTGAATGCCGAATCGCCTGGCCCTTTGCGCGACGAGGCGCGAGGATGGGTCCGAGCTGGAAATCTGCCGGGCGCGGCCCCACCCGAACGCGCCTCGGCCAGAAAGAGGGGGCTCGCCATGATGCAACTGTCGGTACGCCTCGTCCCGATCGACGACACCACCCTGGTGATCGCGCTCACGGGAGAGCTCGACTCGACCACGAAACCCGTGCTGGCGGCCTTCCTCGACCCGCTGCCGCAGACCCCCGTGAAACGGGTGGTGGTGGCGGCGGGCGACCTGTGGTTCTGCGACCTGAACGGGCTCGAACTGCTCGCCAGGACCCACCGCGCGCTCCGCGGGTCGGGCGGCCACCTGGCGCTGGCCGAGCCGCGGCCGTCGCTGCACCGGCTCGTCGCGCTGATGGCCGAGCGCTCCACGGAGCCGATCCCGGTGTTCGCCAGCATGCCCGAGGCGCTGGCCGCCGCCGGCGTCGAGGAGTACCGGACCGACGAGCCGTCCGTCGGCCGCCGGCACCTGCCGCGCCTGCGGGCCGTGCCACGCGCGCACGCCGGGGGCAAGGAACGGCACCGCTCGCGTCGCCGGACGTCGCCGGCCGACCCGTCCGGGCCGGCGCCCCACCCGCCCGCGCCGCAGGCCGAGCCCGACACGAGCGGGCTGCCGACGGCCATCTACCGCTCGCGCACGCTCCGCGAGCGGGCCCTGAACCAGCAGCAGGCGCTCAACGACCGGCTCACCCGCACCACCGAGGCCCGCACCCGGCTGCTCAGCGCCCGCCGCCGCTGCGACGACAGCCTGCTGGCCCTGCGCCACAGCCTGTCGGAAGCACGCTCGATCCTGACCCGCGACGAGCCGGTGCCGCCGGCCGCTCCCTGACCCCGCCGGCGGCGGCCCCGAACATCATTCGCATGCTGCGATCGGGCATCGGTCACGGCGATCACCCGCGGATGCGCGGGTGAGCAGGCCGGACCGGCGTAGGCTGCCGTTGTGACGACACAGGAAGAGCGTGAATTCGACGATCTCCTCCTGCTCCTCAAGGAGACACGCGGGTTCGACTTCACGGGATACAAGCGCAACACCCTGATCCGGCGGATCGCCCGCCGGCTTGAGGCGCTGAAGCTGCACGACTACGGCGAATACCGTGATCTGCTCGAATTCGAGCCGGAGGAGTTCACCCGGCTCTTCGACAGCCTGTTGATCAACGTCACCGGCTTCTTCAGGGACGCCGCCGCCTGGCAGCGCCTGCGCGAGCTGGTCATCCCCGCGCTGCTCGACCAGAAGCCGGCCGGCCAGCCCATCCGGGTCTGGAGCGCCGGCTGCGCCACCGGCGAGGAGGCGTACACGGTCGCCATGGTGCTGGCCGAGGAGCTCGGCATCGACGCCTTCCGCGACCGGGTGAAGATCTACGGCACCGACCTCGACGAGAAGGCGCTCCAGGTCGCCAGGGCCGGCGCCTACACCGACCGCTCGCTCGCCGACCTGCCGATCGACCTGCGCGAGACCTACTTCGAGCCGGTGGAGAACGGTTTCACCTTCCGCCGCGACATGCGCCGCCAGCTCATCTTCGGGCGCAACGACCTCACCCACGACGCGCCGATCTCCCGCGTCGACCTGCTGCTGGCCCGCAACACGCTGATGTACTTCAACACGGAGATGCAGCTCAACATCATCCGGCGCTTCCACTTCGCGCTGTCCGACCCCGGGTTCCTCTTCCTGGGCAAGGCGGAGATGCTGCTCAACCACAGCGACAAGTTCGAGCCGGTGGACCTGCGCATGCGGCTGTTCAGGAAGATCAGGACCGCCGGCCACAACCACCGCGCGCCGTGGTCGGTCACCGGCGCCGCCGCCGACCTGGCCTCGCGCCTGCCGACGCTGGCGTCCGTGGCGCTGGCCTCCGGCCCCGTGGCCCAGATCGTCGTGGACGTGTCGGGCAACCTGGCGCTGGCCAACTCCAAGGCCGAGGCCCTGTTCAACCTCAACCCGCGCGACGTCGGCCGACCCTTCCAGGACCTCGAGGTCTCCTACCGTCCCGTGGAGCTGCGCTCGGTCATCGAGCAGGCCCGCCACGACCTGCGCCCGGTCGAGCTGCAGGAGGTGGTCTGGCACCGCGTCGGCTCGGCGGGGGCCGGCGTCTTCGACGTGTCGGTCGTCCCGCTGCTGGCCTCGGGCAACCTGGTCGGGATGGGCATCCACTTCTACGACGTCACCCGCTACCGCAAGCTCAGGGACGAACTCGAACAGGCCAACAACCAGCTCGAACAGGCCTACGAGGAGCTGCAGTCGCTCAACGAGGAGCTGGAGACGACCAACGAGGAACTCCAGTCCACCAACGAGGAGCTCGAGACCACCAACGAGGAACTCCAGTCCACCAACGAGGAACTGGAGACGATGAACGAGGAGCTCCAGTCCACCAACGACGAGCTCCAGCACATCAACGACGCCCTGACGGCCCGCACGATCGAACTGGACGAGGTCAACAGGTTCGTCTCCTCGGTGGTGCGCAGCCTCGGCGACGCCGTGGTGGTGCTCGACGACGACCTGCGCGTGGTGGTCTGGAGCCCCGGGGCCGAGGAGCTGTGGGGGGTGCGCGCCGACGAGGCCGTGGGCGAGACGCTCACCGGGCTCGACATCGGCCTGCCCCTCGATCTGCTCCTCCCGCGCCTGCGCGCCGCGCTCGCCGACGGCTCCAACCCGCTGGAGGAGGTGGAGGGGCTGGTGCTCGACGCGGTGAACCGCCGGGGCCGGCCGGCCCCGCTGACCGTGCACCTGTCGCACCTGCGCACCGAGGACGACGTCGTACACGGCCTGATCATGGTGCTCAACGTGCTCAACCCCGACACGGCCGCCGAGCGGTGACCGGCTACCCGGTGGACGCGGCCAGCTCGGAGACCGGGATGCGGCGGAAGGCGATGCTCTCGTACGGCCCGAAGTCGCCCGTCTCGAACAGCAGCCCCACGGTGTCGGCGTCCACTCGCACCAGGTCGGAGTAGGCGGCGGGCAGGCCCGACACCGTGTGCGCCACCCGCCACGTGACGCCGTGGTCGTCGCTGGCGCGCACGGTCATCAGCGCCCGCGCGTCGGGGGCCGCCGGGCCGGAGAACAGCAGCACGTCCGGCCCTTCGCACCACAACACGCTGCCCTCCACCACCGGCCCGGCCAGCCCGGCCTGCGGCCGGAACGGCAACTCCAGGCTCTGCCCGCCGTCGGAGGAGCAGGCGTCGGCCCGGGTGCCGGGGGCGGTGGAGTCGGTGCGGGTGTTGACGTAGAGGCGACCGCCGGGCAGTTCGGCGGCGGTGCTCTCGTTCACGTTGACGTACCCGTCGGGGTTGTCGTCCACGTATCCGATCCGCCAGTTCTGGCCGTCGTCGTCGCTCAGCAGCGCGTGGCCGCCGTTGTACCTGCCCTCGGTCCCGTCGTCCTGGCCGGTGGGCGGCAGCGAGTGGTTGGCGGGCACGACGAGACGTCCGGCGTGCGCGCCCTGACGCAGCACGAGCGCGTGCCCCGGGGTGGTCGCGTACCAGCGCCACTCCGGCCGTTTCACGCTCCCGGTGATCTCGCGCGCCTCCGACCAGGTGACCCCGTCGTCTGCGCTGACCTGCACGAACACCCGGCGTCCCGCGGCCGGCTCGACCTGGCCGCGCCGGATCTTCGCCTCCGTGGCCGCCGCGCCCTGCCGGACGAAGACCAGCACGATCCTGCCGTCGTCCAGCACCATGGGGGCCGGGTTCCCGGCCGTGCCGCGGCCCGGCTCCGTCGCCACCACCCGCGCCTCGTCCCACGTCCGGCCGCCGTCGGACGACCGCTTGAGCACCAGGTCGATGTGCCCGGAGTCGGCGGCCGAACCCCGCCGCCCCTCCGCGAAGGCCAGCACCGTACCGGCCCCGGTCACCACGGCCGCCGGGATCCGGAACGTGTGATAGCCCTCCGTACGCTGCCGGAAGGGCACCGAGGTGGGGTGACGATCAGTCATGCGGGCACGCTACGACTCTCGGGTTAACGCGCCGCGACGTGCGCGGTACGCCATGGCGAACGACGCCCAGGGGGCCGGGCGTGAAAGCATCGCATGGAGAGCCGGACAGAGTGGTTGTGGAGGCAGGGGTGGCTGACGAGTTCGATGTGATCGTGATCGGCGCGGGGCCCGCGGGCGAGAACGTCGCCGACCGGGCCGTACGGGGCGGCCTGACGGCGGCGATCGTCGAGGAGCGGCTGGCCGGCGGCGAGTGCGCCTACTGGGCGTGCGTGCCGAGCAAGGCGCTGCTGCGGCCGATCGATCTGGCGGGCGAGGTGGCGCGGGTCCCCGGGCTCTCGCTCGGGCCCATCGACGTGACCGCGGTGCTCGCCCGGCGCGACCGGACCGTGTCCGATTACGACGACTCCGGCCAGGTGGAGTGGGTGCGCAGCGTCCCGGCCGAGTTCGTCCGCGGCCGGGGCCGGCTCGACGGGCCCAGGCGGGTCCGCGTCACGACCGAGACCGGCGACGAGCGCGTGCTAACCGCCCGTCAGGCCGTCGTGATCGCCACCGGCAGCACCGCCGCCGTGCCGAAGACCCCCGGTCTGGCCGAGGCGGCCCCCTGGACCAGCCACGAGGTGACGGCGGCCACCTCGATCCCCGGCCGGCTGGCCGTGATCGGCGGCGGCGTGGTCGCCTGCGAGATGGCGCAGGCCATGCACGGGCTGGGCGCGCGGCAGACCACGATGCTGGTGCGCGGCGGCGGGCTGCTCAACCGCATGGAGCCGTTCGCGGGCGAACTGCTCGCCGAGTCGTTCGCCGAGCAGGGCATCGACGTGCGCACCCACACCGAGGCGGTCCGGGTCGAACGTCCCGAGCCCGGCGGCAAGGTGACCGTGCACCTGGCGGAGGGGCCGCCGCTGGAGGCGGACGAACTGCTGGTGGCGACCGGCCGCCACCCCGCGACCCGCGACCTCGGGCTGGACACGGTGGGCCTGCCCGACGGCGCGACGGTTCCGGTGGACGACAGCATGCGGGCCACCGGGGTCGCGGACGGCTGGTTGTACGCCGTGGGCGACGTCAACGGGCGGGCGCTCCTGACGCACATGGGCAAGTACCAGGCCAGGATCTGCGGCGACGTGATCGCCGCGCGGGCGCGGGGCGACGAGCTGCCCGCCATGCGCGACCTCGCCGACGGCTACGGCGCGCCGCAGGTCGTCTTCACCGACCCGCAGGTCTGCGCGGTCGGCCGCACCGAGGCGATGGCACGCGCGGACGGCTTCCGGATCCGGGTCGTCGACTACGACATGGCGGCGGTCGCGGGGGCGTACCTGCTGGGCGAGGGCTACCGCGGCAAGGCCAGGGCCATCGTGGACGAGGACAGGAAGGTGCTGCTCGGCGTCACGTTCGCCGGGCCGGGCGCGGCCGAGCTGCTGCACGCCGCCACCATCGCGGTGACCGCCGAGGTGCCGCTCGACCGGCTCTGGCACGCGGTGCCGTCGTTCCCGACGGTGAGCGAGATCTGGCTGCGGCTGCTGGAGACCTACGGGCTGTGACCCGAGACGTCCGGCGCGGGAGGGGGTGAGAGTACGTCCGGCTCGGTGGCGGCGCGCTCTCCCGGCCGCAGTATCAGCTCCGCCACCGTCTCCTCGACGGTGTCACGCAGCTCCACGTGCGTCAGCAGGTCCGTCAGCCGCAGCGCCGACAGCAGGTGGTCGGACGGACGGATCACGA
This sequence comes from Nonomuraea sp. MG754425, assembly GCF_021699195.1. Classification (GTDB taxonomy): domain Bacteria; phylum Actinomycetota; class Actinomycetes; order Streptosporangiales; family Streptosporangiaceae; genus Nonomuraea. The sequence goes on along the minus strand of NZ_SSXE01000064.1, from coordinate 17,448 downwards.
TGATCCGGCCGCTGCCCTCCTCTTCCATGCGCTGCATGGCCATCGCCAGCACGCCGATGACGGACGAGTCGAAGAACTCCAGCTCGGCCAGGTCGAACACGAGGATCGGACCCGGCGACCAGTCCCACACGGCGTTGATGCGAGCGCTGAACCTGACCCGTCCCGCATGATCGAGAACGCCGCTGGCGCGCATGACCGTGCAGTGGAGGTGCCTGATCGTCTCGATGGTCAAACCGCTGTCGCCCACACGGGTTCCCTGCCCGCTCAGCGTCGTTTTCACAGGTGATCGTCATTTTTCCGGCTCATGGGGCGTCGGCGTCCCCGCGGTCGCCCAAGGGGCCGCCGGCCAGCTTGCGCATGAGCAGGGAGAGCGTCTCGACGTCCTCGGGGGTGAGCGGGGCGGCCAGGCGGGCGAGGTTGGCGGCGTGCTCGGTGAGCGTATCGTCGATGACCCGCAGGCCCTGCTCGGTCAGCCTGACGCGGAAGCTGCGCCGGTCGGCCGGGTCGAGGCTGCGCTCGACGAGACCGGCGGCCTCCAGCCGGTCGAGCCGGTTGGTCATGCCGGCCCGCGACATCATCAGCACGTCGGACAGCTCCGACGGGATCAGCGTGTACGGCGGCCCGGCCCGGCGCAGCGCGGCCAGCACGTCAAACTCGCCCTGCCGCAGGCCGCGCTTGGTGAAGACCCGGTCGACCTGGGGCATCATCAGCCGGGTGAGCTGGGCGAGCCGGCCGAAGACGCCCATGGCCGACAGGTCGAGATCGGGGCGCTCGCGACGCCACTGCTCGATGATCCTGTCGATGGCGTCGATCCCGCCGGTGGCCTCGCCCATGACCTCGCATCCTAGTCTCGCCCGGCCACGCCGCCCGGACCGCCGCCCGGGTGCGCGGATCCGTGGTCAGCTCGCGGCCGAGGCCGGTGCGTGGACCCGGGACCGGTGCACGGCCGGGGCCGCTTCGCGGTGCCGGGAGCCCGGGGTCGTCAGTGGGCGGTGCCGGATTCCAGGGTGGGCAGCGCGTCCGGGCAGGGGCCGAGGAGCACGAGCAGCGGCGAGCCGGTCGGGCTGTCCAGCTCCAGCTCGGTCACGTTGCCGCGCACGCGCTGCTCGGGCGTCCCGAGGTCGCCGTCCCGGACGCTGATCACCCGCTCGACGGACGGCGCCGCCGTGTGCAGCAGCTTCCTGGTGGTGTGCCGCAGCCAGCGCAGCTCACTGTTGACCCGCCGCCACGTCGCGGGGATCAGGCTCACCGGCTCCGCCCGGGTGCCCAGCCGCAGCGTGATGCGCCCGCTGGACCCGAAGCGGTCCTTCAGCACCGGGTTGACCACGAACAGGCCGGAGCGCAGCACCCGCGCGCCCTGCCGGTGGACGTTCGCCAGCCCGCCCGCGCTGATCAGCGAGTACAGCTCGCAGCGTGCCCCGTCCAGCGTGTCGGGGTCGTAGTCCACCGGCGGCGGCTCCTCGAAGACGACCTTGTCCAGCCGCACCCCGGCCACCCCGTCAGGGGTGATCCGCTCGGCCACGGCCGCGCGCGCCTCCTCGCAGACGCCGTCGCCCTCGGTGATGTCCAGCACCTCGACGCAGATCAGGCCGTCGTCGGGGATCTCCTCGGGCGACAGGTCGAAGGCCACCCTGGCGTGCGCCTTCTTGCCGCGCAGCAGCACGCACTGGCGCAGCCGCCCCTGTGAGCGGACCTGCACGAGCCGCGGCAGCGAGCCGGCCTCGGGCTGCCCGCCCGGCAAGCCGGTCACCGAGCGCTCGTCCGTCGACAGGGACACCGACACCCGCAGTGCCCGTCCCTGCGCCGAGACCTTGAACCCGGCCAGCCCGGACGTCTCGAACCTGCCCACGACCTGGCTGCCGCGGCGCAGCCGGTCGGCGACCTGAAGCGCGGGGATCCGGCCGTTGGTCACGTGTACGGGCGGAATGATGGGAAGTATCACCTGGTCCAGGTCGGTGGTTGGTCCTGAGCTGGTCATCGGTTGCTCCTGGGAGGAATCGGTCCGTCCGGGTGGTGGAAGCTGCTCATCGGGCACGCGCCAACGGGGTCAGCGCGGCCGGGTCGTGGAAGTCGAAGCGGGTGAGCAGCGGTTCGCGCCGCTCCCACATGCGCCCGACCGCCCCGTAGAGGGGATCTCCGCCGGGCTCCACGTGCCGCAGGTTGACGGCGAGCGCACGCGCGTAGTCGTCCTCCTGCTCCCAGCGGGGCAGCAACTCGCTGGGCACGTCGCCCCCGCAGCGGCGCAGCCACAACCACAGGCGGGCGCGCTCGCGCTGCTCGGGCCCGAGGATGGTCTCGCCCTTGGCGTGCCGGGCGACGGCCTCCTCGAGCAGCCGCCGGTGCTCGTACGGCGAGCCGGACACGTGCGTGGCCCCGCAGGCGCCGCCCTCCGACCAGCCGGCCTGGATGACGGGGACGCCGAAGGCGGGCAGGTCGCTGCCGGCGAACGTGACGCCGACGTCGGCCATGCTCCACAACATGGTGGGCGACAGCGTCTCCGCCACGTGCCGGACGCGGGGCCGGTCGCCGGTGGGCACCGGGTCCACGAAGAGCCAGTTGGCGTGCTCGTCGGCGGCGGCGAACTCCCGCGTCACCTCGAACAGCTCGGCGTCCCGCTCCGGCGCGTGGCCGAGCACCGCGATCGTGGGCCGGTCGGCGTCGAGGCCGAGGCGGGCGCAGCCGTGGTGGCGGAGCTGGCGGCGTTCGGTCTCCGTACGGAACTGGTAGTCGCCCGTGGCCCGCCAGGTCACCCGCTCGGCGCTGCGCCTGATCAGCTCCCGGTGCGGCCAGACGTGCCGCTCGAAGAACGCCCCGACCCGGGCGGGCAGCTCCTCCTGGATCGAGCACGGCCCGTGGTCGGGAAAGAGCGCGTACGCCTTCAGCGTCCCCGTGCCGTGCACGTGCACGACAGGGATCTCCCTGGGCACGGCCCGGTCGGCGCGGCTGGTGACCAGCGCGGCGGGCGGCACCTCGGGCCGCAGCTCGCGCGCGGCGCCGAACGCGTCGGCCAGCGTGCTCCACTCGGGCCGGGTCAGCACGACCAGCCGGGCCGAGAGCAGGCCGCAGACCGCCTTCGCGACCATCAGCGTGCGCACGACGACGCGCAGGTCCTCGTCGTACGTCTCCGCGACGACGCACCCGTCACCGCCGGGCCGCTCCCCCCAGCAGGAACCGGCCGCGGCGAGCAGCCGATCCACGTGCCCGCGGTCACCGCCGACACGACGACGCATAAAGCCCTCCACCAAGGCCGGCGATAAATGCCCTGGCAGACGTTGCCAGACGGGACCGTCCGTGCCGCGCCGGGCACGCGGCTCTTTGCCGGGGCCTGACGGATTCTCGACCCGCCGCGCACACCCGCCGGGACGAACCGGCCGCGGGCCGCGCCCCGCGCGGAAATCAGGTCGCGCGTGAAAGCCCGTTCCACGCGGCGAAAACTGCGAACCATCTGGCCGGGCCGAACGTCCAAGTTTTTACATGGATCACGCCATGCCCGGGTTTAGGATGCAGCGTATTGCCTGGAGGGGGAGGGTTTACCAGCATGGGTTCCCGTTTGTCGAGTGTCGCACGCCTGACGGCGGCGGCGGCCGCGGCCGGTGTGGTCGCCGCGGCCATCGCACTGCCGGCGGTCGGGGGTACCGGAGCGATGTTCGTCTCGGCATCGGAGGACCTCGGCATCAAACCCGAGGAGCTCAAGGAGCCCCCGCTGGCCGAGAAGACGACGATCCTCGACGCCAGGGGCAACCCGATCGCCCAGTTCTACGAGGAGTACCGCGAGACGATCACGCTCGACGAGGTGGCCCCGATCATGAAGACGGCCATCATCTCCATCGAGGACTTCCGCTTCTACGAGCACGGCGCGATCGACATCGAGGGCACCGTCCGGGCCCTGGCCAAGAACTTCACCTCCGGCGGCATCGCCCAGGGCGGCTCGTCCATCACCCAGCAGTACGTCAAGCAGGTGCTGCTGAACTCGGCCACCTCCGACGAGGAGCGCAACGCCGCCCTTGAGGCCAGCTACGCGCGCAAGCTCAGAGAGCTGCGCTACGCGATGGCGGTGGAGGAGAAGTACAGCAAGGACGAGATCCTGGAGAAGTACCTCAACATCGCCTATTTCGGCGCCCACGCCAACGGCGTCGAGGCGGCGGCCAAGCGGTTCTTCGGGGTCAAGGCGTCCGAGCTGAGCCTCGTGCAGGCGGCCACCCTGGCCGGCGCGGTCCAGGACCCCAACGCGACCGACCCCAACCTGGGCAAGAAGCAGCGCGAGCGGCTGCTGCACCGGCGCAACGTGGTGCTCGACCGGATGGCCGAGCTGCAGAAGATCACGACCGCGGAGGCGGCCGAGGCCAAGAAGAAGCCGCTCGGCTACAAGGGCACCCCGCTGCCGGGCGGCTGCGAGGCCAGCACGTATCCGTACTTCTGCATGTACGTCCGCAACGAGGTCCTGAGCAACAAGGCGTTCGGCAAGTCGGCCAAGGCCAGGAACCAGTTCCTCAACCGGGGCGGCCTGACGATCCAGACCACGCTCGACCCGAAGATGCAGCGGGCCGCCGAGGCCGCGATCAAGAAGCACGTCTTCGCCTCCGACAACCCGGTCGCCTCCGAGGCGCTGGTGGAGCCGGGCACGGGCGCGATCAAGGCCATGGCCGCCAGCCGCAAGTACGGCAACAACAAGCGCAAGAAGGAGATGTCGTTCAACGTCGTGGCGGACGCCGTGCACGGCGGCGGCGTCGGCTTCCAGGCGGGCTCGACGTTCAAGACGTTCACCCTGATCACGGCGCTCAGCGAGGGCATGAAGATCAACGACGGTTTCACCGTCGGCAGCGGCTACCGCGCGCCGTACTACTCGACGTTCAAGAACTGCAAGGGCGAGAACATCGGCGACCCCTCCCACACCGTCACCAACGACGAGGGCGGCGGCGGCTTCAAGTCGCTAGCCACCGGCACCTGGGGCTCGGTCAACACCTTCTTCATGAAGCTGGAGGAGCACGTCGGCCTGTGTAACACGATCAAGACCGCGAAGTCGCTGGGCATCAAGCGCTCCGACGGCCTGCCGCTGACCGAGTACGAGACGTTCACGCTGGGCACCAACGAGATGGACCCGGTGACCGTGGCCACCGCCTACGCGGCGATCGGCGCGCGCGGCAAGTACTGCAAGCCGATGGTGATCACCAAGATCACCGACCGCGACGGCAAGGCGACGGACTACAAGCCCGAGTGCAAGCAGGCCCTTGACCCGGAGGTCGCCGACGCGGCGGCGAGCATCCTGTCCGGTGTGTTCACCCAGGGCACGATGCGCAGCGTCGGCGGCATCGGCCGGGCCGCCGCCGGCAAGACCGGCACCACCGACGCGCAGGCCACGGCCTGGTTCGCCGGGTTCACGCCCGACCTGGCGGGGGCGGTCAGCATCGGCGACCCGCGCGGCGCGCAGAACTACAAGCTCAACAACGTCGTCATCGGCGGACGGTCCTACCCCTCGGTCTTCGGCGCCTCGATCCCCGGGCCGATCTGGAAGGACACCATGCTCGCGGCCCTGAAGGGTGTTCCGGCCACGGAGTTCACCCCCGTCAACAGCGCCCGCTTCGGCGGCTGCGGCTCCGGGTGCCGGCCGGTGGAGCGCTCGTCGGAGCCCGAGAACGACGACGACTCCGACGGCCAACTCGAGGACGCGGACATCTCCGATTTCGGGTGATCACCGATAGGAAGGTTTTCCTTATCTCCGGATACGACAAATCGGGCACGGATAATATGCTGTGATCCACATCCGGCACAGAAACCTCTGCCGGTGACGAGGGCCCCTAGCTGAGCAAATTCGGAGTGCGTCCGCACAGAGGGACGCACTCCTTGCAAAGGCCCTATTAACAGCGGCGAAACATTGGTAACGTGGGAGCGCTCCCAGGATCTTTCCGCGAGGTGCTCCATGACCGAGCAGCCCACACTGGCACAGGTGGCGGCCGCTGCAGGGGTTTCCCCCGCGACCGCATCTCGAGTCCTCACAGGCTCGGTGCGGGTCAGTACCTCGACCCGCCGCCAAGTCTACGACGCCGTGTCCCGAATGGGATACGTCCGACAACGCGCACCCCGGGGAACGGCCGCCAAAACCATGGCCGACGGCGTCACAGCCGTGATCTGTGACCACCTCCCCCGGCTCTTCTCCGAGCCTTACTACGCCAGGCTCCTGTCCGCGGCCGGCGCCGTGATCGCCGAACACGGCACCCACCTCATGGTGACCACCGTCACCCCCACCTCCTCCACGCTGCCCGCCTTGTCCGGCGCGGTGCTGATCGTCGGCGCCCGAGAGCGCCATCCGCTGGCGATCAAGTTATCCACCTCGGGCGTTCCCGTCCGCAACATCGGACGCCCGCCCCACGACCTCAAACTCCCGTTCGCCGACGTCGACAATTTCGACGGCGGCCGTCAGGCGGCCGAGCACTTCCTGCTCACCGGCCGCCGCAACGTGGCCGCCATCGGCGGCCCGCCGTCCCTGCCCGGCGCCCGTGACCGCCTGGAGGGCCTGGTCCGCACCCTCCAGGCGGCCGGCGCGCCCGACGTCCCCGTGGCCTACGGGGACTTCACCGCCGCGTCGGGCACCCACGCCATGCAGTGGTTGTTACGCCATGCACCGGGCCTGGACGCCGTCTTCGTCGCCTCCGACCTGATGGCGGCGGGCGCGATCCAGGCCCTGCGCAGAGCGGGACGCAAGGTGCCGGCGGACGTCGCGGTGATCGGGTTCGACGACGCCCCGGTCGCCAGGCACACCGTCCCGGCCCTGACCACCATCCGCCAGCCCGTCGAGGAACTCGCCACGGTCGCCACCCGGCTGCTCCTGACGGGAGCGGCGGGAGTCGATCCCGTACTCCCGACGGAACTGGTCATCCGTGAGTCGGCTTGAGCCTGGGGACGTACTGGCCCGCAGGTATCTGTTGCTGGACCCGCTGGCCCGCGGGGGCATGTCGGTCATCTGGCGTGCCTTCGACCAGTCCCTGCACCGGATGATCGCGGTCAAGGTGCTCACGGCCTCGCTGCACACCGACACCGGGGAACGGGTCAGCGTGCGCAGCGAGGCCCGGGCCGCGGCCCGGTTCATCCATCCCGACTCCATCGAGATCTACGACTACGGAGAGACCGTCACCACGAGCGGCGGCGTCGCGGCGTACGTCGTGATGCCGCTGCTCGACGGCACTCCACTGGCCGAGCGCGTCGAGAAGGGGCCGCTGCCGTGGCCGGAGGCCGCGGCCATCGCGCTGCGGCTGGCGCGGGTGCTGATGGCCGGGCACGCCCGCGGCCTGGTGCACCGGGACGTCACGGCGGAGAACGTGCTGCTCACCGACGACGGCCCCAAACTGCTCGACTTCGGCATCGCGGCCTGGGCCGGGGACCCCGACGACGACCGCGGTACCCCTCCCTACGTCGCCCCCGAGCGGCTGCTCGGCGTGCCCACCCACCCGGCCGTGGACGTCTACGCCCTCGGCGTGCTGCTGCACACCATGCTCACCGGGCGCACCCCCTACCCGGGGACGACGTGGGAGGAGATCGAGGTCGCGCACCGGACCGAGCCGCCGCCGCGCGTGCCCGGTGTGCCGTACTCGCTCGCCTCGCTCTGCCAGCGGTGCCTGGCGCACGAGCCGGGCGGCCGTCCGAGCGCGGCGCAGATCGTCTCCGGGCTCACCTCCGTGCTCGGCACCGCGACGCTGGGCCGCCAGGTGCGGCGCGGGCTCACGGTGGCGGGCTCGGCGGCCATCGCGCTGTCGGCGCTGCTGTGGTTCCAGCAGACGTCACCGCCCGAGCCGATGCCGAAACTGGCCCAGCCGTCGCCCACTCCCACGGCGAAGCTGATCGAGAGCTCACCGTCCGCGGTGCTCACCGTGGAGCAGGCCGCCGACGGGTTCACGACCGTGCTGCGGGCGCGCACCCCGTGCGGCGCGACGGACGACGACGTCGTCCTCGACCTCACCCAGGTGCTGCAGAACGCGCTGGCACCACGGCACGGCCCGTCGGAGACGTCCTCGGCGACCAGGAACCTGCGTCAGAAACTCTCCGACCGCCTGCGCGAGGGCCGGCTCACCCCCGCCTGCCTGAGCGAACTGGAAGCCCGCCTCGACGACCTCGACACCGCGCTGCGCCACGATTGACGAGGGGTACGGCAGCACCGGCCGTACCCCTCCGCCGCGCGGGCCGGGCCCCTCGCAAAGCCTGCCCGCGCGCGTCCTCATGAGCAGGCGTACCCGCCGGGCACCTGCGTGTTCCCCGCCGGCCGCGTCGCCTGGTAGCCGAAGGACGTGCTGCCGCCCGGCGCGAGCGCGCCGTTGTGCGGCAGGTTCCTGACCGTGACCGTGCCGCCGCCGACGGTGTAGGACGCGTTCCAGATGCCGGTGACCGTGTGCCCGGACGGCAGCGGGAAGGTGACCGTCCAGCCGGTCATGGCCGAGGAGCCGCGGTTGGCGACGGTGACCGGCTGGATGACGTACCCGTCGGGCCAGGCGTTCTGGGTGGTGGCCGTGACCGCGCAGCCACCGCTGCCGCTGCCGGGCAGGGTGGTGACCGTGACGGTCGCGGAGTCGGGCGAGAGGTTGCCCGCGCCGTCCCTGGCCCTGATCCGGTAGCGGTAGGTGGTGGCGGGGGTCAGGCCCGTGTCGGTGTAGGACGTGGTGGTGCTGGTGCCGGCCCGGGTGAAGGTGTCGCCGGTCGCGCGCATGATGTCGTAGCCGGCCAGGCCGCTGCCGCCGCTGTCGGTGGCGGCGCCCCAGGTCAGCGTGGTGCCGGTCGCGGTGGTGCCGGTCGCGCCGGGGCTGCCGGGCGTGGTGGGCGGGCTGGCGTCGCCCGAGCCACCGCCCGTGCCGAACGAGAAGGAGTTCACCGCGAGGCCCGCGCCGCCGATCCAGGGCTCGAAACCGGCCTGCACGCTGGTCAGGTACCACGACCGCTGGCCGTAGCCCCTGGCGACCACGTCGGAGTAGAAGGTGTCCACGGTGAAGTCGAGCGAGGTGACGGGCGAGGTGCGCACGTACGAGATCACGTTCCAGCCGACGTTGCCGAACCAGACCTGCCACGTGCCGCCGGCCAGGTTGGCGGTGCCGACCTGGGAGCCGATCGGCTGGACCGGGCCCTGGTGGTTGAGCCAGATCATCAGTTCGGCGCCGGTGTTCTGGCCGTCGGTGCGGGGCGTGGGGTCGAACCACAGGTCATAGGAGGCGTTGTACGCGCCCGAACCCGGGTAGGTCATGCTGACGCTGCTGCGCAGCGCGGCGAAGCCGGAGGCGCTCGTCTGCATGGGCAGGTTGCTGCCGGTGGTGCAACTGGCGTAGTGGCAGCCGGCGTAGATCGACGGGTAGCCGGCGGGAGCGCCGCTGGTGGAGTTGTTGTGGCCGGCCTGGGTGACGGTGAAGCCGCCGCTCTGGTTGACGTCCACGCACTGGGCGGTGCTCGCGCCCCAGACGTTGTTCTGCACGATGTAGCGGTTGCTCTGGATGCTCGCGGAGCCGTACTTCTCGCAGAGCACCGGCGCGGCCTGCGCCGGTGCGGCGAACAGGCCCATGACGAGTGCCGCCCCGATGATCAGGTGTCCCAGGACGCGGTGGATGTGCGCGTGCCTCATGACGTGTTGCTCCCGCCTCTCTGACAAGGGAGTGTGCTGGGAGCGCTCCCAGCTCTCAGCCTCCTTGCGGCCCGCGAACACGGCAAGGGACGCCGCCCGCCACCGGCGCCGAGCGGGCCGGGCCACCAGCGGAAACCATGACCAAGATCGGCTGAAAGTTTCACCGGTCGTTGTCGGATCCGCGCCGAACGTGATTCAATGCGCTGGCCGGGCGGGCAGGACGTGGGCACGTTTCCTCTGTCGTCAGCGCAAGGGAATCCCCATGAAGTTGTTCAAGTCGGCGGCGGTCACCGCCGTCCTGGTCCTCATCACCTCAGTCCTGATGGCGCCCACCCAGGCGCAGGCCCACGGCGTGTCGATGTTCCCCGGCAGCCGCACCTTCCTGTGCTGGCAGGACGGCCTGCGGGACAACGGGCAGATCATCCCCTACAACCCCGCCTGCGCCGCCGCGGTCAACCAGAGCGGCGCGACCCCCCTGTACAACTGGTTCGCGGTGCTGCGCTCCGACGGCGCGGGCCGTACCACCGGATTCATCCCCGACGGGCAGCTCTGCAGCGGCGGCACCGGCGGGCCCTACGACTTCAGCGCCTACAACGCGGTCCGCTCCGACTGGCCGCAGACCCACCTGACCTCCGGGGCCAACATCCAGATGCGCCACAGCAACTGGGCCGAGCACCCCGGCAAGTTCAACTACTACGTCACCAAGAACGGCTGGAACCCCGACGGGCCGCTGAAGTGGTCCGACCTGGAGCTGTTCGGCAGCGTCACCGACCCGGCCAAGTCCGGCGGCGCCGGCGGGCTCAACTACTACTACTGGAACGCCCAGCTCCCGTCCGGCAAGAGCGGCCGGCACATCATCTTCACCCACTGGATCCGCTCGGACAGCAGCGAGAACTTCTACAGTTGCTCCGACGTCGCCTTCGACGGCGGCAACGGCGAAGTGACCGGAGTGGGCCCCGGCGGCAGCACCCCCGGCCCGACCCCGACGGTCACGCCGACCGTCCCGCCCAACGGCGCCTGCACGGCCACGTGGAAGGCCACCGACAACGGCTGGGCCGGCCACTTCACCGGCGAGGTGACCGTGAAGAACACCGGCACGAGCGCGATCAACGGCTGGACGGTCAACTGGACCTACACCGGCGGGCAGGCCTTCGACGGCTCACCGTGGAACGGCGTGCTGTCCGGGCAGCCGCCCAACGTGTCGGTCAAGAACGCCACCTACAACGGGCAGCTCGCGGCGAACGCGTCCACCACGTTCGGCTTCAACGCGACCGGCTCGATCCCGGCCACCGCCCCGGCCCTGACCTGCACCAGCCCGTGATCAAAACCCGTCGCGGGCTCATCGCGACGATCGTCACCCTGGCCGGCCTGACGCTGGCCGGGGTGACGTTCCTCGTCGCCAGGCAGCCCTCATCGACGCTGGACGACGAGCTCGCCGCCCAGGTGACCCTGATCCTGGAGCAGGCATCGCCAGGCGAGCACCACGCCCACGGGCACAGCTTCGACTCGCGCGTCGTGTGCGCCGTGGAGCCCTTCGGCACCGAGCCGCCGGACGCCACCTCGCTGGTCGAGGTGCGCTGGGTCTACGCCCGCCACATGTGCGCGATCACCGGGGAGAGCCCCGACTGGGCGGCGTCCGTACGGGCCTCGGGGCCGATCGCCGTCAAGATCGACATTCCGCCCGAGGTGCGGGTGCCCAAGTCCGGCGCCGGGTATCCGGACCGGGTCAGGCAGCTCATCCCGGAGCGCTACCACCAGCTCGCGTTCGAGGAGTTCTCGGACGACGCGGCGATCGAGGCGGCCCAGCAACGGTTCGCCCTGGCCTCCTCGACCGCGAAGTGAGCACCCCTCCCGCCACGAGCGAACACGGGTTCCCCGTGGCGGGGTGAACGGGGTTCCCGCGACGCGATGAGCGCGGGCCCCGTGGGGTGCAGCAAACGCGGGTCCCCCGCAACGAAGCGCGGATCCCCGGGGACGCAGTGAGCGGGGTCCCCTGCGGCGGCACCCTGGAGCGGAGCGGGCGCGGGTCCACACGGTCGAGTGAGCGCGGGTCGCCCAAGCGCTGGTGCCCTGCGGCGGGGCGCGTGCGCAGGTCCCCAAACACAGGTCCCCAAACGCAGGCCCCCAAACGCAGGTCCCCAAGCGCGGGGTCGCCTGCGGTGCGGTGAGCGTGAGCCCCTTGCGGCGGGGCGGGTGCGTGGCAAACGGACGCGGCCGAGCAGAGGTTTCGGCCGCGTCCGTCCCATCCGGGCGGGATGGTGTGGGGCAGGGTTGGATGGGTTGTGCCTCACCTCCTCATACGCGCCCGCAGGTCGTGGAGTTCAGCTCGCGACACCGCCGTCCGGCCGACCCGGGGCGGAGCCGGCGTGGCGCGAGGTGTTCTCATGCGGCGCCTTTCCTCGATGGAGCCGCCCCCGCCGCTGTTGCGGCGGGGGCGGAGTCTCGGGTCAGGTGAGGGTGCAGGTGATCGGGTCGGGGGTGGTGGAGGTGCCGCCGGCGATGAAGCCGAAGGTGGTGGTCGCGTTCGGCGCGAGCGCGCCGTTCCACGCCTCGTTCTTGACCGTGACCGTCCCGCCGGACACGGTGTGCTTGCCGCCCCAGAGCTGGGTGATCGAGCCGGCGGAGCTCCAGGTGACCGTCCAGGCGCTGGACGCGGACGTGCCGGCGTTCCGCACCGTCACCTCCGCCTGGTAGCCGTCGCTCCACGAGTTGACCAGCTTGAAGGTGGCCTCGCAGCCGCCGGCCGGGGCCGCGGTGGTGGTGAAGGCGGTGCCGTCCGACGCGGTCGAGCTGTTGCCCGCCGCGTCCCTGGCCACCACCGTCACCGTGTAGGCGGTGCCGGGCGTGAGTCCGGTCAGGTCGAACGACGTCGTCGTGGCCGTGCCCGCCTTGGCAGCGCCCAGGTAGACGTCATAACCGCTCACGCCGACGTTGTCCGTGGACGCCGCCCAGCTCACCCGCGCGCCCGAGGCGGTGATCCCGGACACCGAGGGTTTGCCGGGTTTGCTGGGCGGCGTCCCGTCCGCGGTGCCCGAGGTGGTGAACGCCGTGCTGTCGGACTGCGCCGAGGTGTTGCCCGCCGCGTCTCTCGCCACCACGTGGGCGGTGTAGGCGGTGGACGGGGTGAGCCCGCTCAGGTCGAACGACGACGTCGTGGCCGTGCCTGCCTTGGTGGACCCCAGGTAGACGTCATAACCGGTCACGCCGACGTTGTCGGTGGAAGCGGTCCAGCTCAGCCTGGCCGAGGAGCCCGTGACGGCCGAGACCGCGGGCTTGCCCGGCTTGCTGGGCGCTGTCGTGTCCGCTTCCACGGGACCCGGGGGCTCACCCCAGATCTTGGTGGCGCCGCTGTGGAGGGTGATGTGGTCCGTACGCGCCGGCGTCGTGCCGGGCGTGGTCGGGATGTTCTGGTAGGACCAGTCGTTCGCCGGGTCCCAGGTCCCCGAGCTGGTGATCCTGAACTGCACCTCCCTGCGGTGCTGCGACTGCCCGGCGGGCGCGATGGCCTGGCCCGAGCAGTCGATGGCCACGTAGTACGTGCTGCCGCTCGCCTGGTGCAGCGTCGGCGCGGCGCACTGCGTGTAGGCCGACGACACGCTGATCTGCGAGGCGGTCGTCGAGCCGTCGAGGGTGAAGTAGTAGCGGAACGAGCCGTCGGACAGCACCCTGGCGGGCCAGGCCGACTGGTTGCGCACGATGGCCTTGATCTCGGTGAAGGTGCTGCCGGAGGCGTTCACGCCCGCCTCGACGAAGATCTCGGGGCCGTCCGGGGTCTCGCGGGCCGGGAAGTTCGCGGCGGGAGCGCCGCCGTACTCCTTGTAGAGGCGGGCCAGCGCGCTGGTGAAGCCGGCGTTGTAGTCGGTGGCGACCTCGTTCATGACGTAGTCGTCGCGCTTGTCGGTGTAGGCGTCGTTCGGGTCGGGCGGGCCGCCGACGAGCGCGCCGTACAGGGTGTGCCGGGTCAGCTCGGGGTTGGTGATCTGGTCGGTCCACGAGCCGTGCGCCGTGCGGTGGTGCGGGTTCTTCGGCGGGTTGGCCCCGAAGCCGATCAGGTACGAGGAACTGCGCGGGTTGTCGCCGAGCGCGTAGTTGATCTGCCGGACCGCGAAGTCGTGGTAGCGGCTCTTACGCGTGGCGTCGGTGATCGTGTCGCTGTGCACGAGCGCGGCGAACGCGGTGTTGGCCGCGTACCGCAGCGAGCCCCACCGGTCCAGCACCGCCTGGCCGCCCGGCGAGTACGCGACCTTCGCGCCGTTCACGCCGACCGTCCACCAGTCGAGCCAGCGGTTGGCGTCGTCCAGGTACTGCTGTTTGCCGGTCAGCTTGTGCAGCAGCACGTACGCGCCGTACGACTTGTCGTCCCAGGCGATCGTCCACTTGTACGACTTCGTGCTGGTCTGCGGCTCGGTGCCCAGGTCGGCGTAGCCGCTCTCGGCCCTGGCCAGGTAGGAGGCGTCGTTCGTGGCCCGGTAGAGCCAGATCGCGCCCCAGACCAGCTCGTCGTTGTAGCCGCTCCACGAGTTGTAGTAGCCGGACGCGTCGGTGATGCACTCGCTGTACTTCTTCCTGACGGTGTCGGCGAAGGAGTAGAGCTGCTTGGCGTGCGTCACCAGCGTGTCGGCGTAGGAGGGGTTCGTCGGGCGGAAGACGATCGAGGAGGCCGCCATCGCCGCCGCCGTCTCGCCCGCCAGGTCCGACCCGCCGCACGAGGCGTCGATCTTGTACGCCGGCCGGTTCATCGCCATCGCCTCGGCCGGGCCCCACCAGGCGTGGTCCGTGCCGCCGTTGCCGACCTGCCCGTAGAGTACGTTCGGCGACGGGTGGGCCTTGATGAAGTAGTCGTTGACGAACTTGAGGTTGTCGAGCAGGTGGGTGAGCTGCCCCGAGCCCGCGTACGCGTCCCGGTACTCGACCGCGCCCCAGGCCAGCATGGTGGCGGAGAACGCCATCGGGAAGCCGAACTTGACGTGGTCGCCCGCGTCGTACCAGCCGCCCGTGAGGTCCAGGCCGGCGTCCTTGCCGTCGTTCAGGCCCGAGGGCCCGCGCCAGGAGACGCGGTTCCAGGCGGGCAGCGCGCCCGACTGCTGGGCCTCGTAGAACCAGAGCGACTTCTGCAACGCCTCGCCGTAGGCGAAGGCGGGTGCGGCGTGGGCCGCCGGCCCCACCCCCACGGAGAGGGGCAGGACCAGCGACGCCGCAGCGATCATCGCTGCCTTTCGCACGGAGATCACGGGAAGAGCCGCCCGTACTCGGCCAGGGCGACGGCGACGTCCACCTGCGCCCAGAACCGGTGGTAGTTGAAGACCGGCGCGGGGCCGGAGCCGTTCAGGAACGCCTCGACCCTCGGCCAGTCCGGGTCGTCCTCGTAGAAGGACCTGATCGACAGGAACGTGGAGTTCGAGTTGATCGGGTCGCCGTTGGGCATCTCGCCGCTCCAGCCCGGCGGCACGTACACGGGGTCGTCCACGCGGCGGTAGTCGGTCTTGGTCTCGGGCACCGACACGCCGGCCGCGTCGCGGTTCGTCCAGACGCCGTCGAGCAGCGCCTTGGCGGTGTCACGGGCCTCGGCGTGGTTCGCCTTGGCCGCGTAGTACATCAGCGCCTTGGCGTACGCGCCGGCGACGCCCACGTCCTGCGTGTGGTCCAGGACGGTCACGTGCAGGCCCGGGTTGGCCGGCGGCATGCCGGTGGTGGCGCTGAAGCTGCCCACGGGCTGGCCCGACCACTGGAGGGTGGACGGGATCTCGTAGCTGCCGTCGGAGTTGACCGTGGTGTTGTCCAGCGCCCACGAGACCCACTTGTCCAGCAGCGCCTTGGCGTCGGTGTTGCCGGTGGCGTAGTACAGCTCCGCCACCCGCTCCATCGTCCACGCCTGGAAGCCGAACCACTGGTTCGACGGCGGGTCGTGGTAGACCGGCTGCCAGTCGTAGGCCATGCCGTGGAACTTCGGCAGGTTGGACGGCGGGGTGGCGTAGTGGCCCTCCCAACTGTTGGTCGCGCCGCCGGCGATCGCGCCCTCGGCCGACTGCAGCCAGGTGTAGAACTGGAGCTGCCGGGTCAGGCTGGTGCTCCAGTCGGCCACGCCGGTCGAGCTCTTGGGCTTCAGCTCGGTGACGTTGGCCAGCGCCCAGGCCGCGAGCGGGTTCTGGTAGCCGGAGTGGTTGTGGCTGGAGCCGATGCGCCAGGCCCAGCCGGCGCTGGAGTCGGTCGCGCCGCCCCAGGCGTAGTACCAGCTCAGCAGATAGTTGGAGGCGTTCTTGCCGGTGCCGGCCGGGCACGAGGGGCTGGTGCAGCCGGGCTGCTTGAAGTACTTGTCGTACATCGAGTAGCGCAGGTAGTCGCCCATCTTCGCGGCCTTGGTCACGGTGGCGGAGATGTCGCCGGCCTTGTTCTGCTCCTTGGCCCAGGTCAGCGCCCAGTAGGCGGCCTGGACGGCGCGGGCGTCGGCGTCGGGGGCGTTGGTGTACTTCCACTGCTTGGCGTACGAGGCGTCCTTGGTGAACAGGTCCAGGTAGCCGTTGGTGCCGCCGAAGGCGAAGGTGTCGCAGGACGGCTGCGGGATCGTCTCGAAGACCGACTCCTCCGGGCCGCGCTGGTAGGTGTTGATGTAGGCGGGCCTGGTGGTGCCGTCGCCACAGCGGCCGAAGCCGTAGGTGTTGTCGACGTCCAGCAGCCAGTGCATGCCGTAGATGTCGCGGGTGCCGTACGCGGTCTGCAGTTCGCTCGCGATCGGGTCGGTGCCGACGCTGACGCCGGAGTCGAGCTGCGACGGGTAGTTGCTGATCGTGTTGGACTCCGGCGCGTACGTGGCCGGCTTCGAGGCGTTGTAGAAGGAGTTCGTCGGCTGGTCGGCGGTGGCCGGGATGATGTACTTCTCCATCGAGGCCCACGCGTTGTTGAACTTCGACCAGTCGCCGGTCACCCGCCCGTACGCCGCCTCCAGCCACAGGTAGTAGCTGTAGGCCTCGGACGTGGTCTCGTGGCCGTGGTCCGGCGCCTCGACCATGAACGTCTCGATCGAGTGGTACGGCACGCCCTCGGGCGAGAAGTAGCCGTTGGCCGGGTTGTGCAGCTCGTTGTAGAGCTCGACGAAGCGCTGGACGTACACGTTGCCGCCGCCGACGTCGTCGTCCGCCTCGGTGGCGGTCACGTCCACGGCGGTGTAGCCGGTGGCGCTCACCCGGAAGACGGCCGAGCCCGCGGTCGTGTCGGTGTCGTTGGCCGCGTTGATCGTGAAGTTCTGCGCGGTGTTCCAGTTCGCGGAGGTGAAGGTCCGGCTGGTCGGGGTGGCGACGGTCAGGTCCGTGTCACCGCTGACGCGGGCCACCGAGACGGTCACGTTCGACGAGGGCGCCTGCGAGAGCCGTACGCCGAAGTTGGCGCTGCCCGCCTCCGGCACGGAGATCGCGGTGGGGCTCACCACGAGCGCGGGGCCCGTGTTCTGCGAGACCGTGATCCCGACCGGGGCCGAGGTGGTCACCAGGCCGGCGTTGTCGGTGGCCCTGGCGGTGATCGAGTAGCTGCCGGCCGCGACGTTCGTCCAGTTGTAGCTGTACGGCGTGGAGGTGTCGGTGCCGAGCAGCGTGGAGCCCTGGTAGAAGTCGACCTTCGCGACGGTGCCGTCGGAGTCGGCGGCGTTGGCCGTGATCGGCACGGTGGCCGGGGCGGTGAACTGCTGGCCGGCGGTCGGCGAGGTCAGCGACACGGTGGGCGGGGTGCCGGTGCCGCCGCAGGTCACGCCGTTGACGCTGAACGAGGTCGGGTTCGGGTTGGTGCCGGTCCAGGTGCCGTTGAAGCCGACGGAGACGGACGCGCCGGTGGCCAGGCTGCCGTTGTACGACAGGTTGGTGCCGGTC
>NZ_SSXE01000628.1 GCF_021699195.1 Nonomuraea sp. MG754425 | reverse complement strand
GTGCGTCAGGCCGGCCAGCGGGTTGGTCTGGTCCATGAACTGCGACAACTGCGAGGTGCCGAAGAACTCCTTGATCGAGGCCACCACCGGGCGGATGTTGATCAGGGTCTGCGGCGTGATCGCCTCGACGTCCTGGGTGGTCATGCGCTCGCGCACGACCCGCTCCATCCGGGCCAGGCCCAGGCGGACCTGGTTCTGGATCAGCTCGCCGACGCT
>NZ_SSXE01000627.1 GCF_021699195.1 Nonomuraea sp. MG754425 | reverse complement strand
CGGCGCGCCGGCGCCGCCCGCGCCCTCCGGAACGCTCCACATCGCGCCCGCCGCCCGGCTCGCCACCGGGTTCGCCGGAATCATCGGTTTCGGCGGACGGACGGGCGAGACGTGCCGGACCGGCGTCCGCCGAAACCGATGATTCCGGCGAACCCGGTGGCGAGCCGGGCGGCGGGCGCGATGTGGAGCGTTCCGGAGGGCGCGGGCGGCGCCGGCGCGCCG
>NZ_SSXE01000626.1 GCF_021699195.1 Nonomuraea sp. MG754425 | reverse complement strand
CTGACCCACTGCACGGATACCTGTACAGGTCATGGTCTCGGCGACCACGAAGACGGCTGTTGGTTCAGCAAAGTTCACCCCGCGAGCCGACCGGACTTACCCCCGCCTCCGACGGGCAGGAGAAACCTCCAGGCCCAAAGCCGCCCGACAGGCGAGAAACGGAGAACCGGCATGCCCGAGGGCTATGACGTGCTGCTGAGGGACGGCGGCATCGCCCGCGTAC
>NZ_SSXE01000625.1 GCF_021699195.1 Nonomuraea sp. MG754425 | reverse complement strand
ATGGGACGCGTCACCCTGAGGAGGCCTGACATGAGTGGACTGTCCACTCCATCGACCATCCCCCTTCCCCGCCTGCGGCCATGGCTCCTGGCCGTACCCGTGCTCCTGCTCCTCGCCTACCTCGTCCTCATGGACAACGGCGCCGTCTCCCAGACGGGCACACTCCTGCACGAGCTGATGCACGACGGGCGCCACCTGCTCGGCGTGCCCTGCCACTGAGGGGC
>NZ_SSXE01000624.1 GCF_021699195.1 Nonomuraea sp. MG754425 | reverse complement strand
TGCCGGACGAGGCGATGCACATCACCACGGCCTTCCAGCTCGCCGGGTTCCAGCAGGTGATCGGGACGCTCTGGCCGGTCAACGACACGATCGCCGCCCAGGCCCGCGTAGACGCCCTCGGCCACCCGGGCGGCGATCGTGTCGTTGACCGGCCAGAGCGTCCCGATCACCTGCTGGAACCCGGCGAGCTGGAAGGCCGTGGTGATGTGCATCGCCTCGTCCGGCA
>NZ_SSXE01000623.1 GCF_021699195.1 Nonomuraea sp. MG754425 | reverse complement strand
GTTGATGTCGCCGAGTGACATCAGCGTGGCGGCGTACGGGGTCCAGCCGGGGCCGAGGGTGACGGGGCCGGTGAACTTGTTGCCGCCCTTGCCGTTCCAGATGTGCAGGGTGTCGTCCTTGACGGCGGCCAGGTCGCCGTTGCCGTCGTTGTCGAAGTCGCCGGCGATGGGGCGGCTGTAGGCCGACCAGCCGCCGCCCACCGGGACGGCGCTGCCGAAGTTGTTGGC
>NZ_SSXE01000622.1 GCF_021699195.1 Nonomuraea sp. MG754425 | reverse complement strand
CGCCCTTCGACGCCGCCGCGAGACCTACGTCGGGCCGTGGCTGCCCGAACCGCTGGTGGCTCCCGCCGAGGACGCGGTCGACGCGGCCCAGGAGGTCATCCAGGCGGAATCGGTGTCGCTGGCCATGCTCGTGGTCCTGGAGACGCTCACGCCGCTGGAACGCGCGGTGTTCATCCTGCACGAGGTGTTCGCGTACACGCACGTCGAGATCGCCGCGATGATCGACCGC
>NZ_SSXE01000621.1 GCF_021699195.1 Nonomuraea sp. MG754425 | reverse complement strand
CCGACGCGGGTGGCGCGGGTGGCCGCGCACCTGAACGCCGGCGACTGGCAGCGGCGCGCCTGCGGCATCGGCGCCAAGGGATTTCGGGTCTATGACTGGGCGGTCATCGACACCGCCCTTCCGGCACACCGCTACGTGGTCCGCCGCAACATCGCCGATGGCGAGTTGGCGTACTTCCACTGCTTCGATCCGCGCGGCGACGGGCTCCCAGAATGCGTGCGGGTCATCGG
>NZ_SSXE01000620.1 GCF_021699195.1 Nonomuraea sp. MG754425 | reverse complement strand
GCGGCTCGACGTACGGGGCGAAGTCCCCGAAACTCACCGAGACGAGCGGGGGCCTGGCCTCCAGGACGGCGTCAAGCTGCTCGGGACGTCCCGCGAGCGGACGTCCGTACGGGATCGGGCTCATGGCGTGGGCGCTCGCGGGACGTCCCGAGCAGCTTGACGCCGTCCTGGAGGCCAGGCCCCCGCTCGTCTCGGTGAGTTTCGGGGACTTCGCCCCGTACGTCGAGCCGC
>NZ_SSXE01000619.1 GCF_021699195.1 Nonomuraea sp. MG754425 | reverse complement strand
TGCGCGACGAGAGCGGCCGGCTCGTCGTCAACATCGAACTGGAGCTGCACGCGCGCGGCTGGCGGATCGCCGAGCTCCGCGCCAGGTTCAACGCCGCCCCGGACGCCGAGCTGAGCAGGCGGCTGACCGAGTGGGCGGCGTTGAACCTGGCGCGGAGCTCGGCGATCCGCCAGCCGCGCGCGTGCAGCTCCAGTTCGATGTTGACGACGAGCCGGCCGCTCTCGTCGCGCA